>NZ_MKUI01000013.1:0-22155 GCF_001898585.1 Aeromonas sp. 62-46 | reverse complement strand
CCCAATACAAGAAACCCCGCTCACTCGAGCGGGGTTTTTTATTGCCTGTAATTTATTTTTTAGATAATAAGTCTGGCTAATGCACAAAATCCAGTCTATTACATCGATAAACATTGCTATTCAGCCAGTATCACTGCCTTTCAAACGGCTCTATCTCTCTTTCTCACCTGGTTGAGCGCCAAGTATCTCCGGCTCAAACGCTATTCCCTTCCTTGATAATCACTATCGCCGGAAACGGGAGTGACAAGTACTTCAGGATCCATAGACTGTTTCTTTCATGTACAAGGAGCTGTCTATGTTGGGGATCCACGATCTGGCGTTGTTTGTCGTTTCTGGCCTGCTGTTGAACATGATGCCTGGGCCTGACTCCCTGCTCATCATGCTGCGCAGCGGCTCCCAGGGCTGGCGTGCAGGGTCCATGGCGGCATTGGGTATCGGGACAGGTACCATGGTGCATGTGTTGGCGGCGGCGCTGGGACTGTCTGCCCTGTTGAGTGCCTCCGCCGAGCTGTTTGCCGTCATCAAGCTGATGGGGGCGCTCTATCTGGTCTATCTCGGTGTGTCCATGCTCTGGCAGAGGAGTGGCACTTCAACGTCTGTGGATGGGGCTGTGGCGCTGCCTGCGCTCTCTTATGGGCGCATCTTCCGGCAGGGGTTGCTCACCAATGTCCTCAATCCCAAGGTGGCGCTCTTTTTTCTCGCTTTTGTGCCCCAGTTCATCGATCCCGCTTCACCGCAAAAGGCGATGGCATTCATCGTGCTGGGCTGCATCTTCAATCTCAACGGCATGATCTGGTGCCATCTGCTGGCATTTTCCACCGCGTTTGCAAGCCGCAAGGTGCGACTACCCACCCGGGTGGCCACCTGGCTGAATCGTGTGATGGGGGGGCTGTTCGTGGGGCTTGGTATCAAGCTGGCGGTGGAGTGAGCAGGTAAACACCGGGCATAGAAAAAGGCGTATCCCATCGCTGGGATACGCCTTCGTCTGCACTGCAGCAGAATGACCGGGATCAGTTCATGCCGTAACGCTTGAGTTTCTTGCGCAGGGTGCCGCGGTTGATGCCCATCATCACGGCGGCGCGAGTCTGGTTGCCACGGGTGTACTGCATGATCACGTCCAGCATGGGAGCTTCGACTTCGGAGAGAACCATATCGTACAGATCAATCACTTCCTGACCGTTCAACTGGGCCAGGTAGTTACGCAGGGCCTGTTGCACAGAGTCACGCAGGGGGCGTTGGGTCGGCTCGGCAGCGTGATTGTGAGTAGTTGTTACCAATGCATCAGAAGTCAGGGTTTGTTCGAACATATTCGGTCGGCTCTTTAGTTATGCGTTAACCTAATCCATCGAAATACGCTTCGAGTGCCTCGAGTTGTGCGTCTGCACAATCCAGGGCATTGAAGTGCTTACGGAATTCTCGGCCCGCCTCTTCTTCATCCAGATACCAGCCCACGTGTTTACGGGCAATGCGCGCTCCCAGATAGGCACCGTAAAACTGGTGCAGATTGGTGACATGCTCGTTCATCAGGGTGCGAACCTCTTCCCTGTCGGGAGGCGGCAGCTTGGTGCCCGTTTCAAGAAAATGGCGGATTTCCCGGAAAATCCAGGGTCGTCCTTGCGCAGCACGGCCGATCATCACGGCGTCGACACCGGTATAGTCGAGGACATACCGGGCTTTCTCCGGGCTATCGATGTCGCCATTGGCGACAACAGGAATCGATACGGCCTGCTTAATCGCCCTGATAGTGTCGTACTCCGCTTCGCCCTTGTAGAGGCAGGCACGGGTACGACCATGCACGGCAAGGGCCGCGATACCGCAATCTTCGGCGATTCGGGCGATCTCCTCGCCATTGCGGTTATCCGGATCCCATCCTGTGCGGATCTTCAAGGTGACAGGTACTTCCACCGCATCCACCACGGCCCGGCAGATGGATCTGACCAGGTCTGGCTGACGCAGCAGGGCGGAACCTGCCAGCTTCTTATTCACTTTTTTTGCCGGACATCCCATGTTGATGTCGACGATCTGAGCGCCCTGCTCCACGTTGTAGCGGGCAGCAAACGCCATCATCTCGGGGTCGGCACCGGCAATCTGGACCGATCGCAAGCCGCCTTCAGCAGAGTGATCCATTCTCATCCGGGTTTTCTGGGTATCCCAGACATCCGGGTTGGCCAGCAGCATCTCGGAAACGGCCATACCGGCTCCCAAACGTAAACAAAGTTCACGAAATGGTCGGTCTGTTACACCGGCCATGGGGGCCACGATCAGGGGAGTTTCAAGCGTGTGGGGACCTATCTGCATTCCACGGTTACCATCGGCTTAGGGCGGCGTATATTACGCATTTTTTAGTCAGGAGAAAAGGTTAGTATTTGAGCGTCAGCCATTTTTTTCTGAAAAAAACGTCGCGCCAAGGCTTGCAAATTCAGGAGTGCTTGAAAATCGGACATATTGTCTGTGACCATGGTCAGGAGGGCGCGAGTGAGGGGGATGGTGATTTGTGAGTCTCCCTCTCAAGCCGGTTTAGGCTATGATAGCGGGCCTGAATTGAGCAAAGACTCTACACAATTTCATTACAAACGGATCGGGGATGTATGACGGTAAAGTTCATCAAGTCGCTCTGCCCATGCCTGCTGGGTATCGTGCTGGGGTCGGCTCAGGCGCAGACGGTCAGCTTTACCGAGGCCTGGAGCCGGGTCATCCAGCAGGATGACGGCTTGGCGGCAGAGCAGGCCGGGGTGGAGCGGGCCCAGCAACTGCGGGAGGCGGCCAAGGCCATGTACCTGCCCAAGGTGGATGTGGGGGCCAGCTATACCCATCTCGATCAGCCGATGGAGCTGGACATGCTGGATCTCAACCCCATCGCCAATCATCCGGAATTCGGCAAGGTGCTGGGGCCTGTGATGCAGGCACTCAACCTCAGCCCGAGCGATTTCGTCACCCCCCTCACCAAGCAGAACGTGGTGACCAGTTCGGTCAAGATGCTATGGCCGCTCTTTACCGGCGGGCGCATCGATGCGGCCCAGGATATTCGTCAGGCCCAAGTGAGCGAGGCTGAGCAGTTGCTGGTGCTCAAACAGCAGTCCACCTTCGAGAGCCTCTCCCAGACCTACTTCGGGGTGGTGCTGGCGGCGCAGGTGGTGCAGACCAAGCAGGAGATCGAGCAGGGACTGGCACACCATCTGGATCATGCCAAGAAGCTCGAAGCCCAGGGGCAGATCGCCAAGGTGGAGCGCCTTTCGGCCCAGTCTGCCTATGACAGGGCACGTATCGATACCCAGAAGGCCAGGCGCAGCCTGGAGATCGCCCAGCTGGCGCTCGGCCACATGCTCAAGCTCAAGCAGGCTGAGCCCAATACCGCCCTCTTCATCAACGAAGGGATGCCAGCCTTGTCTCCCTTCGTGGAGGAGACCCTGTCGGTGCATCCCGGTCTCAAGCTGTTGACGGCCAAGAAGGAGCAGGCCCAGGGGATGATCAAGCTGGAGAAGGGCAAATACGCCCCCGAGCTCTTCCTGTTCGGCAACTACAACCTCTATGAAGATGATTCCATTGTCTCCAAGACCACACCGGACTGGCTGGTTGGTGTCGGGGTCAGCATGCCGCTGGTGAGTCGTGATGGCCGCTCCGAGACAGTCCAGGCAGCCAAGAGCGCCGAACTCCAGGTCAACCTGCTGCAAGCCAAGACCCGCCAGGATCTGGAGCTGCTGGTCGAGAAGACCTGGCGCGAGGCTGCCCAGGGACTGGAGGAGTATCACTCTCTCTCCTCGACCCAGGCGCTGGCCGAGGAGAACGTGCGGTTGCGTGACAAGGCATTCGGTCAGGGGCTCTCCACTTCCCTTGATGTGGTCGATGCCCAGACCCAGCTTGCCGGGGTCAAGACCCAGCGCGCCGCCGCCGCCTATCAATACGTGATCTCCCTGGCCCGCCTGTTGGCACTCTCCGGTCAGATGAACAGTTTCAACCAGTATCAGCATGGTCAGGCGATCGAGGTGAACTCATGATCGCGCGCTCTTCCATTCCGTTATTCATGTCCGTTTCGACCGCCAAGGGTCGCCCGTTTGCCGAGGTGAATTCATGAGTCATCCCCCCATCAAGAAGAAGATGAGCCAGGGCAAGCCCTGGCTGCTGCCACTGGCGCTGGTATTGCTTGTGCTCTGGCTGGGCTGGCGCTTCTGGCTGGCCTATCAGCCGGAGCCGGTGCGTCTGCAGGGGCAGATAGAGGCGCAGCAGTATTCGGTCTCTTCCAAGGTGGCGGGCCGCATTGACGAGGTGCTGGTGAAGAAGGGGGATCAACTGACCAGGGGCCAACTGGCGTTCACTTTGGCGAGCCCGGAGATCGAGGCCAAGCTGAGTCAGGCCAAGGCCGGGCAGGCCGCGGCTGGCGCCATGGCCGAAGAGGCCGAGAAGGGGGCGCGAGTGCAGCAGATCGCGGCCGCCAAGGACCAGTGGCAACAGGCCAAGGCGGCTGCCCTGCTTCATGGCAAAACCTACGAGCGCATTGCCAGCCTGCATCGGGATGGCGTGATGTCGCTGCAAAAGCGTGACGAGGCCTGGACGGCCTGGCAGGCGGCGAAGTACAGCGAGGGCATGGCCTGGCAGCAATACCAGATGGCGCTGGAAGGGGCGCGGGAAGAGACCAAGATCGCGGCCCGCGAGCAGGCCAAGATGGCGGCTGGCGGCGTGGCGGAAGTGGAAGCCTATCTGGCCGATACCCGCATCGCCAGCCCCCACGAGGGGGAAGTTGCCCAGGTGCTGCTGCGTAGCGGCGAGCTGGCTCCCCAGGGCTTCCCCGTGGTGACCCTGCTCGACATGAAGGATGCCTGGGCCCAGTTCCATGTCCGTGAGGACCTCCTGCCAAGGTTTCCGGTCGGTACCGAGTTTGATGCCCGTATTCCCGGCCTGGGGGATCAGCTGGTGCGCTTCAAGGTGACCCATGTGGCCGTGATGGGGGATTTCGCCACCTGGCGTGCCACCGACACCCGCCAGGGGTTCGACATGAAAAGCTTCCAGGTGGAAGCGCGCCCCTTGCAGCCGGTTGACGGGCTGCGGGTCGGCATGAGCGTGCTGGTCGAGCTCTGATGGGACGCGAATGGCGGTTGCTCTGGCAGGACCCGTTCGGCCGGGCGCTGGCGAGCTGGGTCCCCTTGGTGCTGATAGGGATCCTGTGCTGGATCTTTTCAGCCGGCCTGGCGCGGGATCTCAAGGTCGGTCTGGTGGATCAGGATCGCAGCCCCCTCTCCCGACAACTGGCGTTCTCTCTCGATGGCTCCGCCGGGCTCAAGATAGCGCAGCAGTTTGACGCCATCGACGAGGGGGCCAGGGCACTGCGAGGGGGGGACATCTATGCCCTGGTGGTGATCCCCCATCACCTGGAGCGGGATGCCCGGCAAGGCACTCAGCCGCAGGTCACCGTGTTCAACAATGGCCAGTTCATCCTGATTGCCAAGCTGGTCAACTCCGCACTGGCCCAGGTGGTCGGGACGCTCAATGGCCAGGTGGGCGTGCTCTCGGCCATGGCCGACGGCAAGACGCTGCCCGGTGCCCTGGGACAATCCGTACCCATTGCGAGCCAGGTTACCGCGCTCTACAACATCAATTCCAGCTACGCCCAGTTTCTGCTGAGCGCCCTGCTGCCTGCGGTGTGGCAGATCCTGGTTGTGCTCTATGGCCTGAACGCCCTGGCCCGCACCGATCGCCTCGGGTTGGACTGGACCACCAGAGGGGTCTGGTTCGGCCTCTGGCGTACCCTGCTGCCCCACGTGCTCATCGGCTGGGGGTGGGGTCTGGCGTGGAGTCTGCTGCTGTTCAAGGGGCTTGGGTACCCCATGCAAGGCAGTTGGCTGGTGCTGACGGCGGGGCTGGGACTGGCGTCGGCCGCTTGCGTCACCATGGGGGCCTTCTTCTACGGCATCATCCGGGATCCGGCGCGGGCGCTCTCTCTGGCCGGCGCCTACACGGCGCCGGGATTTGCCTTCATGGGGGTCACCTTTCCGGTCAGCGCCATGGGGGATGTGGCCCAGTTCTGGCGCAGCCTGCTGCCCATCTCCCACTATGTGGAGCTGCAGATTGGGCAAACCAACTACGGTCAACCGTTGACGGCAGCCCTGCCCCAGCTCGGGGCCCTGCTGCTGTTTCTGCTGCCCCTGCTGCTGGTGGTACACCGCTACCGGACGCCGTCGGGCGCGGCCCTGCCCCATGAGGAGTCCAGGCCATGATGGGATTCTGGGATCTGGTGCGCCTTGAGCTGCGCACCCTCTTGGCGGATCGCGCCATCATGCTGACCCTGTTTGGCGGCGTCTTCTTCTACTCCTTCCTCTACCCCCAGCCCTACCTGCATCAATTGCCCAGGGAAGAGCCCGTGGTGGTGGTCAACGAGGATGGCAGCCAGCTTTCCCGCCAGCTGGAGTTCATGGCCGATGCCACGGCGCAGGTGAAACTGGTGGCCCGTGCCGGTTCGCTCGACGAGGCCCGCCAGATGATGCTGACCGGCAAGGCGAGCGGCATCTTGCACATTCCCCGCCACTTCTATAGGGATCTGATGCTGGGCAGGAGCGTGACCCTGGGTTATGCCGGGGATGCCTCCTACTTCCTGGTCTATGGCACCATTGCCGAAGGGCTGGCCCAGGCGGGGGGCACGCTCGCCGCCCAGGTGAAGGTGGCCAGGCTGTTGAGCCAGGGTGAGGCGCTGCCCCAGGCCGCCATGGGCTGGAACGCGGTGGCCCTCAATGTGCTGCCGGTATTCAACCCCACCATGGGCTATGTGAACTACGTGGTGCCTGCGGTATTCGTGCTGATCCTGCATCAGGTGTTGCTGATGGGGACCGGCATCCTGGGGGCGACCCAGAACCAGCGCAGCCGCCGTGGCGAGTCAGGCTACTGGCAACATGCTCCCGTGCCGGCCTTGTTGCTGGCCCGCACCCTGGTGGTGGGGGCTCTTTTCGTCCTTCCGGTGACCTACTTCTTCGGCTTCTGCTTCGATCACTACGGTATTGCCCGCACCGCTGTACCCGGCGAACTCTGGCTCTTTACCCTGCCGTTCCTGCTGGCCACCACCTGGCTCGGGATCGTGCTCGGCGCCCTGTTCACCCGCCGTGATCTACCGACCCAGGTGGTGCTTGTCTCCTCTTTGCCGCTGGTCTTCCTGGCCGGCTTTATCTGGCCCCTTGAGCTCATCCCGGCCCCCCTCAACTGGCTGGCCCAGTGGGCACCGAGCACGCCGGCCATCGAGGGATTCCTGCGCCTCAATCAGATGGGGGCCGACTTTGCCCAGGTCTCCCGCTACTGGTGGCAGTTGTGGGGACTGGCGCTGCTGTATGGCGCTCTGGCGTGCTGGTTGCTCCGATGGCGTCAACCGTGCCCTGCAACGCGGCCGGATGATGGGACGACAGCGTCTTCCACCGACTAGGCCCCTTGCAACAACACGGTCAGCCATTGGGCTGACCGTGTTGCCATTCACAGGGATCATGGCTGATTCAGACCCGAATCGCCGATGGCATAGATCTGACCGCACGCCTCCTGGTCGGTGAGCAGTTGCAAACCCCGTATCGCCACATCCTGGCGCCTGACCAGGCCATGCCTCTCCTGCCCCTGGCTCAGGATGGCCTGACCCGTGGGCTCCCCATCCTGCAACCCTGCGGGGCGTAAAATGGTCCACTCAAGGGTGCTTGTCTGCAGCCAGCTTTCCGCCAGGCTCTTGAGGCGTACCTCGTGTCCGAAGGCGGCGCGAGCCCGTTCGGGCAGGTATTGCCAGCTGTCGCCACAACCGAGGGAGGTGACCAGCAGCAGGCGGCTGAGCCCGGCGTGCTCCATCTCGTCGATCACATGGCGGTTGCCCTGATAATCCACCGGTGCACTCTGGCGAAAGCTGCCGAGGGTGGAGACTACCCGGGCATCCCTGTCCGCCAAGCGGCAAGCCTGGGCCACGGCCTGGGGGTCCAGGGCATCCCCGATGACGACCTCGACTCCCAGGGTATGCAGCTCGCTGGCCATGTCGGCATGGCGCACCAGGGCAACGACCCTGTGGCCCAGTTGCAGTGCGTGGTCGGTGAAGGCGCGGCCCAGTCCTCGACTGGCACCGAAGATGAGTGTGGTTGGCATGACAGGCCCTCTCGAACAAAAGAGCAAGCCTAGAGCCTGGATGGCTCTCTGTAAATGAGAGTGGTTTTTATTTGTGAGGTGCAGGGGATATGAAGGGCCGGACATCAGGGACGCCGGCCCGACGGGATCAACCGTTGTAATGGCCGATGCTGGGACGGCGGCTGGGTCCGCTCAGGTGGATGTCCACCGGATTGAACGCCTTGATCGCCTCATAGCTGAAATCACCGATGGCCTGATGCAGGCTCTGGGGGCTGTGGTTGGTGATGATGATGACGCTTTTGGACAGGTTGCGACGACGGCGCAGCAGGTGGCCGAGGAAGCTGGACTGACTCTCGGCCATCTTGGCACGGTTGGCCGCCACCTCGTCGATGATCAGCAGGTCCACCTCTTCCAGGGCGCGGCGGTACTGGTTGCGCTCCTCCTGATCCTGGATGACGTTGAAAAAGAGCCTGTCCACGATGGAGGCCCACTGCTGGAAGATCACCGACTTCTGGTGGCGCGCGATCAACTCGTGGGCCACGGCACCCGCCAGGGTGGATTTGCCGGTGCCGTAATCGCCGTAGATCAGCATGCAGCCCCCGCCGCTCTTCTCCCAGTGCTCGAAACCGCTGATGAAGTAGCGGGCTGTCTCGATGGGGTATTGCAGGGCCGGGTCACCGGAATCCATCTTGTCGAAGATCCAGTCCGGATTGAGGTCGGCCTGGGCGATCAGCTTCTGGATCCGCTCCTGGCGGGCGGCCTTCTGCAACTCGCGCACTTCGGCATTGGCCTTGGCGTCGTACTCCTTGCGCAGGGTCCCGTAGTCGTACTGGCTGCCGCCGGTTGCGGCCCGCAGTCGGAGAATACGTTGCTGCAGGCTGCTGACGTGACGCTTGAGCTCGGGATCATGAGCCCGTTGCTCCTGTCTCGCCTTGGCGATTTTCTGGCGTTTGGCCTCGATCTCTTCCAGTGCCTGGCGCATCGGGTCGTGCGGATCTGTCATGGAATTCTCCTTCTGCTAGGGCTGTGGCTGGATGGGCAGGGGGTCAATAGTGCACTTCGTGGCCGCCTGGTATCAATCATTCTCCGGCTCCTGAGCTTGTGCCAGCCGTTTGGCCTCATCGATCATCTCTTGCGCCCGGCGGCTCGGGCCAGCCTCTACCGGGGCTGGCGCGACCTGCTGGTACCCGGTGACCACGGTCGCCGGGCGGCGGGCGTAGCGCCGACTCTTGAGGGCCCGAATAAATTTCAACATCCACTGGTGATGGGAGTCGAACACCTCGGGGCGGCCGAGCCAGTAGGCGATGAACTCCCCGAGATCCTCTTCGCTGTAGCTGGCATCGATCACCCCGCACAGGCGTGCGAGAGCAGGCAGTTCTTCGTCCGGACGCCACTGCAGGTGCATCTGGAACGGGCGTGCCGGCAGGGGGCTGCGCACCCGCTGGCTCAGCAACGGCAACTGGAAAGGGCACTGGTGGTAGTGCTCACTGTCAGCCTGGGCCTCGACCTGAAGCAGTTCGGCCTCCATCAGTTCGTCGAGCAGCTCGGTCAGCTGGCGAGCGTTGACCTGATAGCTGAAACCACCGGGATTGCCCGGATCGACGACAGCCAGTGCCCGGCCAAGCTCGGGATAGTTGAGTCGGGCCAGCCGATTTTCCAGCACCAAGCGGCGCAGTTGCAGGGTATAGAGGCTGCGGGCCGGATGGGAGAGTCTGGGATGGGCGAGGGCGCTGTATTCGGCTGGCGTCATGGTCTGCTTCACGATCTGGAGTGGAGGGCATTATCCCTCATGGCGGTGCCTCATACAATTCATGGTGCCGACCTGCGAGAGAACGGCTGCCGGGCGACGGTTGTCAATCATCTTTGCGCAAGGGGGCGAGCAAAATAGTCGGACCATTTCAAACGCTTGGCAGATACCAAGGCCAGCCCGGCTCGCTGCTCGACAATATTGTGTGGCGGTATCCAGTGCCCATGATCTAGTCTTAATGCTCAAATAACCATTTGACTAATAAGAGCTTTGTCAAGATGTCAAAAGCCGGACTACGGATCTTGGTGGTAGAAGACGAAGCGGTTTTTCGCCACTCACTGGTATCTTATCTCGAGCACGACGGGGCCTGCGTCTTTCAGGCAGAAGACGGGATTGAGGGACTCTCTGCCGCAGCGCTCTATCACCCCGATGTGGTGTTGTGTGATCTGAACATGCCGAACATGGATGGCCATGAGGTAATTGCCTGCCTCACCGCCCGCTATCCACAGGTGCCCGTCATCGTCATCTCCGGTCAGGATCAGATGGCTGCGATCGAGCGTGCGCTGCGGGCGGGGGCCAGGGACTTCTTCATCAAACCGGTGAATGACTATGAGCAGATCCGCCGCAGCATCGAGCAATGCCTGACAAACCTCGGGCATCAGAGCCAGCAACTGGAGCTGATGGAGCACATCGACTTCTTCCGTGGCCACGATCTGGCGAGCAGCCGGCTGCTCGCCTGGTTGGCCCCCCCTGGCATGCAGGAGTGGGGGCCCTGGCAGGTCACCTTTGCCGGCATGGGCAATCTCTTCATCCCGGATACCTTCAAACTGGACGACAAGCTGCTGGTACTGGTGATGGAATTGCCCATCCTCGGTGTGGATGCAGCCTTCTGTGGTGCCTTGGTGCGATCCCTGATGAACGGCCCCTATCGCCAATACCAGCAACAAGAGAGCCTGCTGTTGACCCAGCCACACCGATTGCTGGATTACCTCAATCTGCAACTGCTGGAGTCGGGCCTGCGTCACTCCTTTGCCATGGCGGCCCTGCTGTTCGATCAGGAGGATGGGCTGCTTTTTGCAAATGCCGGGCTCACCTCACCTCACTGGTTGATGCGTGCAGGGGGGTTGCCGCTCGGCTTGATGCGCAGCAGTCGCTACACGTTGCACAGGCGAAGCTGGCACGAGCCCTTTGATCTGCAGTTTCGCAGTGACAGCGGCAGCGCCCTGACGATGCAGGTTCGTCACCACTGACGCCGTGAAGTGAACACATGCAAACAGGGCGCCCATGGGCGCCCTGTTTGGTCTCTGCTGTCCTGACCGGTCAAACGGTCGCAGACTGCAGTTTCTGCTCTTGTTCTTCGGGCTCTTTGGCCGGGCCTTCGGCACCGTGCATCCAGTAGACCAGGCGGTTGGCCATGGTCAGCAGGATGAGGGCGCTGATCACGGCGGCCAGTGCGATGCCACCGAAGATGGCCATGGCACCGGATTCGCCGACGAAGGATCCGATGAAGCCGGCGGCATAGTTGGCCAGGGCCACGAAACCGAACCAGGCACCCATCATCAGGGAGGCCAGGCGCAGCGGAGCCAGCTTGGTCACCATGGAGAGACCGATGGGGGAGAGGCAGAGCTCGCCCAGGGTATGGAACAGGTAGGCACCAACCAACCAGAACATGGAGGTCTTGACAGCCTGATCACCACCTTGCTCCAGCACGGCACCGATCATGAACAGGAAGCCGACGGCCAGGAACAGCAGGCCCATGGCGAATTTCACCGGGGAGTTCGGCTCTTTCTTGCCGAGCTTGATCCAGATGGCGGCCACGACAGGGGCCAGGGTGATGATGAAGAAGGGGTTCAGGGACTGGAACCAGGCGGTCGGCACTTCGAAGCTGCCGATCATGCGGTCGGTATACTCCTGGGCATACAGGTTCATCAGACCACCGGCCTGCTCGAAGCCGGCCCAGAAGATGATGGTGAACAGGCCCAGTACCAGGATCACCTTGATGCGATCCACTTCCTGTTTGGTCAGGGGCGCTTTTTGCTCCTTGGAGCGCTGCAGGGCGGCACGCTGGGCGGCGGGCACACGGCCGATGTCGCCAAGGAAACGCTGGGCCATGGTGGCCTGCACGACCAAGGAGAGCAGCATGCCGATACCGGCGCTGATGAAGGCGGCTTGCCAGCCATAGGCGGTGGCGGCGGCGCCGCAGATCACGCCGGCCAGCAGGGAGCCCAGGTTGATACCCATGTAGAAGATGGTGAAGGCGCCGTCACGACGGTGATCCCCTTCTTTATACAGGTCGCCCACCATGGTGGAGATGTTCGGTTTGAACAGGCCGTTGCCCACGATCAGCAAGCCAAGGCCGGCATAGAAGACGGTGTTGACCATGTCAGGGAACATGGCGTGAGGCAGTGCCAGGGTAAACTGGCCGGCGGCCATCAGCACGGCACCGAACAGGATGGCACGGCGCTGGCCCAGGAAGGTATCGGCGAGCCAGCCGCCGATGATGGGGGTGATGTAGACCAGACCGGTATAGATGCCGTACAGCTTGAGGGCGTCGGCCTGGGTCCAGCCCATGCCACCGTTGGCGGTCAGGTCGGTCAGATAGAGGACGAGCACGGCACGCATGCCGTAATAGGAGAATCTCTCCCACAGTTCGGTACTAAAGAGCAAAAAAAGCCCTTTAGGGTGACCTAAAAAGGTCCCTTTGGACGGGTTATTCATTGGAACTTCCACCTGTGTCTTATATTTTTTTAGAAATTTTATGCAAGGGCTAGGAACAAGCCTTAATCCTTATAGAACAAGCGACTTTAAATTACAATATTATGATTTAGCGATATTTTATCTATCAATGGTTGAATATTTGTTTATAAAATGAAAAAGGGCATCGAATGATGCCCAGTTTTTTATTCTGCTTATCTTGTAAATATTCAGAGATTACAGCTCTTTGGCAAACTGCTTCAGCCAGCTGGTGAATTCTTTGCTGAGTTCCCGATGGCGCACGGCGTATTCCACATTGGCCTTCATGTAACCGAGCTTGCTGCCGCAATCGTGGCTGCGTCCCTTCATGAAGTAGGCATTGACCTGCTCCTTTTCCATCAGCATGGCGATGGCATCGGTCAGCTGGATCTCGTCGCCGGCACCGGCCGGGGTTTTTTCCAGCAAGGGCCAGATATTGGCCGAGAGCACATAGCGACCGACCACGGCCAGGTTGGACGGGGCTTCATCCCGGGGTGGCTTCTCGACGATGGCCTGCATCGGCAGGGACATGCCTTCGCTCAGGGCCTCCCCCTTGATGTCGGCGATGCCGTATTTGTCCACTTCGCTCTCGGGGACGGCTTCCACCATGATCTGGCTGATCTGCTCCTCTTCGAACAGATGCACCATCTCCGCCAGGTTGTCCTGCTTCAGATCGCTGGCCACCTCGTCGATGAGCACATCCGGCAGCAGAACGGCGAAGGGTTGATCCCCGATGAGGGGGCGGGCACACAGTACTGCATGGCCCAGGCCTTTTGCTTCCCCTTGACGCACGTGCATGATGGTCACGTCTTTGGGACAGATGTGCTGAACCTCTTCCAGCAGTTGGCGCTTGACCCGCTTCTCCAGGGTCGCCTCCAGCTCGAAGCTCTTGTCGAAGTGGTTCTCGATGGAGTTCTTGCTTGAATGGGTCACCAGGATGATCTCCTTGATGCCGGCGGCGATGGCTTCGCGCACCACATACTGGATCAGCGGCTTGTCGACCACTGGCAGCATCTCCTTGGGGATGGCCTTGGTGGCGGGCAGCATGCGGGTACCCAGACCGGCAACGGGGAGAACGGCCTTGCGAACAACGAGCGGTGTCTTTTTCATGGAGTGAGTCCGAAGATACAAAGTGGGCTCATGATACCCGAAGAAAAATAGGGCAGCCACAGGCTGCCCTTGGGATGACAGGGATTCAAACCGGTTACTTGACGATAATCATGTCCCGGTTTGCTTCCAGCGTGGCAGGTCCGATGCCACTGACGTCCGCCAGTTGATCGACGGAGGTGAACTTGCCCTGCTTCTCCCTGTGGTCGATGATGGCCTGTGCCTTCTTCTCGCCAATGCCCTTCAGGGCGGTGAGCTCGCCGGCACTGGCGGTATTGAGATTGATCTTGCCGCTCTCCTTGACTTGGGTGGTGGCCACAGGCTTGGTCGCCGCCTTGTCGGCGGCCAGCAGAGGTTGGCTCAACAGGGGGAGGCAGCCCAGCAGCAGTGCGGCGATCAGGGTCTTCTTGTTCATATCGTCATGTCCTTATGTGGCGTTAGTATCACATTTATCATTAGCTGTGTTGCGTCACTTTTTGTCTGTCAGTTTTGACACTGTATAAGTCAGTGCAAACGGCTATAAGCCGAAGATACTCACTCGGTTACACTGACCAACCCTTTGAGCGAGAACTCTTTTCCATGTATCTACCCGCCATTTCCGAACTGGAGCCCATCGCCCGCGCTGCCGGTGAGGCCATCATGTCCATCTACAGCCAGCCCTTTGCGGTGGAGTACAAGCAGGACGAGAGCCCGCTGACGGCGGCGGACAAGGGGGCCCACGAGGTGATCGTTCAGGCGCTGGCGCGTCTCACTCCCGATATCCCGGTCTTGTCGGAAGAGTCCTCCCCCGAGGTGATGGCTGCGCGACTCGGCTGGTCCCGTTACTGGCTGGTGGATCCTTTGGATGGCACCAAGGAGTTTGTCTCCCGCAACGGCGAGTTCACGGTGAATATCGCCCTGATTGAACAGGGGACACCGCGCTGGGGGCTGGTCTATGCCCCGGTACTGGACAAGCTCTGGTATGGGGGCAAGGGGATTGGCGCCTGGCGTGTGGCTGATGGCAGGCACGAGACCATCCAGACCCGTCCTCATGACGCTGGGCAAGTGTGGCGCGTGGTGGGCAGTCGCAATCACCTGTCGCAGGAGACACTCGAGTATCTGGCCCGTTTTGGCGAACTGGAGCGGGGCGAGATCGAGCTGGTTTCCATGGGCAGCTCTCTGAAGTTTTGCATCATTGCCGAGGGGGAGGCCGAGCTTTACCCGCGGCTCGCACCGACCTGCGAGTGGGATACGGGGGCTGCTCAGGCGGTACTGGAAGGGGCGGGGGGCAGCGTCACCCAGCTCGATGGTTCGCCGCTTTGCTACAACAAGCCCGATATCCTCAATCCCTGGTTTGTGGCCAGGGCCTGAGTCACCATCGGATACGAAAAGGCCGGACAGTGTCCGGCCTTTTTCTTGTCAGCCTTGATGGGCTCAGAAGACTTTCTTGAACGGTTTGATGGTCACCCTGGCGTAGACCCCTGCCGCAACATAGGGGTCCGCATCGGCCCAGGCCTGGGCGTCTGCCTGGCTGGCAAAGTCGGCGATGACGGTGCTGCCGGTGAAGCCCGCATCGGCCGGATCCTCGGCATCGATGGCCGGGTTGGGGCCGGCCGTCAGCAGTCGGCCCTCATCCTGCAAGGCTTGCAGGCGGGCCAGGTGGGCAGGGCGTGCCAGCTTGCGCTGGGGCAGGCTGCCCGCGACATCTTCGGAGTAGATCAGATACCACATGGAATAATCCCTTTCTGGTTGCGGTTATTTTTTCTGTTCTGCGTTCTGCTCGGCCGGCATGTGGCGATAGAGATAGACGCCGCTGAGCAGGGTGAAGACCAGGGTCATGCCCAGCAGGCCGAACACCTTGAAGTTGACCCACATCTCCTGAGAGAGGTTGAAGGCCACGTAGAGGTTGAGCAGGCCGCACAGGGTGAAGAAGCCGACCCAGCCTAGATTGACGTTGTCCCAGACCCGGTCGGGGGCTTGGAGCTCCTTGCCCAGCATCTGCTTGATGAGGTTCTTGCCAAAGCCATAGCGGCCGATGAGCAGGGCGAGGGCAAAGAGCACATTGATGACGGTCACCTTCCACTTGATAAAGGCATCGTCGTGGAAGAAGACGGTGAGGCCGCCGAAGAAACCGACCAGCACGAAGGTGAACAACTGCATCTTCTCGACCCGGCGATAGCGAAGCCAGCTGTACAGGAGTTGCAGGCCGGTGACGACCACCAGGGCGCCAGTGGCGGTGTAGATGTCGTAAAACTTGTAGACCGCGAAGAAGACGATCAGGGGGATGAACTCGATAAACTGCTTCATGCTGGGCTCTAACCTCAAAATTTCACTCAGTGTACCTGCCCGTCAGACAACGGCAAATGAATAAGACCGTCCATTCTGCAGGCAGTTCCTTACCGGGGCGGCGGGTTACTCGAACAGCTGGCTGGCAATCTGGTTGCCAAGGCGCACCTGATCGTCCAGCAATGCGCGTATGTCTGCTTCCTCGATGAGGGGGTTGAGCAGGACGGCGCGCAGCAGCGTGAGCGGTTGCTCGCCATAGCGGGACACTGCGCGCTGGGTGCGTGAGACGAAGCTGTGCCCTTCGGCGCGCTGGGCTTTTTGCAGGGCGACGTTGAAGAGATTGATCTGTTCGTTGGCCGCCACATCGGGCACCTGACCTTGCAGGTGGGGCGGAATGCACCGGTAGGAGAGCAGGTTCATGACAGGTGCCGACATCAGCTCGAAGGCGGGGCTGGCGTCGATGAGCGCGGCCATTCGCCGCGCCCTGTCGTAGTTGGCGTCGATGAGTTGGGCATAACCCTGCTGTCCCAGCATCTGGAAGGCGGCATCCAGATAGAGCGCGTTGGCGGGACGGGTCCCCTCCAGAGTGAAACGCCCCTGATCGAAGGAGGTGGCGCGGATGGCGTAGGGAGCCTCGCGCTTCACCGTCATCATCAGGTCCGGTTGGCGGCAGAGCAGCATGCCGGTACCGAGCGGGACCAGCAACTGCTTGTGACCGTCAAGGGTGACGGTATCGGCGTGCTCTATCCCCGTAAGCAATCCCTGATAGCGGGGCGAGAAGAGGGTCGGACCACCCCAGGCCGCGTCCACGTGGAAGTGGATTTGCTCGCGCCGGGCGATGGCGGCCAGTTCCGGCAGCGGGTCGACGGAGCCAAAATCCGTGCTGCCAGCCACGCCGACCAGCGCCAGCACCTTGAGCTTCTGCTCCCTGCATTGTTGAAGGGCCTGTTCCAGCGCCGCCAGACTGAGCCGGTTGTGCTCGTCTGTGTCGAGACGCCAGACGCTGCGAGCCCCGAGTCCCAACAGATCCATCCCCTTGTCGAAGGAGTAGTGCATCAGCCGCGAGCCCAGAATGACGGCGCCGCGATAGCCCTGCTCGGCGAGGGCGAACAGGTTGTCGCCACAGGCCCGGTTGCGAGCCAGCCAGAGGGCGGTGACGTTGGCGATGGTACCGCCACTGGTCATGACGCCGAGGGCTGCATCCTTGGCATGCATCTGGGCTGCATAGAAGGCGTCGTCCTCGCGGTAGACCAGACGGTGCAGCTTGGCCAGCACTTCCCGCTCCAGAAAGCTCAGCAAACGGGAGGACTCCATCTTCATCGGGTTCTGGTTGAGCATCACCAAGAGCCGGGAGAGCTCGGCGGTGAAGGCTGGCAGCGGCGCCGTCATGTGTCCCATGTAGCGGGGAGAGGTGAGGTGCGATGCCCCGGGTACCAGGGTGGCGAGCCGTGCCAGATAGTCCCGGGGAGAGATGCCGGTGGCGGGCATGCACGACTGATCGAGCTGGTGGGTGAAGCTGCCCCGCTGATAGGGGGCCTGACTGTCGTCGGAATGATGGAAATGCTCCAGCAGGGCCGTCATGGCCTTGCCGAAATCAGGATCCGGTTGTGTAAACAGTTCAGTGAGCTTCATCGGGTTCTCCAGACCAGATTGTCGGGCAGACGCGGCCATCCGCATGGGCGGCGTCGGCGGCAGAGCATACACCAAAGGGGCGGGGGGCACAGCCATCTCTGGCCCTCCCTCTCCTCGCCCCTTTATTTTCAGCTAACACTTGTAGCCTGAAACGTCGGCCGCTAGAGTGGGCCGATAATGGGTTGGAGGTAATGATGGATGTGACGGGGTACTCCCCACGGGAAGAGTGGGCGAATCGCCTCAGCCATGGGCTGGGGCTGCTGCTGGGCGGGCTGGGACTGGTCTTGCTGCTGCACAAGGGGTGGGATCAGGGGCCCAGGGTACTGCTGAGCTACGGCGTCTACGGTGCCAGCCTGGTATTGCTCTATCTCGCCTCGACGCTCTACCACAGCGTGAGCTCGGTGGCGGCCAGACGCTGGAGCAAGCTGTTCGATCACTGCGCCATCTATCTGCTGATCGCCGGCACTTATACCCCCTTTCTGCTGGTGGCGCTCGATACGCCGCTGGCGCAAGGACTGATGGTGGTGATCTGGGGGCTGGCCCTGGCGGGGGTCGTGTTCAAGCTGATCTTCATCAATCGCTTCAAGAAGGTGTCGCTATTTACCTATCTGATGCTGGGCTGGCTGTCGCTGGTGGTCATCTACCAGCTCTATCTGCATCTGGATGGTACCGGGCTCCTTCTGCTGGGGCTGGGTGGTCTCATCTACAGCCTGGGAGTGATCTTCTATGTGGCCAAGCGCATTCCCTACAACCACGCCATCTGGCACCTATTTGTGCTGGGGGGCAGTCTGTGCCACTTCATGGCCATTTATGGCTACATCTGATGGCTAACCCTTAATTGGTATTTTTGTGCTCATGAAAGCCTGAATTCGTGCGGCACCCCACAGTTGCCCCCTTCGTTTGCTGACAAGCTAGTGCCAGTTCAGTTTGGAAAGGATGCAAACGATGAGTGAGATCGCGCTTTCCATCAGCATGCTGTCGCTGGTGGCAGTGCTGGGGCTCTGGCTGGGAAACTGGCGAGTCTATGGCGTGGGTTTGGGTATTGGCGGGGTGCTGTTCGGCGGCATCATAGTGGGCCACTTCGCCGGCTTGTCCGGCTTGAAGCTGGATGAGCAAACACTTCATTTTATTCAGGAATTCGGCCTGATCCTGTTCGTCTACACCATAGGCATCCAGGTCGGTCCCGGCTTCTTCTCTTCTTTGCGCAGTTCGGGCCTCAAGCTCAATGGCTTCGCGGCCCTGCTGGTTCTGCTCGGCTGCCTGGTGGCGGCAGCGTTGCACCAGCTGTTCGATGTACCTCTGCCGGTGATCCTCGGGGTCTTTTCCGGGGCCGTGACCAATACCCCGTCCCTGGGGGCTGGGCAGCAGATCCTGGCCGAGCTGGGGGCGGATCCTGGCTCCACCGGCCTGATGGGGATGGGCTATGCGGTGGCGTACCCGTTCGGGATCTGCGGCATCCTGCTCACCATGTGGCTCATCCGTATGTTCTTCCACATCAAGATTGAGGAGGAGGCGGTCGCTTTCGAGCAGCAGGCTGGCAAGACCAAGGAGAGTCTGCAAACCATCAACATTGCCGTGCGCAATCCCAATATGCATGGCCTGATGCTCCGCGAGATCCCGAGTCTGGACGAGGCGGACGTCATCTGTTCCCGCCTCAAGCGTGGCGACGAGCTGATGGTGCCAAAGCCCGACTCGCGCATCGAACTTGGCGACCTGCTGCACCTGGTGGGGGAGCGTCATGCCCTGCACAAGGTGCTGCTGGTGCTTGGAGAGGAGGTAGACACCTCCCTCTCCACCCGCGGGACCGATCTGCGGGTCGAGCGGGTGGTGGTCACCAATGAGCAGGTGCTCGGCAAGCGGATCCGCGATCTCGACATCAAGCAGAAATACGATGTGGTCATCTCGCGCCTGAATCGGGCCGGCATCGAGCTGGTGCCGACCAGTCAGACCAGTTTGCAGTTCGGTGACATCTTGAACCTGGTGGGGCGGCTCGATGCCATCGAGGCGGTCACCAGCGTGGTGGGCAACGTGCAGCAGAAACTGCAGCAGGTGCAGATGCTGCCCGTCTTCATCGGCATCGGGTTGGGGGTATTGCTCGGATCCATTCCCTTCTACCTGCCGGGATTCCCGGCGGCGCTCAAGCTGGGGCTGGCAGGGGGACCGCTGGTGGTGGCGCTCATCCTGTCTCGTATCGGCAGCATCGGCAAGCTCTACTGGTTCATGCCGCCGAGCGCCAACCTGGCGCTGCGGGAAATAGGCATAGTGCTCTTCCTGGCGGTGGTGGGGTTCAAGTCCGGGGCTGGCTTCATCGACACCCTGATCAACGGCGACGGTCCCGCATGGATGATGTACGGTGTGGCAATCACCCTCATCCCGCTGCTGCTGGTGGGTGTGCTGGCACGCCATTATGGCAAGCTCAACTACCTCACGCTGTGCGGTCTGCTGGCCGGCTCGATGACGGATCCTCCCGCTCTGGCATTTGCCAACGGTATGCACCCCACCAGTGGTGCCAGCGCACTCTCTTACGCGACCGTCTACCCCCTGGTGATGTTCCTGCGGATCATCTCGCCCCAGCTGCTGGCCATCCTGCTCTGGGCCGGTGTCTGACACCTCACGAGACGGGAGCCGATGAGGCTCCCGTCTTCGTTTTGTCACAATTGATGCTATTGATTTAATTAATTTTATTCATCTTCGACGTCCCTTCGTTTTCACCCCGAAACCCGGCTTCATTTCGGTCTGTTCATTCGATTTTTCTCACTGGTTTATGGCCTGATAAACGGGCACATTGGAGGCTGGAGCAATATGCCCTTCGATATTTCAGGAGAAACCATGAGCAATCAGCGCATCGTATTGGATCAGGATGTCGTCGTTACCCACTTGCAAGGCAAAATGTATCTGGTCGCCGCCGACGGGAGCCAGAGACTCGTTGCAGAAGGCGATGTACTGCCCAAGGATGCGGTATTGCTTGCGCCCGAAGGGGCCAGCTTCCAGGGAGGGGAGACCACGTTCACCCTGGGTTCCGGCGAGCGCCCCGAACAGGGTGACGCCGTGCTGGCGAACGCGGGTACGCCCGATGACATCGCCGCCTTGCAGCAAGCGATTCTGGACGGGACCGACCCCACCAAGGCATTCGAGGCGTCGGCGGCGGGCGGAGCCCCGGCCGCAGGCAATGCGGGGGGCGTGGCTGGTGCCAGCGGCAACGGCGGTTTCGTCACCATCGATCGTACCGGTGATGCAACCATATCCAGCGCAGGCTTTGACAGTGCGAACCCGGCTGGCGCGGCGCCGCTGGTGGATGCGCAAAGCAGCGAGGATGAGCTGGTCGACCTCACCGCTCCCGTCATCACCGTCTCTGCCCCCGACAACACCAACGATCGGACGCCGACCCTGACCGGTACCACGGATGCCCCCGCTGGCAGCACGGTGACTCTGGTGGTGACCGATGCCAATGGCAATCAGCAGACCCTGACCGCTACGGTACAACCGGATGGCAGCTTCAGCGTGGATGTCACCACACCGCTGGCCGAAGGGGGCTATCAGGTGACGGCCTCCGTGACCGATCCGGCCGGCAACACCGGCACCGCGACCGATGATGGCAGCGTGGACACTACGGCTCCGATCGTGACGGTGAATGCACCGGACAATACCAATGACAACACCCCGACCATCACGGGGACCACGGACGCCGCCCCCGGCAGCACGGTGACCCTTACGGTGACCGATGCCAACGGCAATCAGCAGACCCTGACCGCCACGGTACAACCGGATGGCAGTTACAGTGCGGATGTCGTGACGCCGTTGCCAGATGGGGGCTATGACGTGACGGCCAGCGTGACTGATCCTGCTGGCAACAGAGGCACGTCGAGCGACGATGGTAGCGTGGACACCACGGCGAACATCACGGTGAGCCTGGATGACGTGAACGCGGCCAATGTGGCCAACACGCCCATCAGCGGCACCTCCGATGTCGGCCCGAACCGCACCGTGACCCTGGTGATCAGCGATGCCACTGGTAAGAGCGTGACAGTCACTGCCGTCACCGATGCCGACGGCAACTACCAGACCCGCGCCGATCTGAGCGGGCTGGCGGATGGCAACCTGACCGTGGTGGCCAGCGTTACCGACGCGGCGGGCAACCCGGCCAGCGCCACCGACGACACTACCTTGCTCGATACCACTCCACCGAATGCCAGCATCACCCTGGATGGCAACATCACCCCTGACGATGTGATCAACGCGGCCGAGTCCAAGCAGGACATCGCCGTGACCGGTCGTGTGGGTGGCGACGTGAAAGAGGGCGACACCGTCACCCTGACCGTCAATGGCAAGGCCTTCACCGGTCTGGTCTTGGCCGACAAGACTTTCAGCATCAATGTGCCGGGTAGCGAGCTGGTGGCCGATGGGGACAAGGTGATCGACGCCAAGGTCACCACCACCGACGCGGCGGGCAACAGCACCACCGTGACCGATACCGAGGGTTACAGCGTCGACACCCAGGGTCCGAGCGTGGAAGTCAACATTATTGACGACCAGCTGACCGTGGGTGAAACCAGCGACGTCACCTTCACCTTCAGCGAGAAGGTGACCGGGTTCGAGCTGGG
>NZ_MKUI01000012.1:0-23553 GCF_001898585.1 Aeromonas sp. 62-46 | reverse complement strand
CATGGTGCTGTTGTCATCTCTTCAATGTGAAATAGTCAGCGGGTCGGGGCAAAGGCGGCCAACGCCGGCAGTCCTCTGCCCTCCCGATCAAACAGGGCCTGGTTCTCCCAACCATTACCGAGGGGTTCGTCTATCCCGAGGAACGCCATGCCAGCCTGACTGGCCCAGCTGTCACCGGTGACCCGGATCCAGCCCGGCTCCCAGTAGACAAACCCGAGCCCGAGCCGATCCGGCACTGCGCCAATAGCGGCACGCAAGGCATCGAGAAACGCCAGTTGCCCCTCGGGCGTCGCAGCAAACCCGCCGCGCACGGCCTCCTGCTCACCGAAGGCGTTGCGAACAGCGTCCTGGTTGACGGTGTCGTGCCCATAGGCGGTCTCAACCACCAGCAGCGGGAGTCTGATTTGGGTGGCAAGGCTGTTCATGGTGCGCGAGAGGTCACCCAAGGATCCGTGCCAATAGGGGTAGAAGGAGAGACCCACCAGATCGAACGGCACATCGCGCGCCTGCATCGCCTTGAACCAGCGCAGGCACTGAGCCTCATCCCCTCCTTCAGCAAGATGCAGCATCAGTCGTGGGGTGATCCCCCCCTCGCTGCCAGCGCGGATCCCGGCGATGGCCGCCTTGAGCAGCTGGGCCAGTCGATCGAACCCCTCCTCTTCTTCCTGTCGGTGTAGTTGCCCCAGCGGCCACAGCATGCCGTTATTGAGTTCGTTGCCGACCTGTACCATTTGCGGCGGCACCCCAGCCTCGCGCAGGCGCTGCATCACGGCGGCGCTGTAATCGTGCAACATCGCAGCCAGTTCTGCTTCCGACTTGCCTCGCCAGGTCCGTGGCGTGTACTGCTTGCCCGGATCGGCCCAGAAGTCGCTGTAATGAAGATCGAGCAACCAGGGCAAGTTGAGAGCCCGGCTTCGCTGCGCCAGTGCAATCACCTTTTCCAGATCATTGTTGCCACCACCAAAGGGTTCCCCCTTGGCCGAGCGGGGATCGACCCACAGCCTCAGGCGCACCAGGTTGAGGCCACGCTCGCGCATCAGGGTTAGCAAATCCCCCTGTCGCGTTTCGTCCTGATAGTGAACGCCCAAGTGCTCGAGTTCGGCCAGGGTGGAGACATCCGCCCCTCGGATGGCCAGGTTGTGAGGAGCGGCTCCAGCCCCTGCACTGATCGCTCCCAGCATGACCAACAGTGGCCAGCTCAGCGGGAGGTACATGCTAGTGTTGCTCCGGCTCGTGCAACTCGAACCACTGACCGAGCTCGCGGCGCAGGTTGTCCGAGCGCTTGCCGAAGATGGCCTGCACCTCGTCACCGATGATGATGACGCCGATGGCACCGAGACCTTGCAGCGCCTCGCTGTCGACCTGCTGCAAGGCATTGACCTTGACCCGCAGCCGGGTCAGACAGGCGTCAAAGCTCACTATGTTGTCGCGCCCCCCAAAGGCAGCGATGAGCGCGGTGATGGCCGCCTCGTCCAGCCCGGAGAGCGGCGCCTCGGTCGATTTTTCCTCCTTGTGGCCGAGGGCGGCGGCGAACAGCCGCTTGAAGTCCTGCATCTTGACCATTTGAATCTCCTAAACGTAAAAAAAGAGGGCGAAGCCACTGGCTCCGCCCCGTAATCAATAGGCGCGACGCAGCACCCGGCAGCCGAATGGGGGCAGCACCAGTGAATCGCTCAGCGCCTCACCACTCACCATGTCACTGTGACCACCCGGCAGAGTGACCAGGCGCTCGGCGTTGGCGAAGTTTTGCACGAACACGAACACCTGCTCACCATCGGTGCGGCACTGGGCGGTGACCCCCTCCGGCAAGGCTGGCAAAGCACGCGGCAGGGCAAGGGTCTCGATGAGATGGCCAAAGAAGTCGCGTTGGAACGCCAGATCATTTCGCGAGGCGACATAATAGGCGCGACCTGTCCCGTGCTCGTTGACCGTCACCGCCGGACGTCCGGCATAAAAGTCACCGTCATAGCTGGCCAGGGCCCTCGCGCCTTCCAGGTGGATGAGATCGCAAAGGTGAGTGACTTCGTAAGGGCCGCAGAGTCCGGCTTCGTTGCCAGCAAGACCCGAGACGGCGTTACGTTCCTCGTCATAGAGACCGTCTATCTCCTCTGCCCAGATCCCAAGGACCGGGCGCAGCGGCCCTGGGAATCCCCCCAGGTGACAGAGATCGGTCTCGTTGACGATGCCGCTCCAGTAAGTGGTAACAAACTGCCCACCTCGTTTGACAAAGGCGTCAACCCGTTCGGCAAAGCCATCGCGCACCATGTAGAGCATCGGGGCGATAACCAGGTCATAGCCATCCAGCGCGCAGTCGGCATTGATGACATCCACCGCCACCCCTGCCTCCCAGAATGGGCGGTAGTGCTCGGCTACCGTCTTCTCGTAGAAGAGGCCGGCATTGCGCGGCCCCTGGGCATTGTCCATGGCCCAACGGCTCTCCCAGTCGAAAATGATGGCCACTTTGGCCTCGACGCGGCTGCCAGCGACCTCTTGCAACTTGGCCAGGATCTCGCCTAGCGCCTGCACCTCGCGGCCCACCCGGGTATCGATGTGACCAACGTGATCGACCACGGCGCCGTGGAACTTCTCGACCGAACCACGGCTCTTGCGCCACTGGAAGTACTGCACCGAGTCGGAGCCGTGGGCTACCGCCTGCAAGGAGGAGAGGATATGCATTCCCGGCTTCTTGAGCTTGCTGATGGGCTGCCAGTTGGTCAGGCTCGGGGTCGACTCCATCAGGAAGAAAGGTTTGCCTCCCTTGAGAGTGCGCATCAGGTCGTGATACATGGCGGTGTACGCCGCCAGGGTCGAGTCATCGCCACTGTTGTGCCAGAGGGGGTAGCTGTCCCAGGAGATGAAATCGATCTCCTTGGCCAACTGCCAGTAGTCATAGTCGTAGAAGTACTCCATGAAGTTGGTGGTGGCCGGCAGGCTCGGGTTGGCCGCCTTCAAGGGCTTGATCTCCTCGGCACAGAAATCGCTCACCTGGGCGGTATTGAAACGCTTCCAATCGAGGTTTAGGCCGTGGATCGAGCTCTCGCCGATGGGAGACGGGGATTCGATCTGTGACCAGTCGGTGTAGGTATGGCTCCAGAAGCTGCTCCACCAGGCGTGATTGAGCGCTTCTATGCTGCCATAACGAGCCTTGAGCCAGTCACGAAAGCGCTCCTGACAAAGCTCGCAGTGGCACTCGCCGCCGTACTCGTTGGAGATGTGCCAGGCGATGACACCTGGATGATGGCCGTAGCGTTCGGCCAGGGCACCGTTGATAGCGCGCACCTTGTCACGATAGACAGGCGAACTCATACAGTGATTGTGACGGCCACCGTGCAGTGCCTTCACACGTTCTTTGCTGACCCGCAGCACCTCGGGATAACGCTGGGAAAGCCAAGCCGGGCGAGCACCACTTGGTGTGGCGAGGAAAACTGACACACCGTTTTCGTGCAAGCGATCGAGCACCGTATCGAGCCAGCCGAATTCATAGCGCCCCTCTTGTGGCTCCAGGGAAGACCAACTGAAGATGCCGACCGACATCACGTTGCAGCGGGTCTGCTTCATCATCTCGAGATCGCGCTCGAACACCTGGGGATCATCCAGCCACTGATCCGGGTTGTAATCAGCACCATGCAGCAGAGCGGGCACCCGTTCACTGAGCGGGGGAAACTTGAACATCACACATCTCCTAAAACGAGGGGGCGCCGGCCATGGCCGGTCGCCCTATCGGTTGAAACCGGGTCAGTTGAATACCTTGATCGAGGGGAGCACATGGCCGGAGCAGTCAAACAGCGCCTGGTTCTCCCGGGCATTGCCCTCTTTCCAGTCGTCGTTGTTGTACTTCATCCCAGCCTTGGTGGCCCAAGTGGCACCAGTGGTTGGCAGCCACGCTGGCTCCCAGTAGAAGACTCCCTTGCCACGCCCGTCCGGTACCGCCACCACGCTCTTGATCAGATCGCGCAGGAAGTCGGCCTGCCCCTGTACGCTGGCCGGGTAACCACCGTCGCTCGCCTCCTTGGCAGTGAAGTTGTTCTCGGCGTTGTCGCAGTTCTCCGTGGTGTAGCCGTAGGCGGCCTCGACCACGATCACATCCTTGCCATAGCGCTTACTGATGTCATCCATGTTGGCCTTGAGGGCACTGATGGGGCCGTTCCAGTAGGTGTAGAAGGAGAGTCCGATGATATCGAAGGGCACCTCGCGCTTGGCGACTTCATCAAACCACCAGACGAAGGTGTCGTTTTTGGTGCCCTCAGCCAGATGCAGCATCACCTTGATATCTTTGCCGTGCTCTTTCACAGCACGTACACCAGCCTTGAGCAGTGTGGCCAGGCGATCAAACTCCCCACCGTTTTGCCCCCAGCTCTTGCCCTCTGGCCATAACATGCCACCGTTGATCTCGTTGCCGACCTGCACCATGTCAGGCATCACACCGGCCTTTGCAAGGGCATCCATGCTTTCCTTGGTATGGGCGTAAACGGCATCCGCCAACTGCTCGACTGACATCGTACGCCACGCCTTGGGCTTGTTCTGGCGGCCCGGATCCGTCCAGAAATCGCTGTAGTGGAAATCGAGCAGGAACTTCATACCAAGGGCCTTGGCACGCTTGGCAAGCGCTATCGTTGCAGCCAGATCGTTGTTACCACCGCCGTAAGGCTTGCCGTCCGCATCCTTGGGGTCTACCCACAGGCGCAGGCGAATGTAGTTAAAGCCGTTCTCCTTGAGGATTGCCATGGCGTCCTGTTGCTTGCCACTGGCATCAAAGAACTTGCCACCAAATTTCTCTACTTCGGCCAACATGGAGACATCAGCCCCCTTGATGAACTCCTGCGGTACCACAACTGGTTGCACCACCACATTTTCGGCAGCCACGGCGGGGGCATGCATACCCAACATGCCGGTGGCGAGCAGCGCCGCCATCACCAGCGTCTTCTTGATTTTCATGTCGAACGTCCTGTTTAACGGATTAACCTTTGGTCCCACCTGCGGTAAGACCGGAAACGAAGTACTTCTGCAAGGAGAGGTACAAGATGGCCACCGGCACCGCGATGAGCACAGCTCCCGCCGCATAGGTGGTGTAGCTGGCCCCCATCTTCTGGGCGACCAGGTTGTAGAGACCAATGGGCAGGGTGAACTGATCCGGGGTGCGCAATATGGTGCTGGCCAGGATGAAGTCGCCAAGCGGGCCGGTGAAGGAGAACAGTGCAACCACCGCAATGATGGGCTTGGAGAGCGGCATGATGATCTCGATAAAGATGCGGAAGTTGCCCGCCCCGTCCATGCGCGCCGACTCGTCGAGATCCTTGGGGATGGCATCGAGGTAACCCTTCATCAGATAGGTGTTCATCGGGATCATGCCGCCCACATAGACCAGCACCAGCGCCAGATGGCTGTTGACCAGACCCAGCATCTGGGCCAGCACGAAGATGGCGATGAGGGCCGAGAACTGGGGCACCATCTGCAACAACAGGAACAACATCAGGCCATTTTGCCGCCCACGGAAACGAAAGCGCGAGAAGGCATAGGCAGTGAAGCTGACGCTGATGAGGGTCAACACCATGGTCAGGAAACTGATCTTCATCGAGTTCCAGTACCAGGCGGCATAATCGATGCGACCGTCAAACAGCTCCTGATAATGAATAAAGGAGAAGTTTTCCGGGATGATCGAGGTGTTGAGCAGGCTGCTGCCCGGATTGAGAGAGGCTCCAACCGTCCAGATCAGGGGATAGATGATGATCACCGCAACCATAGCCAGCAGCAAATAGCTTAGGGTCAGACGGATGGCATTACTCTTTTTCAGACTGTGTTTGGCACTCATGGCTGGATCTCCTTACACCATGTCGTCTTGCTTGAACGAATTGGTCGCACGGAACTGCCACAGGGCAATGCCGACCACGAAGATGGAGAGCAGAATGGTGATGCTCGCTGCAATCGCATACTGGGATGACGACATGGTCAGCTTGTAGATCCAGGAGACCAGGATGTCGGTGCCGCCGGCATTGGAACCAGCCACCGCAGGTCCACCGTTGTTGAACAGGTAAATAATATTGAAGTTGTTGAAGTTGAAGGTGTACTGGGTGATGAGGATCGGAGCGATCGAATACAGCACCAGGGGCAGCGTAATGGTGGTCAGCTTGTGCCATGTACTGGCACCGTCGATGGTGGCCGCCTCGTAGAGATCATCCGGGATAGCCTGCAACACCCCAGTGGTCATGGCGAAGACGAACGGGAAGCCAAGCCAGGTCTGCATCAGGATGAGGGCCGTCTTGGTCCAGAAGGGATCTGTCATCCATGCCTTGGGGTCGATACCCAGAGAAGCCAGAATACCGTTGTTGATGACGCCAAAGGTCTCGTTGAACATGCCGGCGAACACCAGAATGGTGACAAAACCGGGCACTGCCCACGGCAGGATCAGGATGGTGCGGATGAGCGGCTTGAAGCGCAGATCCTTCTGATTGACCAGGATCGCCAGCAGCACCCCGACCGAGCATTGCAACGTGGTGGCGATCAGCGTCCAGATCACGGTCCACTGCAGCACGTCGAGCAAGGTCGAACGCCACAGATCGAGCTTGAAGATGTTGATGAAGTTCTTCATCCCCACCCAGTCCACCAGCTTGGCCGGCGGCGTGTGGTAGAGATCGTAGTTGGTGAAGGCGATGGAGAAACCAAAGATGATGGGGAACACCACCACGAACACCAGCAGGATGAAGCCCGGGGTGATCATCAGATACGGGAACCCTTCGCTCAGCAGCAACTGGTATTGCTTGCGCACACTGGTCAGCGCTACGCCACGATCCCGGCGATCGCCGTTAACATAGGCGTCGCGGACGCTCCAGTAGTAGATGGCGCAACCAAAGATGGCCACCAGTACGCTGATAACCCCCTTGGCCAGGAGGAAGACGGAGTTGTCCCGGGGCAACTCGGTGCCGAGGGTAAACAGCCCCCAGAACCCTTGAGATAGAAAATCATGGAATACGCCGAAGAAGCAGGCCATGACGGTGAAAAACAGGGTGCCCTTGACCCATTGCCGGTTATACCACTGACCGAGTCCCGGGATCAGCGAGAGCAGGGCGGCCACCTTGGCATGATGGGTTCTTGTACCGATCTGGGTAAGCGATCCGGAATCGACAACCACAATGTACCTCCTTTCCATTAAGAGCCCGGGCGGCCACGAATGCCGCCCGGCCCGAATTGGGCCTGCGCCCAACTTGTGTTATTGCTGCGCGTGGTTGACTTCGATCTGCATGTTGATGTTCTTGACTGCACCTTCCAGTGCCGCCTTCACATCCTGCTTGCCAGTCACGCCAAGCTGCAGTGCACTGTTGGCAGGGGTCCACACCTCTTGCATCTCGGGCACGCTCGGCATCGGAGTGGCGAAACCGGCCTGAATGGCCACGGCACGGGATTTCTCGTCATCTTTGATGAGCGGATCGTCAATCAGCGCCTTGAGCGGCGGGATCTCGCCGGTCTTCTCGAAGCGGACTTTGGCGTACTCAGGCTGGTTGATGAACTCGATGAACTGCTGCGCCAACTCTTTCTGCTTGGAATAGGTAGAGATGCTGTACCCTTTCACGCCGAGGAAGGAGCGCATATGCTCGCCATTGGGCAATGTCGGCAGCGGTGCGACACCGTAGTTCACCCCCGCATCCTTGTAGGGCTGGAACGACCAGGGTCCAGTAATGACGGCAGCAGCCTTCTTCTCGGTGAACAGGGAATCGATGGCGTTGGCACCGGTCTCACCCACGATACCGGCCGGGAAAAGTCCTTCACTGTAGAAACGCTTGAGGAAACTCACTGCATCGACCGAGCCCTGGTTGGCCAGGCCCACGTCCTTGACGTTGAGCGAACCGTTGGGGTTCTGGCCGAAGATATAACCCCCCATGGCTGCGACTACACCGTAGGAGTAATAAATCTCGTCAAACTTGGCGAGCAGGCCGTATTTGTTCTCCCCGCGCAGGGTCTGTGAAGCCTTGATCAGCTCGTCAAAGCTCTCGGGAGCCTTGGGTAACAGGTCCTTGTTGTAAACCATGACGATGGTCTCCACCGCCTTGGGCAGGCCATAGAGCTTGCCTTCATAAGTCTGGGCATCCACCGCAGGTTTGGTGAAACCAGCCAGATAGTCGGCCCCCGGCTTGATCTCGCTGATCAGCCCCTGCACCACGGCAGTGCCCACCTGATCATGCGGCAGTACCAGCACATCCGGACCGATACCGGCCGGGCCATCCAGGCGCAGCTTCTCGATCTGCTGGGCATAGGGAGTTTCGAGGATCTTCACCTTGACGTTGTGCTTGGCTTCGAACGCTTTGACAGCCTCCTCAATGCCGTTTGATTTCTTGATGTCTTCCCACACCAGAAGTTCACCGTCAGCGGCACGGGCTACCTGGCCCAACCCCATAACGCCCAAAGACAACAACATTGCAGCAGTCAATTTGTTGATTTTCATATGATTTCCTTGTCCCTAACTCAGGTAAAAGCAGGTCTTCTCAGACCACGTAGGCAAAGTGAGTGTTACGATTCCATCCAGTCGGTGTAACTTCTGAAGCTTGTTACCAATTCGGGTGTAAAACAAAGCACAACCACATTACACGCCGGACTGGTCTGGCCTCTATGACACAACCTCACTACCACCTAATGCAATGAAAAATAAATGGTTTAATCCCATACATCAGATCCGGAGCAATACGCTCTATCACTTGATTTTTGCTTTACACAGCTTGTCGAGTGCACTGGAACAGCAAAAAAGGTAACGATTACACCGAATGGCTCTACGGTAAGCGGTGCTTGCCCAGCCTGCCAGTAGCACGTACCAAGGCTGTGATCTCATGCACAAAAGAAACAGCATTTTGTGCAACCGCTTACACCTGACTGATATAGTCCTCCCAAAGCCACAGAGTGAAACGGTGTGAAACGCCTTCTCCCTCCCAGGGCAAAGAAGCCGCAGCAGGGGCATGACTGCCCCCAGCATTTGCAGCTAAGGCATTTATTATCAAGGAGTTAAAGCTCATGGCGAGTATCAGACTGAACAATGTGATCAAGCGTTTTGGCAGCAATGTGACCCTACATAATGTGAATCTGGATGTAGAAGATGGTGAGTTCACCGTCTTTGTCGGTCCTTCCGGTTGTGGTAAATCCACTCTGCTGCGCATGATCGCCGGTCTGGAAGAGATTTCGGACGGCCACATTGCGATTGATGAGCAGGTGGTCAACGATGTAGCCCCGGCTCATCGCGGGGTGGCCATGGTGTTCCAGTCCTATGCCCTCTATCCCCACATGACGGTGGCCGAGAACATGGGCTATGGCCTGCGGGTCAATGGCGTGCCGAAAGAGGAGATAACCCACCAGGTCAGCATGGTGGCCAAGACGCTGCAGCTCTCCCACCTGCTCGATCGCAAGCCCAAGCAGCTCTCCGGCGGCCAGCGCCAGCGGGTAGCCATCGGCCGTGCCATCGTGCGCAACCCCAAGGTGTTCCTGTTTGACGAGCCGCTCTCCAACCTCGATGCCGAGCTGCGTGTCGAGATGCGCCTGCACATCGCCAAGCTGCATCAGGAACTCAAGACCACCATGATCTACGTGACCCACGATCAGGTGGAGGCCATGACCCTGGCCGACAAGATAGTGGTGATGAACTATGGCAAGGTGGAACAGGTCGGCTCGCCGATGGAGCTCTACTACAAACCCTGCAACCGCTTCGTGGCCGGTTTTATCGGCTCACCCAAGATGAACTTCCTGCCGGCCCGCGTACTGGCCTGGAGCCCGGAGCAGATCCGGGTCAAGGTAGCCGGCCAGCAGGAGCTCACCCTGCCCATCCTCACCGAGCGACTAGAACCGGGCAGCGAGATCTCCCTTGGCCTGCGTCCCGAGCATGTGGTGCCGGGCGCAGAGGGGATCCACCTCGCCTTTACCTGCGAGGTGGTGGAACGTCTTGGCAACAGCACCTACCTGTTCGGTCAGTGCTGCGGCACCGACGGCTTCAAGCTGCTGCTGGCAGGGGATGGGGAGTTTCATCCGTACCAGAAGATGGATGTCTTCTTTGCCCCGCAAAATTGCCTTGTGTTCAATGCCGAAGGGCTCAGAATCAGCCGCTGAACGCGGCTACTGCATGCCCCGATCCATTTTGCCCCCGCCAGTCGGGGGCTTTTTTTTATCCCCGGGCGCGGGACACAAAATGAGAGCGGGCTCGCAACCCTGGACAAATCCCGTACAAGGGTGCCGAGAAAGAGTGTAAAAGATTCACAAAACAATGAAAACGTTACACTAAAAATCAGAATCAGGTGCCCTCCCTTATCGCGGCCTTATCTGTTAACAAGGTAAAGCACTGATAAAAGATGACTTATCACTTGTGTCATCAGGCTGGGTTGACTCAACACCACATGTAATCGATACCATGAACTTGCGCACTCGTCACCTTTCCATCATCCAGCGCCTGGCGCTGGGCTTTGCCGTCATCCTGTTGCTGCTGCTGCTCTCGGTGGCCCTCTCTCTCTACGCCGGCCAACGGCTGGCCGACCAGGTGGGGCTGCTCGCCAGCCATACCGCGCCGACCCTGGTGCAGAGCCGCGCCGTGACCCGCGATCTCTTCACCCTCGACCGACATCTGGGCAACGCATTGCTGCAGACCGGAGAGGAGGAGCTGGGCGCCGCCCGCGAGCAGATGCAGCAATGGCAGGCCCGTTTCGACCAGGATCTGGCCACCTTGGCTCGACAGATAGCGGGGGAGCCGCAACAGAGTGCGCGCGTCGAGAGCCTGCGCGAGCAACAGGCCGCCTACTGGCAACTGGCCCAGCAACTGGTCGATGACTATGCCCACAACCGCCTCGAACAGAGCAAGCTGGCGGCCGACACCCGCCTTGGCGACACGGCGCGCCAGCTTGCCAGCGCCCTCGATGTGCTGCTCGCCCCTCTGGGCAGCCACCCCGCCGTGCTGCTCAAGAGCCGCCTGCTGGCAAACCTGGAACAGCAGGTCAGCGCCACACAGGAGATCCTCAAGCAGCAGGATCCGGCCCCCGTTGCCGCACGTCTGGCTGCCAATGCACGCGCCAGCGAACAGGCGGCGGCACTGCGCCAGGAGCTGGCACGCCAGCTCGCCGGCCAGGAGGATGCCTTCGGCGTGCCCCTGAGCCTGGAACGCGGCACGGGTGCCAGGTTCGATACCCTCGCCACCCTGCTGGCCGGCCCCGAGAGCATGCCGGCACGCCACCTGGCGCTGGTCGAACAGAGCATCATGTTGCGCAACCAGAGTGTGCAGGCCAGCCGCCTTATCGACAGCCTGCTAGGCGATCTGAGCGAACTTGACGCCGCGATCGACGCTCAGCTTCGCCACAGCACCGCCGGCAGCGGCGCCATCCTGCTCTGGCTGCGCCTCGGGCTGTGCGCCGGCCTGTTGCTCTCCCTCGGTCTCGGCGCCCTGGTGCTGTGGCACCTGGTGCGCGCCATCCGCCAGCCACTGCACCACATCCTCACCACCCTCAAGGCCCTGAGTCAGGGAGACATGCGCCAACGCGTGCCGCTACTGCGCCACGACGAGTTCGGCCAGCTTGCGACCGGCATCAACGCCCTGGCCGACGAGATGAGCGGCATGCTCGGTCAGATAGTTCAGGCCGCCGATGCCCTCGGCCGCATGGCCGGCCAGAACCAGCACGCCCAGCATCACGCCCAACTTGCCATCGGCGAGCAGCGCAACGAAACCACAGGGGTCTGCAGCGCCATGGAGGAGATGGACTACTCGGTGCGCGAGGTCGCCGGCAGCATAGGCCAGACCGAGCAGACCCTCGGCAACATAGCCGCGGCGGCCCACGCCGCCAGCCTGCGTGGGGCGGCGACCGGTCAACGGCTGCAGCAACTGGCTGACGAGTTGGCGGAGTCGCGCCGCAGCGTGGAGCAGGTGCAGACATTGAGCGTCAGCATCGGTGACATCCTCGCCCTGATCGAGCGCATCACGGAGCAGACCAATCTGCTGGCCCTCAACGCCGCCATCGAGGCGGCCCGCGCCGGCGAACAGGGACGTGGCTTTGCCGTGGTGGCCGACGAGGTGCGTCAGTTGGCGCACCACACAGCAGACTCCACCACCCGCATCCAGGGGATCATCGACGATCTGCAGCAAAGCACCCGCGGTGCGGTCGCCACCATGCTGCGCTGCCACGACGCCATGGCCCAGAGTCGCACCGACAGCGACGCGGGTTGCGCCACCCTAGCCGAGCTATCCCAGGCGCTGCAGCAGGTGGCCGAGCAGAGCAGCCGTATCGCCAGCGCGACCCTGCAGCAACAGCAGACCAGCGCCGAGATCGCCCGCAACATTACCAACATCGCCCGGATTGCCGACGACAACCAGGGCGCCCTGGCCAAGGTGGCACAGACCAGCGACCAGTTGCAGCAGCTATCGCAGCAGCAACTGTCGCTGACCCGCCGCTTCACCCTGCAGAGCGCCTGATCACACACCACAGAGAGGACCATCCATGTTCAAGAAGACACTGTTGCTGACTACCCTGATCGCCTGCCTCCAGCCCGCGCTGGCCAACGAGGAGGATCCCCTGGCCCGCCCGCTGTTCCTGCGCGGCGAGATGAACAACTGGGAGGCCCCGGCAGACCAGCAACTGGTTACCCAGCAAGGGGACTTGCTGTCGGTCCAGGTGGCCTTGCAGGCCAGTCACGGCGCCTACAAGTTCAAGATTGCCGATGAGAAGTGGAAGGCCGACACCACCTATGGCCAGTTCGACCCCGCCGCCAAGGTCGAGTCGGACAAGCCGGTGGTAGTCAAGGCCGGCTGGCAGTGGAGCGACATGAAGTTCACCCCGCCCAGCGACGGCCAGTATCGCATCACCCTGGATCGCCGCGATCCCCAACACATCCAGGTCACCGTCTCCCCCGCCGGGTGATCCCAGGGCCGCCGCAAGGCGGCCCCAGCCTCCGCCGGGATGGCGCCGCACGGCGACGCCATCCCGGCGCGGGACTGCCTCCCTGTCGCCACCCTACACACATCCAGACAGGAGATAACAACAATGAAGAGACATCTGCTTACCACCCTGCTGCTTGGCGGCGCCCTGCTGTTTCATGGCCAGGGAGAGGCCATGGTCAAGGGAGCTGACGTCAGCTGGCTGACCCAGATGGAGAAAGCCGGGTACAAGTTCTATAACGACGCCGGCCAGCAGCAAGATCTGTTCAAGACCCTGAAAGAGCACGGTATGAACACCATCCGGCTCAGGGTATGGGTCAATCCTGCCGATGGCTGGAACAACATCAGTGACGTCATCGCCAAGGCCAAGCGGGCCAAGGCGGCCGGTTTCGATCTGCTGATTGACTTCCACTACAGCGACAGCTGGGCTGATCCTGGCAAGCAAACCAAACCTGCAGCCTGGCAGAGCTACACCTTTGATCAGCTAATGTCGAACGTATGGTGGCACACCTACAATTCCCTCGTTGCCCTGAAAAACGCAGGAATTACCCCCAAGTGGGTGCAAGTAGGCAACGAGACCAACAATGGCATGCTCTGGGAAGAGGGGCGCGCCTCGGTCAACATGAAGAACTTTGCCTGGCTCATTAACAGCGGCTACGACGCTGTCAAGGCGGTCAACAGTAGTACCAAGGTGATCGTCCACTTGGCCAACTGTGAGAACAACACTCTCTATCGCTGGATGTTTGATGGTCTCAAGAACAACGGCGCCAAGTGGGATGTAATTGGTGCCTCCATCTACCCAACACAGAGCGGTAACGGTGACTGGTTTACCCTCAACAACCTCTGCTATGACAATCTATCCGATATGGTGAGTCGATATGACAAAGAGGTGATGATCGTGGAGGTTGGCATGCCTTGGGATGACCCGAAAAACAGCTATGACACCATCGCCGATCTACTCAACAAAATGAAGTGGATCCCTAACAACAAGGGCCTCGGCGTGCTTTATTGGGAACCGCAGAGTTACAAGAACTGGCAGGGTTACAGCCTGGGATTGATGGACAATGGTGGCAAACCCACCTACGCACTGGATGCTTTTCTGTTGCAGTAATTGACCCGTTAAAGCAAAGGCGCAGCCACAATGCTGCGCCTCTTTTTTTCAAAGGAGATCTCTCCTTTCAACATACTGCCTGATGGTTCTTCAGTGGAATGCTCACCTCCCCCCAACCCCATCATTTCACGCAGGTCCGGACTAATCATTTCGAGACGACATTAAAAAAGGAGCCCGGTTGGGCTCCCATGATATTGATAAATCGTTTTTTACCACCAGGCTTCGGCCTGAACACCAAAGTTCCAAGTGTGGTCATCTTCACCACCGTTGAAGGATTTGCCTTCGCCATCTTTCAAATAGCTGGCGAACACACGGATCTCCGGGCGAGCAAACAAGCTGGGTCCAGCTGACCAGGCTTGAGCCAAGGTATATTTCTGGCCACTCGATTTCTCTTCAGAACCGCTTGTCCAGGTCTTGGTAGTTTCATAAGTACCGGCTTCAACCAGCGTCTTCATGATGTCAGTCCACGCATAACCGGCCCGTGCCACCGCGCTGAACAGTTCGGTGTTGTCATGCCATGCTTCAAGTTTCTCACCCTTACCGTAAGTGAAGACATGGTTCACACTGAATTTCTCACCCATGGGAATGTCACCCGTCAAAATTACACGGTATCCCTTGGCATCGTCGGTCAAATGCCAAACATCATACCACCCACCCCCCTGGGAGATCATGTTCTGGGCCAACCCTTTGTCAGCATATTGCAGCACCAACTTCTCGTAGATGCGGCTATCGGCAAAATATTGACTCATCTCTGCCGTCAGCATGACACCATTCTTGGGATCATAGAGATTACCGACCTTCTTCTGTTCATCGGTCGGATTAGGCATCGCATAGCTGACGCCCGCTTCGGTCCAAGCCCCTTCCCAGGGAGCCCAGCCGGCATAGCGCAGGTCCAGGAAGTTGACGTTGAGGTCATTGTTGACAATCGAGTTATCGATATCGTTGCCATCGGACCGGATCCAGGCCAGTGAGAAGGCGCCTGGGCCGGCCTTGAGATTCTCAATACCGGCGCCAGCTCCCGAGATATTCCAGTACTTGGTATCGATGATGTGGAGATCATGACGCTGGTAGAAGCGCTTGCCAGCCCAGACCACCGCATCGGGCGCGGCTGAGAGCAATCCCTTGGCCTTCACATTGAATTGGCGCAGGGCAAAGGTTGCATCGTCCTTACACTCTTTTTGATCGAAGTTACACACTGTGGTGGTACTTTCATAGTCATTAGAGCCATCGCTCTGCATGCTAAACATGCTGTCAACGTAGAAAGTCTTGCCATCCTTGTTGTAAACCTCCTGACCAATACCAATTTCGGTATAGGTATCGTTTTCGTTACCCAGGCGGCCGACAACGTTCTGTCGACCAGTTTGCATATCACCATCCTGGGACACACCTACGCCAGAGCGAAAATACCCTGTGAAATCAACAGCATTAGCATTTAATGCTGTCATTGACAGAGCGAGGGCAACGGAAGTCGTCAGTAGCTTCACTTTCATAGTTATTCCTTTATTCCACTGTTGCATTGTTATCCTGATAAACCGCTTACCAGTCCAAAAGGAAAGCGCTTTCACTATCCGAGAGGGATTATAAGAACAACGTCGTAGTGAATGACATGACGAAACTCACATATTTGTAATAATTACACTAATAAATAAGATATCCTTCTGATGGTCATTACACATCCATAGGTAAGTCATTGATTTTAAATAAATAAAACAAACCAACCAGAGTGTTATCGATTACATAAGGAGTGAGCGGTAGTTCTCAAGCATGGTTGACGTTAAGGGTGATGAAGGTGATGTGCAGAACATGAAGCCTCTCTTGCGGAAGCATCTCCTGGGCACCAGGAGGCTATTTGTTTCGCCAGAGCGTCTAGTTCAGAGGTTTTGAAGAGGAGGACATTGAGGCATTAAAGAGGAAGATGAGACTTTAAAAAGGCAAGGCCCGAGCTGGTAACCTTGCCGTAATCGCTATAGGCCCACAAGCCCAGCACTTGGACTAATCAATGGTGCGAACCGAGTGACGGCGAACCAGTGTCGGGCTAAACATATGCGTCGTCTGGGGCAAAGGCCCCCCCTTTGCCAAAGCAATGGCCAGCTCTGCAGCCTGAGTGGCCATAGCAATGATGGGATAGCGCACCGTTGTCAGACGAGGGCGCAGGTAGCGAGATATCAACACATCATCAAAACCCACCAAAGAGAGGTCTTGAGGTACATCAATCCCGTTATCACTAAGCACTGACAAGGCCCCCGCCGCCATTGAGTCGTTATAGCAAACGACGGCTGTCATCTGTTGCCCCCGACTCAGCAACTCCGTCATTGCTGCCTCCCCCCCCAATTCATCAGGACTACCACGGGAGATCAGACGTTCATCAACCGGAATATTGTGCTCTTGCAGTGCGTCCAAATAACCCTGCAGACGGTCCTGAGAGTCTGATATCTGATGATTTGAGCACAGGAACCCTATCTTCTTGTGCCCTTCCTGGATCAGGTGACGAGTTGCAAGCCAAGAACCATAGCGATCATCCAGCGCAACACAACGGGACTCGAATCCAGGAACAATACGGTTGATAAGCACCATTCCAGGAACATAGCTCATCATCTGGATCAGCTCTTCATCTGGCAGCATTTTGGCATGAACCACCAGGCCAGAGCAGCGATGCCCTATCAACTGCTCTATTACATGCTTCTCTTTGGCTGCGTCGTGGTAGCCATTTCCTATAAGCAGAAAATTCCCCGTAGCTTGTGCCACTTGCTCGACAGCTTTAACCATGGTGCCAAAGAAGGGATCAGACACATCAGCAACGATCAATCCCAAGGTGTCATTGTTCTGATGGGCCAATGCTCTCGCGTTCGCGTTGGGATGGTAGTTGAGTTCATGCATCGCCTTGAAGACTGCGTCTCGTGACGCCTGACTCGCCTTTGGCGAGTGATTGATGACGCGTGAGACGGTGGCGACAGATACGCCTGACAGGAGTGCTACATCTTTGATGGTTGCCATGAATTAGCTTTTCCGGTGAACGGTATAAATAAAAACCAGTGCTGTACTGGGTCAAGATACTACCGACATTTCCAATACCTGACACGGCTTTCATATCAAAAGCGAGAGCATTCTATCAATACGAGCGTCTCGCTGTGTAATCCATTTACATACACCCTTATCCATTCTCATGCTCATCGCGGTGAAAAATGTGACAAAAATCACATCAAATGGAGATGCATCTTCCAGGAGCTTGTTCACAAGCGCAGAATAAGGGAAAGCGATTACACCAAATAAAACCCAATTAAAACTAGCGCCAAGGAGCGAATCATGTTGAAGATACTCGTGACAGGTGGAACTGGTTACATAGGTAGTCATACCTGCTTGCAGCTTATCGCTGCCGGGATGACCCCCATCTTGTTGGACAATCTGGTTAACAGCAAAGAGAGCGTCCTCGAACGTATCCACAGCCTCAGCGGACTGCGCCCCCAGCACTATCACGGTGATGTGCGGGATGCCGACCTGCTGGATCGTGTGTTTGCAGACCAGCAGATAGATGCCGTGATCCATTTCGCAGGCCTCAAGGCCGTAGGGGAATCGGTACAAAAGCCTCTCGAGTACTATGACAACAATGTCAGCGGCACCCTGGTGTTGCTGCAGGCAATGCGACGCGCCGGGGTCAAGACCCTGCTGTTCAGCTCATCTGCCACCGTCTATGGCGAGCCGGAGATCATGCCCATCACCGAGGAGTCGCCCACCTTTCACGCCACCAATCCTTATGGTCAAAGCAAGCTGATGGTGGAGCGCCTCATCAAGGACTTTGCACACTCAGCCCCCGACTGGTCATTGACCCTGTTGCGCTATTTCAATCCGGTGGGCGCCCATCCCAGCGGCCTGATGGGCGAGGATCCCCAGGGCATTCCCAATAACCTGATGCCCTATATTGCCCAGGTGGCAGTGGGCCGCCGTGCCAAACTCGCCATCTTTGGTGATGACTACCCGACACCAGATGGTACCGGTGTGCGGGATTACATTCATGTCATGGATCTAGCCGATGGCCACGTCGCAGCCTTGAAACATGCGCTTGGGCAAGCTGGCGTCCATGTGTACAACCTGGGCACTGGGCATGGCTACAGTGTCCTGGACATTCATGCCGCCTTCTCCAAGGCCTGTGGCCGCGAACTGCCTTATGAGATCGTGCCGCGCCGCGCCGGGGACATAGCACAGTGTTGGGCAGATCCAACACAGGCCTATAACGAGCTGGGGTGGAAGGCTTATCGCACGCTTGATGAGATGGCGGCTGATACCTGGCGCTGGCAATCCCAAAATCCAAACGGTTACCCCCTTCCATGAATATACAGAACGAGACAGACCTTACTATGCAATTCGAACCGACCGACCACCCTCACCGTCGTTACAACCCATTGATCCAACAGTGGGTTCTCGTTTCTCCCCACAGGGCGAAACGCCCTTGGCAGGGCCAGCAGGATGAACCCGATCGTACCCAGCGCTCCCCTCACGATCCGGATTGTTTCCTCTGCGCCGGCAATACTCGCGTCACTGGTGACAAAAATCCGGATTATCCGTCGACCTTCGTTTTTACCAACGACTTTGCGGCACTGATGGTTGATACACCTATGGCCCCAACCAGCGAGGACCCCCTCTTCCAGCTAGAGAGTGCACGCGGCACCAGCAGGGTAATCTGCTTCTCACCGGATCACAGCAAGACCTTGCCCGAGTTGTCTATCCCCTCCCTCACTGCCGTGGTCAACACCTGGTGTGAACAAACTGCAGAGCTGGGGCGCGAATACCGCTGGATCCAAGTATTCGAAAACAAGGGCACCATGATGGGGTGCTCCAATCCCCATCCCCATGGGCAGATATGGGCCAACGACTTCTTGCCCAACGAAGCCGCGCGGGAAGATGTCGCCCAACGGGAGTATTTTGCCAAACATGGTCGAGCCATGTTGCTCGATTATGCGGAACGCGAGCAGGCTGACGGCAGCCGCACCGTAGTGGAAACGGAACACTGGCTGGCAGTAGTGCCTTATTGGGCTGCCTGGCCCTTCGAAACCCTGTTGCTTCCCAAGTTTGCGGTAACACGTCTACCGACACTGACACCGCAACAGCGTGCAGACCTCGCACTGGCGCTCAAAAAACTGACCAGCCGCTATGACAACCTGTTTCAGTGCTCCTTCCCCTATTCGATGGGATGGCATGGTGCGCCATTCAATGGCGAAGAGAATGATCACTGGCAGTTGCATGCCCACTTCTACCCGCCCCTGCTGCGCTCTGCGAGCGTACGCAAGTTTATGGTGGGCTATGAAATGCTGGCAGAAACACAACGTGACCTGACGGCAGAACAGGCGGCAGAACGCCTGCGTTCCGTCAGCGATATCCATTTTCGTGAACAGGTTTGAGGTTGAGACATGAGTATTGAATCGCCACACAGCGTGACTGAACATACCTTTTACACCCAGTATGGTTATCGCCCGACCCTCGCCATTCAGGCACCTGGGCGTGTTAACCTCATTGGGGAGCACACGGACTATAACGATGGTTTCGTGCTACCCTGCGCCATCGATTATCAGACCGTGATCAGTGCTGCCCCCCGCCAAGACAGTCTGATCAGGGTTATCGCTGCCGACTATCACAACCAACTGGATGAATTTGACTTACGCCACCCCATAGAGGCGCGCCCGGAATACCTGTGGGCCAACTATGTGCGAGGCGTCGTCAAATATTTGCTATTGCGAGGCTGTCAACTGACAGGGGCAGACCTGGTAATCAGTGGCAATGTACCTCAGGGAGCAGGCCTGAGCTCTTCCGCCTCTCTGGAAGTGGCAGTAGGACAGATCTTCAAAGAGATGAATCACCTCGACATCAGCCAAGCAGATATCGCCCTTAATGGACAACTGGCGGAAAACAGGTTCGTCGGTTGCAACTGCGGTATCATGGATCAGTTCATCTCGGCTCTGGGTCAGCAAGATCATGCTCTGCTGATCGATTGCCGCAGTCTGGATACCCGTCCTGTGAGCATTCCAGCCGACATTGATGTGGTCATCATCAACTCGAACGTACGCCGGGGCCTGGTGGATAGCGAATACAATACCCGCAGGGCACAGTGTGAAGAGGCCGCACGGCATTTTGGGGTCAAGGCACTGCGTGACCTGACGATGACCCAGTTCACCGAGCGAGCCAACGAACTGGATCCTGTCGTCGCGAGCCGTGCACGCCACGTCATCTCCGAGAATGAACGAACGCTGGCAGCGGCCGATGCGCTTGCCAATGAAGACATGGTCATGATGGCCGAATTAATGGCGCTGTCCCATGCCTCGATGCGTGATGATTTTGCCATCACAGTGCCTGCTATCGACGCCTTGGTCAACATGATCAAAGAGATCATCGGCAGTCGTGGTGGTGTGAGGATGACTGGTGGCGGGTTTGGTGGCTGTGTGGTTGCATTGGTTCCACAGTCACTGACAGCAGCAGTGTGCGAACAGGTTAATATTCGTTATCCCCAAGTGAGCGGTCTGGCCCCGAGTATCTATATCTGTAAGCCCTCCGCAGGAGCTGGCCCCCTCTGATTTTTCATTGCCACCTTAATGTCATGATCAGCGAAAACAACTCTACATATGTCCAAGCTGATCATGACACACATTGAATCGCCACTGGTTTTGTAAACACCTCGCAATCCAGACTCGCTTACGACATAGGTTAGAACATCTCAGGAGAACGAAAAAATAAAGCGCCACCGTTATGGAGGTGCATTACATCTCTACAGGCTAGTGTTTCAAAGCCGTGGTGAGTTCATTATTGAACAGCGACAGTGAGCTCAGGATGCCAAAATGCAACGAGCTGCCCGTTAGACCGGCTGAAATATTGGCTCCAGAAGGTTTCTAAATTCTGGATCATCTTGCCACTGCAGTAGCCGTTCTTTGCATCGGTTTGCACGAATGCCGCATCATGAACATAGATTCGCGCTCCTTTGAAATCAGCGAGAAGATTCTCCCTCTAGACATTGACCAGCTAAACGGATGGAGAGATGTAACGGATACCTTTGGACTAACTCCTTTTGAATTGCCGCACCAAGCCAAAAGAAACCAAAGTAAGCTGTGACAGAGGGCCGGTAGAACCACTACAGCCGTCATTGTCGCCACCATCATTACCACCGTTATCAATATTGACGCCTTGCACAGTGATAGCGATTGGCTTGGTGATCACGTTAGTGCCAGTACCGCTACGCAAACCGAGGGGGACGCTCTTGGCAACCACAAACTACCAGATCACGGGCTGTCATGCGCACTGTGTAGGTCGGATTGCCCGCCGCATCGAGTACCGCTTGGCAAGTGGTCGGGTCAAAGCGCACCAATTGCGAGATTCCATCGTTGTAGTGTTGGCCAACAACGGCGCTGCCAGATTGGTTATACAGCTCTACAGAAAGACGCTCGGTTGCTACATCAGTACCGGAGGCAGTGATGGTTACGTCGATGTACAGTTTGTCATTGGTCAGGGTTGTGCTGTCTATTGCCATGACGAAAGTGCGGTCAGCAACCTCCTCGGCATGAAGCCCGCACCAGACCCTTTTGCCCATACGTAGTAAGCACGGAGATTACCATCTGGCATTTTCATCGTGCTTGAGGCATAAGGGCTGTGTACAGCGCAGGTCAGGTCTTGAATGTCTTGTTAGTGCAAATACCATCCCAAAGACGGTGGCGCTTTGATACCAAAATCAGGGCCGTAAGAATCGCGTACTCCAACGACTTTCTCATTGATCAGCATAACAAGTCATGCGGTTGGCGTTCAGCACGGTATCGCTCATAACGAGGATCTGTTTTACCTCGAAGTGCAGATCTACATAAGCGCCATTGTTAACGATATCTGTACGTTGACTTGCGTAATAATCGCCCATAGCCGATACGCGCTGGTTAATGGTGTTAAACACCTTTTCCACACCATTCTTATCGACAATGAACAGGGCACTATGACGTTAACATCAATAGTAGCAGCGGCTGTTACCACATTACTTGCAACCAATACCACAGCCATCAGGAACCTCCTTGACATCATTAACCCCACCAGAACTGATGTTTTAATTTGAGTGCACGAAATAATATTAAGATACCCCTTCATACAAGGAGGAGTATATTTCCAGCAAGTTAACTTTCTAATTTGTGAAACTATGTACAGGACATTTTTACCACAAATCGCTGTGGCTTGAGTGGAACAAACTTAAGGGACGATGAGCCGATCATCACCATCAATTTCAAATCCTCATCATGAACAAGGCACTTCAGTCGCTCGCTGGTAGAAACAATGATGGCGCATTTCAAAAAGTTGATGGAGGGCACTGGATCAGGGATGATAAGTAAAACCTTATGTGAGCGCGATAAACAAACTGAACACCCTTGGTTAGCCAGTAAGAAAGCCCGCGTGTCACAGCCAACTGGATCTGGGAAATCAGGCTAATTTAGACAACAACGCCACATATCCGAACAAAGCTACGACCATTAAAATATCATCCTCAATACAGGTTAATGACAGGGTTAACTTGATGGCATATAAAGGGACTATTGCCATAATATGGCAATTTTTATCGAACATTTTTCCATTCTTACAGCTATGATTTCATCATGTACACAAACCCTACTCATTAAAAAATATAGTTTTAAAAAACAATCTGTTAGGTGAATTAAACTACTATCTAAATGTCAAAAACTTGTGCCACAATATGGCAATGAGCATTTGGCGCTGCCATATTTTGGCAGACACTCCCACATCTCCCCTTACTGAACCGGCTTATCACACAGATAACTCAGAAAATTCATTAAAATATGAACAAATAGTGACTAAACATGCAAATACAATCACTTAAACACTCATCTCATTGTCTTGTCCCACGATAATACAATGGGATACCATTAATTATAACCAGGCCCCCTTAACGAGCCTCAAACGCTCCCCTGCACTGAGGGGGCTTTATTATGTATATTGTGTAGCCTTCGGCGCTATATTATAGATGCTCAATAATTATACCTTTTCATTCTGGCTTTCATTGACATCTCACTCTAAATATGTATTTCAGGATGAAATGTTCTCTATATAGAGAACCTCTTAAATAATATTAATGCTGAGTGATAGCATTACGATTCCATTCACTGGCGGAGAAAAAATAAAGAAAACACCTCTCCCCCCAGAATAAAAATTGAAGAAACCTGATTCTGAAATTTAATAATATATGCAGCTCTCATCAATGTTGTATTCTGGTGATTCCATTATCCAGACTTGTTCAACTTGGCAGCTCTGGAGTAAAGCAACCGAAAGTTGGTAAACACAGACGGAAAACGGGGTCAGTTTTTTCGGACACTACATCTCGGCATTCCAACTCCCCTCTGCACCATACCTTACAGAATTTCCATTTTTTGCCCCCTGTTAGATGGCTTCATTTTTCATACATTGTCGCTATCCAGTACATCCACTGGAGATGACAAGGAGATCTATGATGAGCAACAGCAAAAAACCAATGTGAATCGCCCCTACTTTCCTAGACACCTCAAGAGCCTCAAACTGAGGTCAATCAGGAGGTGTT
>NZ_MKUI01000011.1:0-26372 GCF_001898585.1 Aeromonas sp. 62-46 | reverse complement strand
CAAGATGGGCAAGGAGAGTTTCCGCCTGCGCTTTGACTGCCATCGCTGCGAGATGCAGGTGATGGGCAGCCTGAAGAGGGGATGATTGCCCGTGTGGGCATGGGGCTGGAGCGGATTTGATGGCAGTATGGGACGCGGCCTAGTCACGGATATCCCGTGGTGAGGCGCCTTCCCCCAGCCTTCTTCTGACAAAGGATCCGTCATGAACATCAATGCACTGCCGTTTTGCACCACGAACTGGGCCGAGGTCCCGCCGACCGAACACAAGGGAGAGCGCGGCGTCGCCCGCTGGCACACCCGGCAGTTCGGGGATCTGCGGGTGCGAATGGTGGAGTACTCCCCCGGGTATCTGGCGGATCACTGGTGCAGCAAGGGCCATGTGCTGCTCTGCCTCGAAGGGGAGCTGCACACCGAGTTGCAGGATGGCCGCGTCTTCACCCTGACGCCGGGCATGAGCTACCAGGTGGCGGACAACGCCGAACCCCATCGCTCCTATACCGAACTGGGCGCTCGCCTCTTTATCGTCGACTGAGCCGCCCTCTTTCCCGCTTCCCCTTGTACATCAGGAACTTGCCATGCTTGAACTCAGACCCAACTGCGAGTGCTGTGACCGGGATCTGCCCGCCGACACGGCGACGGCCTACATCTGCTCCTTCGAGTGCACCTTCTGCGCCGAGTGCAACGATCAGTATCTGCACCTGACCTGCCCCAACTGTGGCGGCGAGCTGGTCAGGCGCCCGCGCCGCCCGGCGGCCAAGCTGGTGAACAACCCCGCCTCCCTCCAGCGCGTCTTCAATCCGGCCCTGAAAGCGGCGCTGGGCAAGGGGGGCTAGGGCCCTCCCTTCATGGGAAGGGCTGGGCTGGCAACTGGCTCGTCCCTGTGGCTCTTGACCTTCTCCCGGCGGCAGCCCCTATCAAGGGGGCTCACACCAAAGGAGCAAAAGATGACGGAGCGATTCGAAGGAGAAGGGGCGAAGGCCTATGACAGCCGCATCCCCCTGCTGGTGCCAGGCTACGAGCTGCTGCACCAGCTTTGTGCCTCCCGGCTGATGGCCGCGTTGGGCCAGCAGGCTAGGGTGCTGCTGGTAGGGGTGGGCACGGGCAGCGAGTTGCTGCTGCTTGGCCGTCTCTGCCCCCGCTGGACCTTTGTGGCCCAGGATATCTCGGCGGACATGCTGGCCCATGCCAGGATGCGGGCCGAGCAGGCGGGCATGGGGGAGAGGGTGTGCTGGCACCTGGGCGCATTGCCTGTGGTGGATAAGCCTTGCGATGGTGCACTCTGTCTGCTGGTTCTGCATTTTCTGGCGCAAGATGCCAAAGCCGCGCTATTGGGTGATATTTATCGCCAGCTCAATCCTGGTGCTCCCCTGCTGCTGGCGGATCTGATGGCGCCCACGGACCCGCTTGAGCGCAAGGCGATGGGGTTGCAAGCCGCCCTCGCCGGTTTGCCGCTTCCTGCCTGCGAGCAGATGGTGCGCCGCCTCGGGGAGGATTTCACCTCCCTGGACGAGGGACAGACCCGCCGCCTCTTGCAAGGGGCCGGTTTCGCGGCGGCGCACCGCTTCTTTCAGGCGCTGGGGTTTCACGGCTGGCTGGCGCAACGGCAGTGAGCCCTGGCCGGGCTGCGCCGGATCAACGAGAGGCCCTCTCCAGCGTCAGCAGTGCCTGCTTGATGGGCAGGCCTCCCGCATAGCCGGTGAGGCTGCCATTCTGGCCGATCACCCTGTGGCAGGGGATGATGATGGAGAGCGGATTGCGACCGTTCGCGGCACCCACCGCCCGCACCGCGTTTGGCTTGCCGATGGCGCGGGCGATGTCGCCGTAGCTGCGTGTCTCCCCGTAGGGGATGTCGCACAGCGCCAGCCACACCGCTTGCTGAAACGCCGTGCCCCGCGCCGCGAGCGGCAGGGTGAAGCGCTGCAACCGGCCCGCGAAGTAGTCCCGAAACTCGGCGAGGAAGGGGGCGAGCGCCTCGCCGTCCTGCTGCCAGTCCTGCATGTCGGGCAGCGGCCGCAGGCCGGCCAGGAAATCCACATGGACCAGGCCGCGCTCGTCGATGGCGACCAGCAGTTCGCCCTGGTCGGTGGGCATCATGTCATAGCGGATCATGGGCTCTTCTCCTCGTCTTGTGCCTGTGTTGGCCGGGTGAGCAGCGCCGGTTGTTCACTCATGGCGTGCCACAGCCAGCTCGCGGCATAGGCGCGCCACGGCTGCCAGGGGGCGCTGCGCGCTGTCACCTCTTTCACCGGCAGCTTGTCACCGCCCCCCAGCGCCTTTTGCAGCACGAGATCCGAGGCGGGGAAGGCATCCGTGTCCAGCCCGCAGCGCAGCCGCCAGTAAGCGACCGTCCAGGGACCTATGCCCGGCAGCGCGAGCAGTTGCTCGTCGCTTGCCGTGGCGAGGGTGAGTGCGCCGCTTGCGAGCGCCGAGGCCAGCCCTTGCAGGGTGCGGATGCGGCTGCCCGGCATGCCGATGCCGTCGAGATCCAGCTCGCACAGCTGGGTCGGGGTGGGCAGCTGCGCCGTGCCGAACTGCGCCAGGGTGCGCGCCACCAGGCGCCCCATGATGGTGATGGCACCCTTGACCGACACCTGCTGGCCGACGATGGCGCGCAGCATCACCTCGTATTCATCCCACCCCCCCGGCAGCCGCACCCCGGGCCATCGTCCCTGGATGCCGGCGAGCAGCGGATCCTGCCCCAGGTGTTCGCCGATGCGGTTCATGTCGGCGTCGAGATCCCACATGCGGCGCACGCGGTACAGGATGTCCGGCAGCGCACCCGGCGGCAGATCCCGCACCGTGAGTCTGAGCCTCTCCCCCTCGACGGGCTCGATGCGGATGATCCCCTCCTGCTCGCCGACCCGGTGACGGCGCTCGTAACCGTGCTCATCCACCCGCTCCAGCCCCGGAATGGCGCGCAACCGGTAGAACGCGAGCATGGCCTGGACGTCGAACGGCGGGCGATACAGCAGGTGCAGTTGCAGGCTAGATTGCGGCGTCTCCTGCGGCGCACCCCCTTCCTGCTTGCGCAGGGCGCCCGGCGTCATGCCATACGCCTGCAGCCAGGCGTCGTTGAAGCGACGAATGCTCGCAAAGCCTGCGGCAAACGCCACGTCCGTGATGGGCAGGCGCGTCTCCGTCAGCAGCCGTTTCGCAAGCAGCAGGCGGCGCGTCTGCTCCACCTGTTTCGGCGAGGCGCCGAGATGTTGCTCGAACTGGCGCCTCAGGGTGCGCTCCGTGATCCCGGCCTGCGTTGCAAGGGAGCCCAGGCTGTGCTCCGCCAGCTCGCCGCGCTCGATGCGCGCCAGCACCTGGGCGACGAGCGGTGGCAGATCGCCGCTCTGGGCCGGTGCGAGCTCGGGGCGACAGCGCAGGCAGGGGCGCAGCCCGTGCTGCTCTGCCGCCGCCGCGAAGCGAAAATAGCGCACATTGTGCTCGTGCGGTGCCCGCGCCGGACACACGGGGCGGCAATAGATGCCGGTGGAGAGCACCCCGGTGAAGAAGCGGCCATCGAAACGCGCGTCTCGCGCGAGGCGTGCGGCGTGGCACTGCTCCCGGGTGAGACCCGGGATGATCTCGTCCCGTTGGGATGAATGCGGGGGTTCTGTGGTCATGGCATGGCTCGGGTTGCTGTGGGCATGTCCCAGAGACTAAGCGGGGGCGAGAGGGGTGACTAGCCAAAAACGGACAGGGATAGCAAAAATAGTCGGGCAGGGGAAAAACGGGCGCGACGAGAGGCGCGCCCGGGAGCGGTTATTTCAGATAGCGCTGTTCGAGGTGTTTGCGCAGCCACTGGGGATTGAGCGCCTCACCGGTCGCGCGGCGAATGAGCTCGTCCGTGCCGTGCAGGCTGCCCTGGGACCAGATATGGCGACCGAGCCAGCCAAAGATCTCCGGCAGGCGGCCGGACTCTACGAGCGTGCCCATGTCGCCGAGCTCACGCTCGAGTGCAAAACGCAGCTGCGCCGCGTACATGGCGCCGAGCGTGTAGCTCGGGAAGTAGCCAAACGAGCCGTCCGTCCAGTGGATGTCCTGCATGCAGCCGTTCTGGTAATTGCCCTTCGTGGACAAGCCGAGCCACTGCTGCATCTTCGCGTCCCACAGCTCGGGGATGTCCGCGACCTCGATGCGCCCTTCCATCAGGTCCCGCTCCAGCTCGTAGCGCAGGATGACGTGGGCCGGGTAGGTGACTTCGTCCGCATCGACGCGGATAAAGCCGGGCTCGACCCTGTTGTACAGCTTCTCGAGGTTCGCGGGTGCGAGCGCGGCCTGCTCGCCGAAGTGTGCGCGGATGCGCGGTGCAATCAGCGTGAGGAACGCGGGGTGATGGCCGAGTTGCATCTCGCAGAACAGGCTCTGGCTCTCGTGAATGCCCATGGAGCGCGCCTCGGCCACCGGCTGGCCGAGCAGTGCGCGCGGCAGGCCCTGCTCGTAGCGTGCGTGGCCCGTCTCGTGGACGATGCCCATCAGGCTGGAGACGAACTCCTGCTCGTTATAGCGCGTGGTGATGCGCACGTCCGTCGGCACGCCGCCGCAGAACGGGTGGCTGCTCACGTCTAGCCTGCCGTGCGCAAAATCAAAGCCGAGCAGCCCCATCACCTCCTGGCCGAGCGCCTGCTGCGTCGCAACCGGGAACGGGCCTTGCGGGGTGAGGAGGGTGTCGCTCTTCTGCCGCTCGCTCACGGTCTGGATGAGGCCGGGCAGCCAGCTCGTCAGATCGCCGAAGATCTGATCCAGCCTCGCGCTCGTCATGCCGGGCTCGTACAGCGCCAGCATGGCGTCATAGGGGCGCACTCCGAGCGCGTCGGCGCGCAGGCGAGCCACCTCCCGCGACAGGCGCACCACCTCCTCGAGGTTCGGGGCAAAACCTGCCCAGTCGTTCTCCTTGCGCTGGCGACGCCAGGCGTGCTCGCATTTGCTGCCGGCGAGCGACAGCGCCTCCACCAGCGCCCCCGGCAGCAGGCTTGCATCCTGCCACTGGCGCTTGATCTCCCGCAGGTTCGCACGCTGGTCCTCGTCCAGCGGTTCACTCTCTGCCTTGGCAATCCACTCCCCAAGCTCGGGGGCGGTGCGCTTGCCGTGGATCAGCACGCCGAGCTCCGCCATCGCCTCGGCGCGGGCCTCGTTGCCCCCCTCCGGCATCATGGCGGCCTGATCCCAGCCGCAGATGGCGGAGAGGTGGGAGAGGCGGTGCAGTTGTTGCTGATGTTGTTCGAGTTTCTGGTATGACATGGGATTGTCCTTGTTATCGTCCCTGATGGTATGCACCCCGTACCTGGCATGATCGGGGCCGCCCGATGCTAGCACTGCCATCCACCCTGGTGCCACCCTCAGGCAGTCAGCCGAGGCGCTTCTGGTGCCGTTCGCGGTTTTCCGCCTTCTTGCGCTCGCTCTTGCGCAGCAATACGTAGAGCGCACCGCTGCCGCCGTGGCGGCGCTCGGCGCTGTGCATGGCCATCACCGAAGGCAACTGTGGCAGCCAGGCGCTGACATGGCTCTTGAGCAGGGCACGCGGGGTGCTGCGCTCCCCCTTGCCGTGCAGGATCAGCAGGCAGCGGATATCCCGCACTTCGCATTCGGCAATGAACTGCACCAGGGCGATACGGGCCTCGTTGAGCGTCTTGTGGTGCAGGTCGAGGGAGCCTTGCAGCTCGTACTTGCCAAGGCGCAGCTTCTTGTAGACCCCCTCCTGCACGCCGTCACGCTTGAAGCCGACGATGGCGTGGGGGTCCAGCATCTCGACTGCTTCCGTGCCGAGGTGATCCAGGGTGAGTTGTTCGGCGGTGGCGGCTTCCCGGCGCGCGAGTTGCGCCTCGGTGGGCTGGCTGTTGCCCGCAACGGGGGCGATATGGTCGCTGCGAAGGGGCCGCACGTCGGCCACTTCCTGCAGGAACAGTGAGAGTTCGTCGTTATGAGACACGGCAGGCTCCCCGCATGAAAATGAGGGAGCCAGTATAGCGGGCCTTGGTGGGCCTTAGAATGGCAACGCTCGCGGGCCCCGGCCCTGCCGGGGAGGGCGGTCTGAGCGAGCCTGGTTATTGCCCCTCTTTGGGCGGCTCTGCGTGCATCACCTTGTAGATGAAATAGACCGCATAGGCGCTGATGAGCAGGAAGGTGCCGAAAATCACCAGCATGGACATCAGCCCCACGCTGTTGCCGAACATCAGGTTCATCCAGAATTCCATCTCGTTCACTCCTGTCACTGGGCGGTGACAGGCATGATAGATACCTCTTCAGGAGGGAGGGGATGATCTCGATCAACTCCCTCTCTGGTTATTTAATCGGCAGCAAATTCTGTGAGCCGACGCGCATCCGGCGCGTCAGGTCGCCGGACTGGACGCTATTTTGCTTTCTCCAGGGTCGGTTCGGTGAGGGGCGTGATGCGCCAGCCCTGCTGCTCCAGCAGGGCGAGCAGCCCGTGCTCGCCGTAAAGATGCAGGGCCCCTACCACGATAAAGCTCTCGTTCGGCAGGCTGGGCCACTTCTTGACCCAGTTGCGGTTGCGCTCTGCCAGCAGGGTCTGTTCCAGCCAGGCTTGCAGCTTGGGCGGCGCCATCTCCTCCCTGAGCAGATTGATGAGGGTGGCCTCGTCCCCGTTCTGCCAGGCGGTCATCACGGCGTCGAACCCCTGCTGGATGTCGGGCAGCTCGTCCAGGGTACTCTCCAGCATCAAGGTCTGGTTGTCGCCGACGCTCGCGAGATAGCCGAGCTGCTCCAGCAGGGTCTCCAGCCCGACGATGGGCTTGCCGCCGTCGTTCGCCCGCTTGGCGAAGTGCTGGTCGACACCGTATTCACCGCGATAGCCGGTGCGCTCCAGGGCCGCCTGGGTCAGGGTAATGGCCGCAAACCAGGGACGCAGCGGGGCCAGCATGCTCTCGTTCAGACCATTCTGGCCCGCGGCGATGAGGGTGCGACGGTAGAGGTCGATGGGCAGGTGATCCTTGAGGGTCTTGCCGTCGACGAGCCGGGTGATGGCGCCCATCTCCTGCCACTGCTCCTGGCTGATGTGGGTCATGTCCACCTCCATCACCAGGGCGCTGCTCTGCTGCCAGGCGCGCTCCACCGGGTCCGGCAGGGGATAGAGAGAGGGTTTGCCCGCGTGGATGGACCCCAGCAGCCAGTGCTGTTCGTTGCCCTTGTTGATGCGGTAAAAGGCCGGATCGGCCATGGCATGGAGCGGCAGCAGCAGGCAGAGCAGGAAGGAGAGCAGCGTGGGATGGAATCTCATGAGGCACCTTATGTGAGCGGGATGAGTGCTCTATGATAAGTCCTCATTTGTCACAGCCAAGAGGTTTCCCATGCCCCACCTTCGTTTTCGGGCAGTTTCTGTCGACACCCTGCAGCGGATAAGCGCCCCCCTGATGGCGGACCTCTGCGCCCTGACCGGTGGCAAGCCGGAGTTCGTCACCCTGGAGTGCGTGCCGAGCCAGTGGGTACGAGATGGCCAGCCTGAAGCCGGTTTCCCCTTCGTGGAGCTGGTCTGGTTCGAGCGACCGCAGGAGATGCAGGATGCCGCCGCCGCCCTCATCACCCGCCACCTGAAAGGGGTGCTGGGGGAGCAGACCTATGTGGTGGTGCAGGTGCTGCCCATCGTCAAGAGTCACTACTACAGCAACGGCCAGCACTATTGAGCGGGCATCGTTGCTAAGACAGGTGCATGTCAAGAGGAGGGCCCGCCGAGGGCACCTTTATCAGGCGGATTTGATCAGCAGCTTGTCCAGCCAGCGGCTTGGCAGCAGGCGGCGCAGCACGGTAAACAATTTGGTCGGGAAGGTGACCGGGTAGCGGTGCTTGGGACGCTTGCTCGTGAGCGCATGCAGTAACGGCGGGATGCAGGCCTCGCTTGGCAGGGTGTAGCCCCGGGCACCCCCTTCGCGCTCCAGCCTGGCCAGCGTCTGGGCATAGGCGTCCTGATGGCGGCTGGTGGCGGGGTCTATGTGGCGCAGGAAGGCCTCCCGGGCATTGGCGCGAAACCGGGTGTCGATGGGGCCAGGTTCGATCAGGCTGATGTGCACGCCGCTGCCCGCGAGTTCCAGGCGCAGGGTATCGGTATAGCCTTCCAGCGCGAACTTGCTGGCGTTGTAGGCGCCACGATACTTCATGGCCACCAGGCCAAGCACCGAGCTGTTCTGCACGATGCGCCCCTCGCCTGCCGCCAGCATGGGAGGCAATATCTGGCGAATGAGGTGATGCCAGCCAAAGAGGTTGGTCTCGAACTGCTCGCGCAGCGCCTCGGTGGGCAGATCTTCCAGCGCACCGGGCTGGCCGTAGGCGCCGTTGTTGAAGAGGCCGTAGAGGCGCCCTTCTGCCAGGGCCAGCGCCTCTGCCGCCCCTCGCTCTATGCTGGCGCTGTCCGCCAGATCCAGTTGCACCGCCAACAGACCCTGCTGCTGCAGCAGGGCCACATCCTCGGCCTTGCGGGCGGAAGCGATGACGGTGAAGCCCCGGGCGCCGAGCTTTCTTGCGGCGGCGAGGCCGATGCCGCTGGAGCAGCCGGTGACGAGCACGAAGGGATGGGGCATGAGCATGGTCCTGATTGACGGCCGGCAGGTGGCCCGAAGCTGGCATGGTAGCGTGGTGCCACCAAAAACAAAACCGGGCCAGAGGCCCGGTTTTCGGTCACGTCAGATGCCTGATTACATGATGGTGAACGGCATGATGATGTGGAACTTGACGTCATGCTCGGAGCTGAACATGTTCGGGTAGTACCAGCTGCCCTTGTCGTCCTGTTCGTTGTTGTAGTCGGTGTAGTGCAGCTTGAACAGGGTGCCCTTCAGCTTGCCGTCCTGCACTGTGTACATGACGTCGAAGTTGGCTGCCCACTCTTTGCCGCCTTCCAGGGACTTGTCGCCGTTGTTGGCATCCCAGCCGTAGGCACCGGAGACACCCACGCCCCAGCCCGGTGCACCCACCAGATCATCCAGGGAACGAGTCACGCCGAAGAACAGGGCCTTCTCGTCGTTGTGGTTCCAGTCGGAGCGGGAATCCCACCAGATTTCGTTCGCGCCCTGGGAGTTGCCGTAGCCGCGGGTCAGACGGGGCAGGTAGTTGCCCAGATCCCCTTCAGCCTTGGTCCACAGGCCTTCCAGACGGAAGCCATAGGGGCCGGCTGCCCAGCTGGCGGTCAGGGCTTGTTGCCAGGCCAGGCCGTCATAGTCGCTGTTCTCGGTGTCGGAACCGTAGAACTGGTAGCTGGTGTTCAGGCCACCCAGTACGTCGAACTTGTGGGCCAGCTTGAAGTGGTAGCTGTCCATGTAGCCTTCGGACTGACCGAAGCCGGCGGTGACGGCAGTGCCGTTCTCGAAGGTGTAGCGAGCGGCCAGACCGTGGATGTAGTCGATCTTGTTCGCATCGGTGAAGGGATCGCTGGCATAGGGGCTGCTCTTGGAGAAGCCGGTGGTGTTCTTGAACCAGGGAGCCTTGTACTCGTCGGCGATGGCGTAGGTCAGGTAGAGGCCGCCGAAGGTGCCTTCGATCTGGCCACCACGGTAGGTACCGGGTTGATAGGACCAGTTGACGCCGAGGATGCCGGGTACATAGAGCTGGGTGTAACCACCCTTGGCGGTGACGGCGTCACCGAACTTGAATTTCAGGGCGGCGTTGGAGAGGCTGAAGCCGTTCTCGGGAACGCCGTCACCACCTGAACCCCACTTGTCGCCCCAGAAGGAGAACTCGTTCTCTTCGTTGACGCCATTGCTCTCGTCAACGGCCAGGTCGTAGGCACCGAAGCCGCCCACGTCGACGCCGACCACACCCCATGCATAGCCGGAGTTGAAGTTCAGGGCTGCCTGGGTGGTGGCATGGCTCAGGTTGGAGTGGTATTTGCCATCCTGACCCGGACCGGCCTGGACGCGATCACGCTCACGCTGGAAGTAGAACAGGCCACCGGTGAGCTTGCCTTCGTCGATGAAGGCGCTGTAGGACTTGCCGTATTCCGGGCTCATCATGTCTTGAGCGGCGAACGCCATGCCGGGTGCGACCAGTGCCGCGACCACGGCAGCACTCAACGCGGCGCGCTTGAAGATCACTTTTTCCATTTGTTATTGCTCCTGATTTTATGGACTTAGCTTTTTTATCCGGCAGCCGGGTAGGCACCCGCCGCTCGGTATTGGCATTGCAATCAACACCCCGAAGGGCAAAAAAATGGTTCTCTGTCGTGCCCTTGTGCCTGATGCCTTGGCGCATCGGTCGGGGCTATCTGCATCGTTACAGTCGTTATTTTTTGGCTGTCGATCCTTGGCGATCTGACATCACCAAGAGTACGTTCGCGGTGCGAAATATCAATGTAAAGTTCCCGGCAAGTTTCAAAAATATGACCGAGTGCAAATAATCATGATTCTTGGTGTGGGCACTCCCAGGCCACTCATGTCGGCGATGACAACGCTTTCATGGTGATTTCACCGTTCTCCTGCGCAGATCTTGCCGTCAAGGCAGAACTTTCTTTGTTAACCCGGTGGCAACATATAATTTTGTATCACAAAAAAAGATGGGCCCGGCCGGATGCCCACTGTCATGAGCGTGAGCCGTCGCCCGACAGACAGGGGGACCAGGGATGTGAAAGGGGTGAGGGAGCCTGTGACTGAATGGATGAGGCAACCCGTCATTGGCCGTGAGGACATGACGGGAGCATCAAGAGAAGGGTTGCGGCAAGGCCGTACCGCGGGGAGATTGACAGGGAACGCGCCCCGGGTCTGGTGCGAACCAGACCCGGGGGTTATCAGGCCTGGCTCAGGATCCGGGGGATCTGCTGGGCCTGGTGGTGTATGTGCTCCGAGACCTGTACCGAGAGGCGGCTGCCCTGGCGGGCGTGCTGGCTGATGCGACCGATGAGGGCGGCGAAGCTCGCCAGCCTGTGCTCCTGGCTCTTGGCATTGTCGGCGCCCTGCAGGGCGATGACGGCTGTGCTGCGCGCCATCTCCCGCACCGTCAGGGTGGTCTGGCGCAGCTGCTCCGCCTGCTGGCGCTGCTCGGCGGCCTCTGCGGTGATGCGGGCCAGCACGGTGGCGAGCTGATCCCCCGCCTGGGTGAGGCTGGCCAGGATCTCGGTGATCTGGCCGAGGGAGCGCTGGGTGTCGGCGGAGAGGTGGCGCACCTCGTCGGCTACCACCGCGAAGCCGCGTCCCTGCTCCCCGGCCCTGGCCGCCTCGATGGCGGCGTTGAGGGCCAGCAGGTTGGTCTGCTGGGAGATATGGCCGATGACGTCGACGATGGCGGTCACGTCCTCCACCGAGCGGGTCAGCTGGGCCAGGGCGCCGCTGCTCTCGTCGATGGCGAGCCCGGTCTGGGCGGTAGCCGTCAGCATGCCCCCGACCAGCCGCTCGCTCTGGCTCATGGAGTGTTCATTGTGCTGGGCGTGCTGGGCGATTTCGGCGGCGACCTGGTGCACCTCGCTGGCGAGCTGGTTGAGCTCCTGCATCATGGTGTCGCTCTCATCCACCGCCTGCTCCGTGGTGCGGGTGCTGTGATGGATCTCCTGCACCTGCTCCACCATCTCCTGCAGGCTGGAAGAGACGCTGGAGAGCTGCCCCGCCTTCTGCTGCTGATCCTGTTGCAGGCGCTGTATCAGGCGGTTGTAGCTCGCGACGATGTCCGCCAGCTCGTTGCGCTCGCGCCCCGGGGTCAGCAGCTGGGCCTGACCCGTGGCGTCGAGCTGCAGGAAGGCTGCCCGCAGTTGCAGCAGGGGCCTGACCAGCCAGCGACGCTGCACCAGGGCGAACAGCAGGGCTACCACGACCAGGCAGAGCGCCAGCACGCCGAGCACGGTGGCCAGCTCCCGGTTCATGGTCTGACGGGCGGCGGCGAGTTGCTCACCCAATTGCTCCCCCGCTTGCAGCAGCTGGGTGATGTCCTGCTGCACCATCTGACGAGCGGCCTGCTGCTGTTGCAGCGCCTTGCGGCTGTTTTCCAGCTCCTGGGGATAGCGCTTGAGCAGGGAGGTCAACTCGGCTTTGGGCTGATCCCCGAGCTCCTTGCGCATCGGCTCTCCCAGGGTGAATTCGTCGGCCGGTGCCTCCTCGAAAAGTGCCAGGCTCGGCAGGGCGGCCAGGGAGTCGGCCTGCTTTTGCAGGGCAGCCAGCTCGAATTGCAGCCCTTCGAGACGCTTGGCACTCGCCTGCTCCATGTAGTTCTGGCGCTGGTGGGCGAGGGAGGGGAGGGCGGTCAGGATGTCGGCCGCCCCCTGGCGATACTGCTCGGCAAGGGCCGGATCCCGCCCGGCGGCTGCTCCCTGCTGGCCGTAACGGAGCAAGGCTTTGGCCTGGGTGGTCAACTCGTTCTCGGCATTTTGCAGCAACCACTGGCTGTTGCCGGAGAGCTTGCCCGCCGCCAGATAGTCGCCGTCAATGCGGGTTTTCATCTGCTCAAGCCGGGCGTTTAGCGGCTGGGTCTGGGGATCCTCCAGGCGGGACAACAGCGCCAGCGCCTGCTGGCGCACCCCCTGTGCCTGGGCCAGCAACAGGGGATCCCCGCTGCCGAGATAGTCGCGAAGCGCCCCCTGCAACGGACCGCTCAGTTGCTGTTGCAGGCGCTCCTGCAGACGCTGGGCCTGGGCCGAGTGGTTGAATTGTTGCCAGCCATGATAGAGCGCGGTGACCTGGACACCGGCCACCAGCAGCAAGACGAGGGAAGAGAGGGAGGCAAAATGGGCAATTTTCACATCAGATTCCTGCTTGAATCACGCAATGGGCGCGAGCTTAATCAGGTCTGATGGCGTTTTTATGACAGTGGCCGTGCCAGCTCCCGTTGACTTGGGCTCTTCACCAGCAGGCCGAGCAGCGCGCCGCCCATGATGAGCCCCCCCGCCAGCAGATGGCGCAGGGTGAGCGCCTCGCCGTTGAGCCAGACCAGCAGCAGGGTGCTCAGCAAGGGAGTGAGGTAGGCGAGCGCGCCGATGCGGCGCGGATCCCCGTCCCGCAGCGCCAGATACCAGGTGACGAAGGCCGCCCCCATGGGGCCGAGGGCGAGCCCGGCGATGAGCAGCCAGTCCCCCTGGGGGATCCGGGCGAATGGCAAGGGGCCTTCCAGCATCCATGCCAGCAGCAGGGCCAGGAGCCCTGCGGGCAGGCAGGCGGCGGCCGTGACCACGGCAGGAGCGGGAGGCAGGCGGCGGGAGAGCACGGAATAGGCGCCCCAGACGATGGCGGCGCCGAGGGCCAGCAGGTAGCCGGGCAGATGGGCCTGTTGCAGTTGCAGGTGACCATCGACCATCACCAGCACCGATCCCGCGAGACCCAGGGCCCCGGCCAGCAGATGGTGCAGGCTCAGGGGATGGCCCGGCAGCAGCAAGGGGGTGAACAGGATGATGCACAGCGGCCACAGGTAGTTGATGAGGTTTGCCTCCAGCACGGGGGCGTGGCGAAAGCTTGTGAACAGCAGCAGGTGATAGAGCAGCAGGGCGGTGATGGTCACCAGCCAGGTGAGGGGGCTGGCGCGCCACTGGCGCCAGAATGGCAGGGTGCCCGCCCCGCAGAACAGCAGCACCAGCCCGACCAGCACCAGCGGCGAGACGCTGGTGATCCGGGAAGTGAGCGCGGCGAGGGAGGCCCACAACAAGATGGTGAGCAGGGCAAAACCGGTGGACTTGTCCCACCAGGAAGACGCAGGCATCCAACACTCCTTTGCAAGATGAATGAACGAAAAAGAGGGCCAGTCTAGCAGACTGGCCCTCGTCACACAGCGTTGCCGTGACGGTGCGGGTTATGACTCCCGGCTCGGGACGGCCCCTGCCGCCGGAGCCAGGGACTGCCCCTTGACGTACCAGACGATGAGGGCCAGCACCAGCAGCGGCAGCACGGGGTCGAACCAGGTGCCGCCGGAGCCGAACAGCAGGTTCAGCAGGGCGACGCCGGTACCGCCGATGGCCCAGGCGATGGTGGTCGGGATGGACCAGACGATCATCTGCTGCTTGACGTCGGAGATCCCCATCATGCGGTTGACCACCCAGAACAGGCTGTCGTTGAAGTAGCCGAAGAAGAGCGACCCCATGGTGGCGGCCTGGGCGGCCAGCAGCATGTTGACCCCGGGGATCTGCGCCAGGATGGGGGCGGAGATGGAGGCCGCCGTCACCATGGCCACGGTGCCGGATCCCTGGATGAGGCGCACCAGGGTCGCCACGATGAAGGGGATCAGGATGGGGGAGATGGGCAATTGGGCTATCTGCTCGGCCAGTTGCTGACCCGCACCGCTGTCGCGCAGCACGGCCCCCAGCGCCCCGCCGGCACCGGTCACCAGCAAGATGATGCCGGCGGATTGCAGCCCCTCTTCCAGGCGGGCGGCGGTTGCGTGCCTGTCCATGTGCGGGACCAGGGTATAGACCGCCAGCAGCACGCTGATGGCCAGCGCGATGATGGGGGTGCCGATGAAGTTGATGCCCTGCACCAGGGGGTTCGCCATCAGGCCGTCCATGCCCTCCAGGGTGGCCAGAGTGGTGAAGATGGCCTTGACGAAGATGAGCACGATGGGCACCAGGATCGGCAGCAGCGACAGGGTCAGGCTCGGCAGGGTCTTGCCCTCCTTCTCCTTGAGGTACTGCTCATAGGTGGCTTGCAGCTCGTCCGGGGTCTGGGCGGCCTGGGCACCGAACTCGGGGTACTTCTTGTCGAGCCACTGGGCGTAGAAGACGATGCCGAGCACGCAGGGGATGGCCAGGGCCATGCCGGTCAGCAGCATGGCGCCGATGTCCACGCCAAACAGGCCGGCAACCCCCAGCGGGCCCGGGGTCGGCGGCACGGTATGGTGGGTTACCACCAGGCCGCCCGCGAGTGCCACCCCCAGGGTGAGCAGGGAGCGCTTGCCGCTTTTCGCCAGCGCCTTGGCCACCGGATAGAGGATGACGAAGGCGGAATCCACGAAGATGGGGATGCTGACGATGTAGCCCGTGATGGCCAGGGCCCACTCCTCGCGGCGCTTGCCGAGCCACTTGATGAAGCTGTAGGCGATCTGTTCGGCGGCGCCGGAGACCTCAAGCAGGCGACCCATCATGACCCCGAGGCCGATGACGATGCCGATGCTGCCGAGGGTGGAGCCAAAGCCCTGGGTGATCACGGTGAGGGTCTTGTCGATGCTCATGCCGCCGGTGATCCCGGCGATGCAGGCCGCCGCCAGCATGGCGATCAGGGCGTGCACCCGGGTACGGATGACCAGGAACACCAGCACGAAGACCGCGATGATGAGACCGATGATGGGGGTTGGGATGTCGCTCATGATGCCTCCTGCATGTCATGGGTGATGAAACTGTCGATGATGTCGGCAAACGTCCTGTCTGCCGCGAAACCGAGGGCGCTGGCCCGCTGGTTGTCGATGCGTCCCGGCCAGCTCGCCACGATGCGCTCGATGGCCGGATCGGCGGCAAACTGCACCCGATCCCGGGCCACCTGGCCACCGACCCGTGCGAGGGCCTCCAGCATCTCGCCGACGGTCACGCTGATGCCGGGCAGGTTGATGCTGCGGGCGTCACCGGTGGCGGGAAGTCTGGCCGCCAGCAGGAAGTTCGCGACCACGGTGGCGGGGCTGGAGAGCCAGAGGCGCAGATCCGGGCTCACCGGGCAGATGGCGCTCTCCCCTTGCAGCGGCTCGCGGATGATGCTGCTGACAAAGGAGGAGGCGGCGCGGTTCGGCTTGCCCGGCCGCACGCAGATGGTGGGCAGGCGCAATACCAGACCGTCGACGAAGCCCTTGCGGCTGTAGTCGTTGACCAGCAGTTCCCCCATGGCCTTCTGGGCGCCGTAGGAGGAGGTGGGGGTCAAGGCGGTACCGTCATTCACCAGCTCCGGCAGCGGGCCGCCATAGACGGCGAGCGAACTGGTGAAGACGAAGCGGATGCCGGACCGGGCATGGCGGCACGCCTCCAGCAGGGTGCGGGTGGTGTCCAGGTTGACCTGCCAGCCCAGATCGAAGTCCTGCTCCGCGTGGCTGCTGACGATGGCGGCCAGGTGGTAGACCACGGCGGTCCGCTCGCTGATGAGGGACTCGGCGACACCGGGTTCGGTGAGGTCGGCCCGCAGACAGCGAACCCTGGGGTCCGGTAGGGGGGATTGCGGCTGCTGGATGTCCACCAGCAGCAGCTCGGTGAAGGGGTGGGGGCCTTGCAGCAGGGCCCGGGCCAGTTTCTGGCCCAGGAAGCCACCGCCGCCGGTGATGATGATCTGCATCTTGTTATCCTCAGACTCGTTCATGTTCAGGGTCGTTATTGTTGTGTCAACCAGCCCAGCCCTTCCCGGGTGCCGGCTCTGGGGTTGTACTCGCAGCCAATCCAGTCGTGGTAGCCCGCCTGCGCCAGCGCCTTGAACAGGTGGGGGTAGGCGATCTCCCCCTCGTCCGGCTCGTGGCGATCCGGTACCGAGGCGATCTGGACGTGGCCGATGGCCGGGCCCAGCTTGCCGATGAGACGGGTGAGATCCCCGTCCATGATCTGGGCGTGATAGAGGTCGAGCTGCACCCCCACGTTGGGTCTGTCTATCTCCTGCACCAGGGCCAGGGCATCGAGCTGGTGGGCCAGGAAGTAGCCGGGTACATCCCGATCGTTGAGTGGCTCGAGCAGTACCTTGATGCCGTCTTCGGCCAGGAAGTCGGCGGCGAAGCGGATGTTGTCGATCAGGGTCTGGCGGTGGGCCGAGAGGCTATGAGCAGGGTCCACGATGCCGCTCATGGCGTGTACCTTGGTGCAGCCGAGCGCCAGGGCATAGTCACGCACGCTTGGCAGGTGGCCGCGAAACTCCGCTTCCCGACCCGGGATGGCGGCCATGCCGCGCTCCCCTGCCGCCCAGTTGCCCGGCGGCATGTTGAACAGGGCCTGGGAGAGCCCCTGCTCGCGCAAGCGGCGGCCCAGATCTGCGGCCGGCCACTCGTAGGGGAAGAGGAACTCCACCGCCTCGAAGCCTGCGTCGCGGGCGGCGGCGAAGCGCTCCAGGAACGGCACCTCGGTAAACAGCATGGTGAGATTGGCGGCAAACTTGCTCATGGTTTCATCCTCCTCAATTCATCAATTTCGGGTTCGCTCAGGTAGCGGATGGAGTGGCCATGAAGCATCAGTGCCAGGCGCGCCGTCTCCTCCAGCTCTTCCATGTTGTTGACCGCATCCACCAGATCCTTGCCCGTCACCACGGGGCCGTGGTTGGCCAGCAGGAAGGCGTTGCCTTCGGGGGCGCGGCGCCCCAGCTCCTCGGCGATGCGGGCATCCCCCGGTTTGTAGTAGGGGATGAGCGGCAACTGGCCGACCCGCATCACGTAGTAGGGGGTGAAGGGGCGGATGACGTTGGCCGGGTCCAGCCCCTCCAGACAGGAGAGGGCGGTCAGGTGGGTGCAGTGCAGGTGCACCACGGCCCGGCAGTCCGGATTGTTGTGGTAGATGGCGAGGTGGAAGGCCACCTCCTTGGAGGGGCGATCTCCCCCCAGGTGTTCCCCCTGCAGGTTGACGTGAGAGAGCCTGTCGGCGCTGAGCCGTCCCAGACAGGAGCCGGTCGGGGTGGCGATCAGGGTACCGTCCTGCAGCAGGGCGGAGAGGTTGCCGGCGCCCCCGGTGGCATAACCGCGCTGGAAGAGGGAGGCCCCCAGCATCACCATGGTGTCGCGCAGTGCCTGTTCAGTCATGGAAGTACTCCTGAGCCTTGTCGAAGAAGTCGTCGCTCCCGAAATTGCCGGACTTGAGGGCCAGCGACAGGGGGGCGTCGATGGCCCGCACCCAGGGCACACCGGGGGCGATCTGCGGGCCTATGTGGAACGCCTTGACGCCGAGAGCCTGGGTGACCCGGCTCGAGGTCTCGCCACCGGCGATGATGAAGCGGTCCACGCCGGCGCCTTGCAGCAGTTGGGCGAGGCGGGCAAAGCAGTGTTCCACCGCGTCGCTGGCCGCCTGCTGGCCGTGGGTTTCCTGAATGCGGGCCAGCTCCGCCGGGCTGGTGGTGGCGTAGACCAGCGGCGCCGGGGTGAGGGGCTGGTCCAGTACCCAGCGCGCCAGCTCGGCCGGGTAGTCGGCCTCTTCGAGGCAGCGCACCACATCCAGCGCCAGGGCAGGGGCGTGCTGGCGATAGCGGGCCACCTGACGGTTGGTCATCTCTGAGCAGGAGCCCGACAGCACCGCGGCGCGGGTGCCTCTGGGCCAGCCCGCTTCGCGGGCACCCTGCAGATCGCCGCTGCCAAGCTGACGGGCCAGGCCGATGGCGAGGCCGGATCCGCCGGTCACCAGGGGCATGTCGAGGGCGGCGGTGGCGATGTCCAGCAGGTGCTGCTCGGTCAGGGTGTCGACCACGGCGTAGCGCACACCAGATTGCGTTAGCTGCTCAAAGGCGTCGGCAATGGCGCCGGGACCCTGTGCGATGGTATTGAACGGCACCAGACCGGCACGGCCCTGGGCTTGTCCCTCCATCAGCCGCAGCAGGTTGCTGTCGGTCATGGGGGTGATGGGGTGATGGCGCATGCCGGACTCGGCGAGCGGCTGGGTGCCGACGAAGAGGTTGCCCTGATAGACGGTGCGACCGTTCACCGGCAGGGCCGGGCAGATCAGGGTGAACGTGCTCTCCAGCGCCGCCAGCAGGGCGTCGGTGACGGGACCGATGTTGCCCGCCGCCGTGCTGTCGAAGGTGGAGCAGTATTTCTGGTAGATGCGCGGGCAGCCGCGGGCCTTGAGCCAGTCTAGGGCCGCCAGGGAGTCGCGCACCGCTTCGTCCGCGGGGCAGGAGCGGCTCTTGAGGCTGATCACCACGGCATCGACCGGGGGCAGATCCCCGTCATGCTCCGGCACGCCGGCGAGTTGCAGGGTGGAGAGGCCGTTCTCCACCAGGAAACCGGCGATGTCGGTAGCGCCGGTGAAGTCGTCTGCGATGACACCGAGTTTCATGCTTGCTCCTCCTGACCCGGCAGGGTGATGCCTGAGAAGATCTTGATGACGGCGCTGTCATCTTCCTGGCCGTGCCCTGCGTTGCTGGCGCCGAGGAACATGTTCAGCGCCGTGCTCGCGAGCGGCAGCGGGAAGCGCAGCGCCTTGGCGGTGTCGGCCACCAGGGTGAGATCCTTGACGAAGATGTCCACTGCGGAGCGGGCCTGGTAGTCACCGGCCAGCACCCGGGGCATGCGGTTTTCAAACATCCAGGAGTTGCCGGCGGCATGGGTCACCACGTCATACATGAGATCCAGGGACACGCCGGCCCGGCTGGCCAGGGCCATGGCCTCGGCGGCCACCGCGATGTGCACCCCGGCCAGCAGCTGGTGGATGATCTTCACCGTGCTGCCCTGGCCCGGCTCGCTGCCGACCCGGTAGACCTTGCCGGCCACCGCATCCAGCACCGGGGCCAGCTTGTCGAAGGCGGCGTCGGAGCCTGCGGCCATCACCGTCATTTCGCCGGCATCGGCCTTGATGGCACCACCGGAAACCGGCGCATCCAGCATCGGCAGTCCCATCTGCGCCAGCTCGGCGGCCAGGGCGCTCGCCTCTTCGGCCGCTATGGTGGAAGAGACCATGATGGCGGTGCCCGGTTTGAGGTGGCGAGCCAGCCCCGCTTCGCCGAGCAGGATGCGGCGCACCTGGGTGGCGTTGACCACCAGCAACAGCACGGCATCGAGCGTCTCGGCCAGGGGTCTGGCATCGGCCATGACGGCGGCGGCACCGGCCTGCTGCAACTGGCCGCGAGCCTGCTCGCTGAGGTCGATGCCATAGGTGGTGAGTCCGGCCCGCAGGCAGGAACGGGCGGCGCCCATGCCCATGGCGCCCAGGCCGATGACCGCAACATGATAGGGAGTGCTCATCTCGTGATTCCTCGATTACGACTGATGAGCTGATAGTAGAGGCTTGCGGCGATGAAATATCAGGCAGTTGTCACAAAAAATAACTTAACTGGTGTTAATTTTTGTTATTTGTGCGGGTTAAGATTCTTCTGAGTCAAATTTTGGCGTTTTTATTGTGAATAAATGTGATTTGTGAGCCCGTTTCAGGTTATTTATCATTTTTTCCCAGGTCGCTGGGGTAGAATGGCACCTTCCTTTTCCCGAGGCGCGAGGCAAGATGATTCCCGTAGAGCGACAGCAACGTATCCTGCAACTGCTGGCAGAGCGCGGCGTGGTCAGCATAGTGGAGCTGACCGACTGGCTGCAGGTCTCCCACATGACCATCAGGCGCGACATCCAGAAGCTGGAGGAGCAGGGGAGGGTACTCTCTGTCTCCGGCGGGGTCAGCCTCTCCCAGCGGATCAAGAGCGAGCCCTCACACGCCGCCAAGCGCAGCCTGATGCAGGGGGCCAAGCTGGCCATTGCGCGGCTCGCCGCCGCCCATGTGAGCGAGGGGAGCACCGTCTATCTGGATGCCGGTACCACCTCCCTGGAGCTGGCCCGGGAGCTGGCGCTTCGGGAAGACTTGATGATAGTGACCAACGACTTCATGGTCTGCGCCTACCTCATCGAGCACGGCCGCTGCCGCCTCTATCACACCGGGGGGCAGGTCATTCGCGAGAACCAGTCCTGTGCCGGGGAGGCCACCGCCCACTTCCTGCGCAACCTCCATCTGGACATCGCCTTCCTGTCAGCCTCCTCCTGGGACAGTCAGGGGATCTCCACCCCGAGCGAACAGAAGGTGCCGGTGAAGCGGGCCGTGGTGGAGTCGGCGGCGACGCGCATCCTCATCTGCGATTCGTCCAAATATGGCAAGGTGGGGACCTTCAACGTGGTGAGCTGGGATGCGATCGATCAGGTGATCACTGACGAGCAACTGCCCCAGAGCGCCCGCGAGGCATTGGCACAGCACGGGGTCAGGGTGACCATGGCGCCGCTGGCCAGTCTGGTGGCCAGCGCCGAACAGGGGTAAGGAAAGGGGCGACAGGCGGCGAACCACAGCGCCACCCGGCCGGGATCAGCGACCCTCTGCGGCCGGTGCATCCGTCAGCTTGGCGGAGCCCTGGATCACCTCCCCCGCCTTCTCGATGTCCCGTCCCATCCCGTGGATGGTGTTGCAGCCCAGCAACCAGAGGCTGGTGCAGAGCACCAGCAGCATGCGATTCGTCTTCATCCTTGCTCCTTTCATGCTATGGGGTCAGTTTGAGCAGGCGCCCCTGGCCTGAATCCGTCAACAGGTAGAGGGCGCCGTCGGGGCCCTCCTTGACGGTACGGATCCGCTCCCCCAGATCGGTCAGCAGCCGCTCTGCCGACACTATCTTGTCTCCGTCGAGGTGCAGGCGCAACAAGGCCTGACCACGCAGGGCGCCGACGAACAGATCCCCCTGCCACTCCCTGAACAGGTCCCCCTGATAAAAGGTCATGCCCGAGGGGGCGATGGAGGGCACCCAGATCCAGCGTGGCGCCGTCATGCCCGGCGCGCTCTGGCCCACGCCAATCTTGCCGCCCCCGTACTCCTCGCCAAAGGTCACTCTGGGCCAGCCGTAGTTGTGGCCTGGCAGGATGAGGTTGACCTCGTCCCCGCCCTGGGGACCGTGCTCGTGAGCCCAGAACTGCTGGCTGCCCGGGCGCAGGGCCGCCCCCTGCATGTTGCGATGGCCCAGGCTCCAGATCTCCGGCAGGGCCCCCGGCGTCTTGACGAAGGGGTTGTCGGCGGGGACCCGGCCATCCTTGTGCAGACGCACCGTCTTGCCGAGGTGGTTGTCCAGCGTCTGGGCCCGCTCCCGCTCGCTGTAGCGATCCCCCAGGGTGATGAAGAGGTGGTCCTCCGTCAGCACCAGGCGGGAGCCAAAATGGGCGCCGCCGGCCACCTTGGGCTCTTGGCGAAACAGCAGTTGCCAGTCGACGAGGGCGTCTTTTTGCAGTCGGGCCCGGGCCACGGTGGTGCCGGCGCCTCCGTCCCCCGGCTCGCTGTAGCTGAGATAGAGCCAGCCATCGCCGTCCAGGGCGAGATCGAGCAGACCCCCCTGACCCGTGGCGGCGAGGGGCGGCAGGCCGGAGACCACATGGCGGTTGCCACCCGCGTCGATGCGCAGCAGGCGCCCAGGGCGCTCGCTGACGAGGTAGCTGCCATCCGGCAGGAAGGCGAGCCCCCAGGGGTGGCGCAGCTCCCCCGCCACCGGGGTCAGGGTCAGCGCCCACACCGGGAGCACCAGGCAGACAAGCAGCAGGGCAAACAGTCGCAACATGGGGGCCTCCTTGCTCGGCCAGACCTGAATGTCGCTGAAGTATAGGGGAGGCAAACGGGAAAACGTGAACAACAACAAGCTATTGGGTGATACCGGCGGCGCCTGCTGTCCCTTGGGGCAGGAAGGGAAAGGGGGTGAGCCAGGGCTCACCCCCCTCTGGCTAGAAGAGGGCTGGCACGATGCGAAGCGGGTGATCCGTTGGTTTGACTTTGCCTATCTTGCGCTTGGGCAGCTTCACCGGCTCCGCCGGCAGCGCCTCGTAGGAGATGTGCGCCAGCAGGTGGGAGATGATGTTGAGGCGCACCCGTTTCTTGTCCTCGGAGTGGGCCACGAACCAGGGGGCCCAGGCGGTGTCGGTGGCGATGAACATGGCATCCCGCGCCCGGGTGTACTCATCCCAGCGATCGAAGGACTTGATGTCCATGGGGGAGAGCTTCCAGATCTTGCGGCCATCGTCGATGCGATCACGCAGCCGCCGCTCCTGCTCTTGTGGGGTCACCTCCAGCCAGTACTTCAGCAGAATGATGCCAGAGTCCACCAGGGCTTTTTCCACCATGGGGGTGCCAGCCAGGAATTTGTCGCTCGCCTCCTCGCTGCAAAAGCCCATGATGCGCTCCACCCCGGCCCGGTTGTACCAGCTGCGATCGAAGATGACGATCTCCCCCGCCGCCGGCAGATGGGGGATGTAGCGCTGGAAGTAGAGCTGGCTCTTCTCCCGCTCCGTGGGGGCGGGCAGTGCGACGACCCGAAAGACCCGGGGGCTGACCCGCTCGGTGATCGCCTTGATGGTGCCCCCCTTGCCGGCCCCGTCGCGCCCCTCGAAGACGATGCAGACCTTGAGCCCCTTGTGCACCACCCACTGCTGCAGCCTGACCAGTTCCACGTGCAAGAGGCGCAGCGCCTTTTCGTATGCCTTGTTGCCAAGGGGCTTTTGCGCCTCGGCCACGACCGGTTCTTCCGTTCTGGATTTTCGTTTGCTGCCCATGATGTCCTTCTCTGTGTCTCGGCGAATGGAAGGCCGTCCTGCCGGACGGCGCCCTTCAAGGGTAGATGACGGTGTGCCGCCACCGGGAGTGGCAACTACAGGGGGATGTTAGACATCAGGTCCAGGGGAGGGTGCTGCTCCAAAGGTATGGCAAGAGGGGGTGTTACCGCCATAAGACTCTATTTTTATGTGGTTTTTGGCATATACCCCAGGTTGGATTGAGCCGTAGCGGGCCGGTCAGTGTCAGCTATCTTCGACTGCAACTTGTCTGCTAGTATCGACTCCGTCGCCTTTTGTCGCAGGCCGTCATTCCTAATAAATATATCATTTAAATACAAGTGGATAGGGAGATCTACATGGCTTCAAAAACAGGCGTTAAACAGTCATTGCAACTTGTAGAGCGCCTTGCTGACGGCTCACTGCGGCAAATACCTCTTACCGATGCTGTCATCATTCCGGCTCAATCTGGCGCCAAGTACGCGTTAATCGACACCTCGACCGGCAAATCCCCAGATGGCTTGTTCGTCAAACGCAAGGGCGGCTCGCTGATCATCGAATCCAGTGACGATGGCGTTCTGGTGGAACTCACCGATTTTTATGATGAACCAGATACTGCGTTTATTCCCCAGGCGGAGCTGGATGGCTCGGCCTTGAACGGTGCCGCGGTGACGAGTGAGAGCCCGGTAATAGAGACGGCTGCCAATGGTGAGCAACTCATCTGGCAGGGGAGTTCTGATAGTGATTTCTTCACCCCCATCACGGTCGGGCTGGGGGCACTTGGTCTTGGCGGGATCGCGCTGGCTGCTGGCAGTAGTGGAGGCAGTGATAGTGATGGTGGTACCGATGCCGGTGTCGTCAACAGAGTTGCGGGGACCATAGTGGGCGGCCCGGTTGTCGCTGGCAATGATCTGCGGGTCGAGGTTTACCAGGCTGACGGTGTCACTTTGCTGGGAGAGGCGCAGGTCAATCCGGATGGCACCTTCTCAATCGCGGTTGGCAGCTATCTTGGCGTGGTCATCGCCCGGGTCGTTAACACCGGCTCCAGTGCCGACTATCTCGATGAGGCGACCCAAGCAGGCAAAGACCTGAATGCAGAGCTGTTTGCGATGGAAGTGGTGTCGCAGCCTAATTCTACCGTTACCGTCAATCTCAACGTCCTGAGCACCCTGGCTTATCACAAGGTGCAAGATGCGGCTGCCGGTAGTTTGCCCGCCGAATCCATGGTCAACGACATCAACAATGCCGTGGCCGACCTGTTTGGTCTGCCGAGTTTGCATGGCACCACGGTAGTGCCGACCAATGGCGGCGCCTTTGATAGCGCCAACGGCCTGAGCGCAGGCGAAATATATGGAGCCGTACTGGCAGCACTATCGGGTGCCGATAGTCAGAACGGTGGCAATAGCCAGAAAACCATCGAGGATCTGCTTGCCGGGTTGCAGGTTAGCAACGGCAAGGCGACGTTGACAGAAAGTGCGCAGGGGATTGTCGTCCAGGGCGGGGAATATACGTCAGCGCAAACGGGGCAGAATTTGACGGATGCCGTTGCAGGGGTGGTTGATACCTTCGCACCCAAATTCAGCTCAAGCGCGACGGCTGCTGCCATTTTGGAAAATAGCGGTGCTTTGCAGAGCGTGTATACCGCTGTCGCAAGCGATGCGGGCGATGTCACTTACAGCCTCAAGGTGGTGGGTGATCACGCAGCCTTCAGCATCAACCCCGTGACGGGGGTTGTGACCCTGATTGGCAATCCTGATTATGAAGTCAAGGGGAGCTACAGCTTCACCGTGGTGGCCACCGATGCGGCGGGCAACGTCAGCGAGCAGGTGGTTACCTTGGGGGTCAATAACCTGGATGACACAGCCCCGACCATCACCTCGGGGACCACGGCCAGCGCCATCGATGAGAACAGCGGTGCCGGGCAGGTGGTTTACACCGTGACCAGCACTGACAGCGGCGACATCTCGACCGGTAGCACCAGCTACAGCCTGAAGGCGGGAGCGGACGCGGCGCTGTTCAGCATCAATGCCGCCACGGGCGCGGTGACCCTGATTGGCAATCCGGACTACGAGACCAAGGGAAGCTACAGCTTCACCGTGGTGGCCACCGATGCGGCGGGCAATGCCAGCGAGCAGGTAGTCACCTTGGGGGTCAACAACCTGGACGAAGTGGCGCCGACCATCACCTCGGGGGCGACGGCCAGTGCCATCAATGAAAACAGCGGTGCCGGGCAGGTGGTTTACACCGTCACCAGCACCGACAGCGGCGACATCGCGACTGGCAGTACCAGCTACAGCCTGAAGGCGGGAGCGGACGCGGCGCTGTTCAGCATCAATGCCGCCACAGGTGCCGTGACCCTGATTGGCAATCCGGACTCCGAGACCAAGGAAAGCTACAGCTTCACCGTGGTGGCCACCGATGCGGCGGGCAATGCCAGCGAGCAGGTGGTCACCTTGGGGGTCAACAACCTGGACGAAGTGGCCCCGGCCATCACGTCGGGAACCACGGCCAGCGCCATCGATGAAAACAGCGGCGCCGGGCAGGTGGTTTACACCGTGACCAGCACAGACAGCGGCGACATCTCGACCGGCACCACCAGTTACAGCCTGAAGGCGGGAGCGGACGCGGCGCTGTTCAGCATCAATGCCGCCACGGGCGCGGTGACCCTGATTGGCAATCCGGACTACGAGACCAAGGGAAGCTACAGCTTCACCGTGGTGGCCACCGATGCGGCGGGCAATGCCAGCGAGCAGGTAGTCACCTTGGGGGTCAACAACCTGGACGAAGTGGCGCCGACCATCACCTCGGGGGCGACGGCCAGTGCCATCAATGAAAACAGCGGTGCCGGGCAGGTGGTTTACACCGTCACCAGCACCGACAGCGGCGACATCGCGACTGGCAGTACCAGCTACAGCCTGAAGGCGGGAGCGGACGCGGCGCTGTTCAGCATCAATGCCGCCACAGGTGCCGTGACCCTGATTGGCAATCCGGACTCCGAGACCAAGGAAAGCTACAGCTTCACCGTGGTGGCCACCGATGCGGCGGGCAATGCCAGCGAGCAGGTGGTCACCTTGGGGGTCAACAACCTGGACGAAGTGGCCCCGGCCATCACGTCGGGAACCACGGCCAGCGCCATCGATGAAAACAGCGGCGCCGGGCAGGTGGTTTACACCGTGACCAGCACAGACAGCGGCGACATCTCGACCGGCACCACCAGTTACAGCCTGAAGGCGGGAGCGGACGCGGCACTGTTCAGCATCAATGCCACCACAGGTGCCGTGACCCTGACGGGCAACCCGGACTACGAGACCAAGGCCAGCTACAGC
>NZ_MKUI01000010.1:0-25618 GCF_001898585.1 Aeromonas sp. 62-46 | reverse complement strand
TGTGAAGTATCCAGAGAATGCCATCAAGCACTTGGCGTGGCTCACGAGTAGGGCGTCCGCTTATGCGGCGGCATAGAAAAATCAGGGATGTATTATTTATCTATACCGGTTAGCAATGGCATGTTTGACTATGAAGAATATTATGAAAAAACTGAGGGTGAATTTAACGATTATAGGGGAAATGAAGATAAAACATTTCGGTTTGCTGAAATGTGCCGCAACCGTAAAGTAGATGAAAGATTGATAATAAAGCCAGGAAGCAATCGTGGAGTAGCAGTATAAAGGGTGTGGTGGGGATATGGGAGTTGGTAATAGATGTTGGGACGACCTATGTTTTTACCGCGTTAAATAGCTTTATTGGTGAGGTAATGACTTGGAAGTATTTATTGATAAATGCTCCAGGTATGGAATGGATGGAATTGTAAAACTAGTGCCTAATAAAGAAATGCTTTAATCTGTAAAGGCTGATGCAATTGATGTTTTACCAAAGGAATGATTATGACCGAAGGTGAATACTTTAGAGAGCAATTAATAATTATTATTGAAAATCATAAAGAGGATTTTATTTCTGACTATGAATATTTAATTGAAATCCTCAAAAATAAAAATAGAAGAATACCGATCAGGGGGATTAAGGAGAGTATGAGAGGATGCGACCAATCAAAGTACTCTGATGCTGAGAAAGAAATGCTTGATGAAGCTATGTATCGTTATGGTTAGAGCAAAATAAATATTGAGACTCTCCCAGGTGGAAGGCTGCCGACAGGGAAGTGAAACTGTTATATCAACTGATATACATAAAGGAGGATAAGGTCGATATATTGCCAGGAGAATGATATGGGTAGACATAAATTAAGGGATGATGCAAAAAGATTGATAGAAAATCATCTTTTAGGTATAGATCCAGATGCTAAACGTTTCATCGATATAATATCTGACGTTCAACCCCCATTCCAATTAGAGCGATATTTGAACATGTTAGTATATTTAGCAAAAAGCCATTCAGTTCCGAGGAAAGAGATTTGGTAGATAAACTAATGTATTTATATGGATAAACTAACCCTGCTAGAGTAAGCGCCCGTATTAATATGTGCAGGGCATAGGGTTAATAAGTGTGGTGTAATTGGAAATCATCAGAGAAATTTGTATAGTATGGTTATCGTCGGTCACTGGACTGAACCTTTATTAATTCAGGAAGTGGATATGTATAGGTTAGGATAACGTAATACCATGACCTTTTTATTTGTTTTCTTTCCCTCTACGGCAAGATGACGACCGAGTAGGACGAGCTGGGTTTTCAGCTATTTCAAGCATGATGTCATGGGCGGCCAGTCTACTGGCAGTCGCTCGATGGCAACAAGCTTGCATAGTCTTTCCACAGGAATAAAAATGAGAGTTTATTTAAATGATGATGATATTTCTTGGGTTTGTGATGGTAAAAAAACAAAAGTAATAGGTGATTATATTGACGCTGCTTATGATAAAAAGTTAGATGGCGTGACGGCTTTAAATGCCTCTAGCATTAGTTTTTTTGATAAGGAGGGAGATTTACTTTTTATTACCCGTTTTTCATTTAAAGAACCTGGCAGTTGCATATATTGCTTAGCAAACCAATCGGCTTCAGCAGAAAAAACAGTGAGAGTTGTTCTTGCACATGAACCGTCATTTAAAGGTGAGCGTTTTTGGCAACATGATATTAATATTGAAAATGGAACTGTTTCAGAGCCACTTGCAAAATGGCGATGAATGAAAGAGTAGCTCCCCTCCGGGGATACATAATGCAAGGATGAGGTGATAATCGGTTTAAATATAAAGTGGCTACTGGCAATGAACCAGGGGCAATTTCTGGTGAATGGGTTCCTGGCGGGAAAACTAAAGGTGGGGAAAAATAAGCCGCATTGCATGGTGCGGAAAACATAAAACATGATGGGTGTATCGAAAAGCTGCTTAGTTATTTTGATGATACGATGAGATGGCAATAATGAAGCCATATAATGAAATTGAGTTCATATCAGAGTTCAAAACAAAACCATGGAATTTCTTTAGAGGAAATGAGGGATTCTTGGTTATGGACCGAGATTGGGGAGAGCATGGCCATTATCGTTCAACTGGGCGTCTTCTAACCTATATTGAACGGGGGATTCTATCACTAGAAGATCTTACGAAAGGAATGAATGCGTTTATCGGCACGCTAGATAAAGATAGTAAAGAAGATTTCTTTCAATTTACCGCTAGTGCTTGCTACATCTATTGCTCCATATATGATGTGGATTGTTATCCATACAAAATAGAAGATGACTTTTTTTTACCAGGTCATGCTTGCCACAGTATTTCAAAAGAATATATTGATGGTATAACTTTTGACTACCATGATCAACATTATGCATCTTTGATAAAAAAGGAATACCCTAAATCAGGCTTGGCAAATATTTTGCTGTGACCCCTTTAATTTTCTCTAGAATATTGTTGAGTGTTTTTTATTATGTGTTTTTGGTATTTTGGGTGTTTCTACTAAATCTGTTATTATCCTCTTGTTTAAAACTGCGGGTGTTATAGATGGTATATCGAGCTTTACTATCGATGTTATTAGCTAGTTTGCTTATTGCATGTTCTACAACTACACGACTCACCGAGTCTGAACTCTCCCAAGCTGCCCAGCAAGGCCAGGGCAAGGCGCAATATGAGCTGGCCAACCGTTTGGCGGCGAAGCCGGATTATCCCGAGGCGATGCGCTGGATGAAGCAGGTTGCCGATCAAGTCGGTCCGCTGGCGGCAGATGCCGATATTCGGGGCAAGGCTGCACTACAGGTGGGAAGCTGGTATCAGGCGGGGTTGGGAGAGCCCAAAAATCCTGCACTGGCCAGGCAGTGGTGGCAGCGCTCCGCCAAGTTGGGCAATTCGGAGGCCAGCTATCAACTGGGTCAGGAGTGCCGGCAACGGCACAAGGGGAAGCTGGTCAGTGAGTGTCTCGACTGGTTCGAGCAGGCCGCCAAGCGGGATCATGGAAATGCCCAACTGGTTCTGGGGCAGTGGTATGCAGGTCAGGCGGGGGCCGATGAAGAGGCCGTCAAGTGGCTGGAGAAAGCCGCCGAACAAGGGAATCGGGATGCCCAATTCCAGCTTGGCGCTCGCTATGAGCAAGGGAAAGGGGTGATAAAACGCGCCGATCTTGCCCTGCGCTGGTATGAGAAAGCCGCAGCCCAGCAACAGCCGGACGCTTTGCTGGTACTGGCGAGCAAGGCGCCCTCTGAAGAGGCATTCAGCCTCTATCAGCGCGCCGCCAATGCAGGGGCTGCTCCTGCCCAGCTGTGGTTGGGGCAGGCCTATCTGAGGGGGGATCTGGTTGCCCAGGACCTGGCGCTTGGCCGTTATTGGCTGGAGCTGGCGGCAGGCAATGGTTCCCATGACGCCGAATATCAATTGAGCCTGCAGCAGAGCGATATCACCGCACGGGAGCACTGGCTGAATCTGGCTGCTGCGGGGGGGGTGAGTCAGGCCCAGCTTGAACTGGCGACTCTGCAACAGGAACGGGGGGAGTTGAAAGCTGCGCGCAAGAGCCTCTCTCTGGCGGCCTCACAGGGCAATGTCGAGGCTCGATATGCCTACGGCGAGATGCTGCGACTGGGGCTGGGTGGTGAGGCTGATTACACCGAAGCCATGAAACAGTATCGGGCTGCGGCAAACGCCAATCATCGGCGAGCACAATATCGCATGGGCATCATGCGTGAGCAGGGATGGGGAGCCCCCCGCAATAGATTGCATGCTTATGCATGGTATTTATTGGCCGCAACGGATGGCAATATTGATGCAACCGCCGCCAGCCGTGAACTTGAAAAAGGCATGACGGCACAAGAAAAAAGTGCCGGTCAAAAACTGGCGCAGCACTGGTTCATCAGACTGGATAAACACGGTGAAATGGGGCAGACGTCAGAGGGCATATGATGTCATTCCCATAACATGAATGAGACATAGTGATAAAAATAACAGTGAGTGGATAAAGCCATTTCCCACTTATTATCGCCATCCAATACCGCCTTGATAATACATCCTGGCGGTTTTTTTGACAAAAATAACATCGGATGTTGTCAGAAAAATCTCTTTTTGTGTTCGGAAAATGAGCGCGGTTTATGGCTTATCATGAGAGGTCATGAAGATTTAAAATCAGATTTTTCCTATTTAACTCTTCACTAAATACAACTTTCATACACTTTTTGTCCAAGTTTACATTTTGATGGTTTGACTATATCTTGTTGTTTTTATTGGTGTTTGTGCATTTGTTTTGATTTTGATACATGTGCAAATATATTTGTCGTTGACGTTATCATCATCAAAAATATACCATTCGCTACAAATGGCTCTTAAGCTAGGTATGATCTCTAACGAAGAGTAGAGACGTAATAGGATTGTATTGAATAACAAGCTGAATGCTGCTTTTTGGATATCCAGGCTCTCTCCTGGAATATATCGAAAAGGCGTGGTTGGCTGGTGCTTTTTTGTTCATTTTCGTCCTGAGCACGTCAACTGTCATTTTTTACAGTTGCCGACAAAAGCATTGGCTATAAGCTTTTGGGTCTTCATGGATCCTCAACTTGGTATCTAGAGCATGGGAAAAGGGATTGATGGCGCCACTGTTGCGCCCAAAGAACGTATCAATATCAAATATGTGCCGGCAACCGGTGGCCAACAGGCGGAAATAGAGCTTCCGTTGACCATGATGGTGGTTGGAAATATGAAAGGGCGCTCTGAAGAGACCCCCATCGAGGAGCGTCAGACCGTCTCCATCGACAAGAATAATTTTTCTTCCGTCATGAAAGAATCTGCACTGGAGCTGAATTTTTCGGTTCCCAACCGCCTGGAGGAGAACAGCCAGGACGAGTTGCCCGTGTCGATCAAAATCCAGTCCCTGGAAGACTTCACCCCTGACAGCGTTGCCCAGCAAGTGCCCGAGTTGCGCAAGCTGCTGGAGCTGCGTGAGGCGCTGGTTGCCCTGAAGGGGCCGCTTGGCAATATCCCCGCCTTCCGCAACCGTCTGCAGGATCTGCTGTCCAGTGACGACGCTCGCGAGCAATTGCTCAAGGAGCTGGATTTGATTAAGCCTGCCGAGTGATCAGCAGATTAATTGACTGACTTATAAGGAAAAATTATGTCTCTGGTCGAAGAACAGGTTCAAGCGGGGGCGAGTGCAGCCTCCTCGTCCCTGCTGGACGAAATCATGGCGCAGGCTCGCATCACCCCGGTGGATGAGGGCTACAGCGTCGCCAAGCAGGGCGTTGCAGCCCTGATTGCCAACATTCTGGACAGCGGCACCACCACAGAGCCGGTGAACAAGGCGCTGGTGGACAGCATGATCGTCGAGCTCGACAAGAAGCTCGGCAAGCAGATGGACGTCATCCTGCACGCCAAGGAGCTGCAAGAGCTGGAGTCCTCCTGGCGCTCCCTGAAGCTCCTGGTGGATCGCACCGATTTTCGCGAGAACATCAAGATCCAGGTGCTGCATGCCACCAAGGAAGAGCTGCTGGAAGATTTTGAATTTTCTCCTGAAATCACCCAGTCCGGCCTCTACAAGCACGTCTATTCCAGTGGTTATGGCCAGTTTGGCGGACAGCCGGTCGGTGCCGTGATTGGTGACTACGCCTTCACCCACAGCTCCCCTGATATCAAGCTGATGCAGTATGTCAGTGCAGTGGGGGCCATGGCCCATGCCCCCTTCATCTCTTCCGTCGCCCCCGCCTTCTTCGGGGTCGACAGCTTCACCGATCTGCCCTCCATCAAGGACCTGAAATCGGTATTCGAAGGCCCGGCCTACACCAAGTGGCGCTCCCTGCGCGAGTCGGAAGATGCCCGCTATCTGGGTCTGACTGCACCGCGCTTCCTGGCGCGTCTGCCCTATGATCCGACCGAGAATCCCATCAAGGGCTTCAACTACCAGGAAGAGATCAGCTCGAACCATGATCATTACCTGTGGGGCAACACCGCCTATCTGATGGGCACCTCCCTGACCGACAGTTTCGCCAAGTACCGCTGGTGCCCGAACATCATCGGTCCGCAGAGTGGTGGCGCCATTCACGATCTGCCGGTGCACGTCTATGAGGCCATGGGTCAGTTGCAGGCGAAGATCCCGACCGAAGTGCTCATCACGGATCGTCGTGAATACGAGCTGTCGGAAGAGGGCTTCATCACCCTGACCATGCGCAAGGACAGCGACAACGCCGCCTTCTTCTCCGCCAACTCGGTGCAAAAGCCCAAGGTGTTCCCGAACACCAAGGAAGGCAAGGAAGCGGAAACCAACTACAAGCTGGGTACCCAGCTGCCCTACATGTTCATCATCAACCGCCTGGCCCACTACATCAAAGTGCTGCAGCGCGAGCAGATCGGTTCCTGGAAGGAACGCCAGGATCTGGAACGGGAACTCAACAACTGGATCCGTCAGTTCGTGGCCGACCAGGAGAACCCCCCTGCGGACGTGCGCAGCCGTCGTCCCTTGCGCGCCGCCCAGATCAAGGTGCTGGACGTGGAAGGGGAGCCGGGCTGGTATCAGGTTGCCATGGCCGTGCGCCCGCACTTCAAGTACATGGGAGCGAGCTTCGAGCTCTCTCTGGTAGGTCGTCTGGACAAGGAATAAAGCCCGATGCCGCATCTCTCATCCTGGGATAGAGGCAATGCGGCCAGTCTGTTTGATCGCATCCGGGGGGAGGGGCTTGGCTCCTCCCCCCGTTCGGAAGTGGATGAACTGGTGGACTCTGTCAAACGGCAGCTCGATCAGATCCTCAACACCCGTCCCGGCAACTGTCGCAGTGCCCCCGAACTTGGCGTCATCGATCTCAATGACGCCACCCAGGGCAGTGCCGACATCAAGGGGCGGATCCGGGAGGCGATCCGGCAATGCATCCGCCGCTATGAGCCGCGGATCGTGCATGTGGAAGTCCGTTCACCCGACTATCAGGCGAGCCCGCTTGAGATGACGTTTCAGGTGACGGCCCACGTGCGGCTGGAGCAGCTCGAGCAAGTTACCTCGTTCAACGTCCACATGGACAGTCACCGTCACTACCGCATGGTCTGATCAATGTCGCTGGAACATTACTTCAGGGATGAACTGGCTTTTTTGCGCCTGCAAGGGCGCGAATTTGCCGACGCCTATCCCGAGCTCACCCGCTTTCTGTCGGAGCAGAACACCGATCCGGACGTGGAGCGCCTGCTGGAGGGGTTCGCCTTCCTCACGGGCAACCTGCGCGCCAAGATTGAGGATGAGTTTCCCGAGCTGACCCACGGTCTGCTCAACATGCTCTGGCCCAACTACCTGCGTCCCGTGCCCAGCATGACCATCATGCAGTTTTCGGTCATTCCGGGGGCCATCGCCCAGCCGGCGCTGGTCAGGCAAGGTTGTCAGCTCGACAGCCAGCCCCTGGACGAGGTGACCTGTCATTTCCAGACCTGTCACGATACCTGGGTCTATCCGGCCGATATCCGCCATATCGCGGCCCAGAGCGGCAACGATCTCTCCACCATCTCGCTGGATATCGCCCTGCATGCCCCTCTGCCGCTTAGCGAGTTGCAGCTGGACAAGCTGCGCTTCTTCCTCGGTGGTGACAGCTACACCGCCTATGAGCTCTACTTCTGGCTCTCCAACCAGCTCTCCCATATCGAGCTGGAGATCGACGGCAAGCGCTTTCGCCAGGAGGCCAAGGCCCTCAAACCGGTCGGCTTCGAGCGCGGCGATGCGCTCTTGCCCTACCCGAACAACGTCTATTCCGGCTACCGGATCCTGCAGGAGTATTTCTGCTTCCCGGAAAGCTTCCTCTTCTTCGAACTCTCCGGTGGCGACTGGCCCAAGCAGCCGTTGCCGGTGAGCGAATTCAAGGTGCACTTCTGCTTCGACCGGCCGCTGCCGGCGGAGCTCAAGATCCGTCCCGACTCCTTCATGCTCAACTGCGTGCCGGCCATCAACCTGTTCCAGCACGACAGCGAGCCGGTCAACCTCAATGGCCGTCAGGCGGAGTATCCCCTCAAGGCAAGTTATCGCCATGCCGACAGCTTCGAGATCTTCTCGGTGGATCAGGTGGAGGGCTGGGTCGAGGGGAACTTCGGCCGCTCCCGCGGTACGCCGCGCATCTATCAGCCATTCGAGAGCTTTCAGCACCAGATCGAGCGGGCCAAACAGCGGCTGGCGCTCTACTACCGGGTGCGGGTCAAGGAGGCGGTGAGCGGGGATGGTTTCGAACACAGCCTCTCGTTCGTGCGTGGGGATGAAACCACCACGGTCGAACTGGATGAATCCATCTCGGTGACGCTCACCTGCACCAACCGCTCCCGCGCCGCCCGCCTCAAGGTGGGCAGCGTCTGCGTGCCGACCGGCAGCTCGCCCTCGTTTGCCACCTTCCGCAACCTGATCCGGCCGACTCGGCCGCTGCGCCCGGCGCTGGACGGCAGTCTGCACTGGACGCTGATATCCAACCTGTCGCTCAACTATGTCTCCCTGCTGCGCCGCGATGCCCTGGTGCAGGTGCTGCGCACCTACGATTTTCCGGCGCTGCACGACAAGCAGGCGGAGCAGGCCTCGCGCAAGCGGCTGGCGGGGATCGAGGAGATCGAGACCAAGCCGGTGGACCGGCTGGTGCGCGGCATGCCGGTGCGGGGGCTCAAGTCGGTGCTCTCCATCCGCCAGTCCGCCTTCGGCAGCGAAGGGGAGCTCTATCTGTTCAGTACCGTGCTGGCCCACTTCTTCTCGCTCTATGCCAGCGTCAACGCCTTCCACCTGCTTGAGGTGGTCAATCTCGACAACAAGGAGCGCTACCAATGGCCAGTCCAGATCGGTCAGCACTCCCTGATGTGAACGCCACCTGGGAGGCGCCCCGCTTCAACTTCTTCCAGCTGGTTGAGCTGCTCAACCGGCTCGATGGCGCCGATCAGGAGAGGGGGCTCGATTACCTCCCCGGTGACGAGAACATCCGCTTCAAGGCGACCGCCTCCTTGGGGTTCCCCACCAGCGACGTGCTGCAGATTGGCCGGGACGGGCAGGGGCGTCATGAGCTGGAGGTGGCCTTCCTCGGCCTGCACGGCAGCCAGTCGCCGATGCCCGGTTATTACCTCGATTCGTTGGCGTGGGAGTACGCCCAGGGGGAGCAGAAGCTCGGCCTGTTCCTGGACTTCTTCCACCACCGTCTGCTGACCCTGCTGCACCGGATCTGGCGCAAGTATCGTTACCACGTGCGGTTTCAGGACAACGGCGAGGATGGCTTCTCCCGTCTGATGTTTGCCCTGGTAGGGCTTGGCAACGAGGCGGTCTGCCAGAGCCTGCCGGTCAACCGGGCCAAGATGCTCTCCTACGCGGGCATGCTGGCCAGCCCCAGCCGCTCACCCGAGGTGGTAGCCGGTCTGGTGGCCCACTGTTTCGATCTGGCCGACGTGCAGGTGAGCGCCTGGCAATGGCGCAAGGTGCCTATTCATCAGGATCAGCAAAATCGCCTCGGCGGCGCCTGCGCCACCTTGGGGAGCGATTTTGTCATCGGTGACAAGGTGAACGACTGTGCCGGCAAGTTTTTGTTGAAGATCAACAACCTGAGCTTTGGCCAGTTTCTCGGCTTTCTGCCGAACGGGGAGCACTTTCACGCCCTGGTGACCTTCGTCTCCTTCATCCTGCGCGATCAGCTGGCCTGGGATCTGCGGCTGGGTTTCGGCCAGGAGCAGGCGAGGGGACTGAGGCTGGGGGAAGAGCAGAGTGCCCGCCTGGGGTGGAGTACCTTTCTCGGCCAGCCGCCGAGTGATCCGTTTGTGACCATTTGTGTGCAGGAATAAGTGCAGGAATAAGTGCAGCGATCAGCAGCGCAGAAAATTTAACTACAGGAATCAGTGCAGGAGTAACTGTGGACGATTTTAACCAGCAACTTTCCCTGGTGGTGCTCAACAGCGAACAGCTCGATGGCAGCCAGCAGGTGCAGTACCGCTTCGACGAGATGGGGGGGACCCTGGGGGCCTCCGAACAGGATGACTGGCAACTGCGCGACAGGCTGGGGGCCGTCATGCCCGCCCACGCCCGCATCGAGCTCAACGACGGTCGCTTCTGCCTGTGCGATCTGAGCGGCCAGACCTATATCAACGGTGCCACCTCGCCCATCGGGCGGGCCCGCAAGGTGCATCTGGAGCAGGGGGACGAGCTCGTGGTCGGCCCGTTCCGGCTGCGCGCCTATCTGGGGGCCATCACCCCCGAGCAGAGCCTGCAACAGGTGCTGGGCAACCGCCCCACCGAGCAGCTTGACGAGTGGCTGACCAGCGATGAGCCCGTTGCGCCCGCAGACGATCCGCGCACCCTGGCGGCCGATCCCTTGCTGGCATTGCAGCAGGAGCGCAGGGCGCCCAATCCGTTGATGGATGGCTCGCTGGCGGACGGTCGCCTGCAGGCTTCACTGCGTTCACAACCGGATGTGGACGTCCCCCCTCTTGCCCCTTTTTCTGCTGTCGAGAACACCATGAACCAAGAATTTCTGGATATGCCCGCCATCGAGAACCATCCCGATTATCAGCTGTCGCTGGACGGCGTCGATCACGTAGCCCTGACCCCGCTGATGCGTGGCCTGGGTCAACCCTTGCAATTGCAGGACACCCAGCAGGCCCACGACATGCTCGAAGAGATGGGCAAGACGGTGCGGGCCATGGTGGAGGGGCTGCTCCAGCTGCAAAACGATCAGGCGGCGCTGGCTGACAAGCACTTGCGCCCGATTGAGGATAACCCGCTGCGCCTTGGCCTTGGTTATGACGAGACCCTGGCGGTGCTGTTTGCCGAGCAGAAGAGCCCGGTGCACCTGAGCGCGTCGGCCGCGGTGGCCGAGAGCCTGCACAACGTGCGCATCCACCATGTGGCGAACCAGCAGGCCATCGGCGCGGCGCTCGACAGCATCTTGCAGGCGTTTTCGCCGCAGGCGCTGCTGGGGCGTTTCGAACAATACCGCCGCAGCGGCGCGCCGGGCACGGCCGACGAAGGCTGGGCCTGGGACATGTATCAGCACTACTACCGCGAGCTCACCTCCGCCCGCCAGCAGGGGTTCGACAAGCTGTTCCACCAGGTGTATGCCCAGGCCTATGACCAGGCCGTGCGTCAGCAACAGGGACTGATTTGATGATACGAGCGCTGATGCTGGGCGCCGCGCTGCTGGCCCTGGCAGGTTGTACCACCATGGGCAAGATGGCCGATGTCGCCATGAACCCGGATATCCAGGTGGGCAGCAACAATGATCAGCCCTCTACCCTGGGGCTGAGCCTGCTAGCGGAGCCTGACGTCAACCCCAACGAGAGCGGGGAGGCGGCGCCCATCGAGTTTCAAGTGGTGCTGCTGGCGGAGGATTCCAAACTGCTCGCCACCGACTACGACCAGGTGACTGCGGACGTGGAGAAGGCCCTTGGCAAAAACTACCTGGACCATCAGGACTACACCCTGCTGCCGGGCCAGTTCAAATACCTGCCCCCCATCAAGCTCGACGAGAAGACCCGCTACATCGGGGTGATCGCACGCTACGCCGACCCCGACAGCGCCGAGTGGCGCAAGGTCATCAAGATCAAGAGCAAGGGAACGGCTTATCAAATCCTGGTGCACCTGCGCCTGGATGAAGTGGAACTGCAAAAAGAAGAAGAATAACCATGTCGAGTCGAAATCGGGTTATCTGGCGTGAGGGGCTGTTCATCAAGCCCCAGCACTTCCAGCAACAACAAAGACATTCGGATTACGCGCTGCACGCACGCCTGAGCGCGCTGTCCGATTATTTCTATGGCTTGCAGTCGCTCGCCATCAACGAGGATTATCTGGGTTTTGGTCGCATCGCCCTGGTGGGGGCCACCGGCATCCTGCCGGACGGGACCGTGTTCAACATTCCCAATGACGATGTGCTGCCGACCCCGCTGGAGGTCACCGACGCCTCGGTGGCCAACCAGAAGGTCTATCTGGCGCTGCCGCTCTCGGTGAGCGGCGTCAACGAAGTCAATCAGGGCGGCCAGGTGGCTACCCGGTTGCAGGCCCATCGCCACGACGTGCGCGACTTGCACAGCGAAGGGGGGGACGTGGTCTCCCTCGAAGTGGGGCGGGTCAGCCTGCGGCTGATGCTGGAGCGGGAAGACCGCAGCGCCTACGCGTCGCTCGCCATCGCCCGCATTCTGGACAAGCGTCCGGACGGCGGCCTGGTGCTGGATCCCAACTTCATGCCCTGCAGCATCAGCGTCTCCGCCATCCCGACCCTCAAGCGCTTCCTTGGCGAGTCGGCCGGGTTGGTCGCCGAGCGGGCCCGCAGCCTCTCCCAGCGCATCGCCGCGCCGGGTCAGCAGGGGGTGGCCGACGTGGCCGAGTTCATGATGCTGCAGCTGCTCAACCGGGCCCAGCCCCAGCTCTCCCATCTGGCGCGCCTTGGCACCTTGCACCCCGAGCGGTTGCACGAGGCGCTGGTGCAGCTCTGCGGCGAGCTGATGACCTTTACCGACGAGTCCCGCCTGCCGCCCGAGTTCCCCGCCTATCGCCACGACGATCAGCAGGTGAGCTTCGAGCCGGTGATGCTGGCCCTGCGTCAGGCGCTCAGTACAGTGCTGTCGCCGCGCGCCGTCTCCATCCAGCTGCGCAAGCACCAGTACGGCATCATGGTGGCCATGGTGAACGAGAGCGAGCTGATGACCAGCGCCGACTTCGTGCTGGCGGTGCGTGCCCGCATGCCGCAGGAGCAGCTGCGCAAGCAGTTGCTGCAGCAGACCAAGGTGGCCTCCAGCGACAAGATCCGCGAGCTCATCAGCCTGCAGCTGCCCGGCATTCCGCTGCTGCCGCTGCCGGTGGCGCCGCGCCAGCTGCCCTATCACGCCGGTTACAGCTACTTCCAGCTCGACCGGCAGAGCCCGGCCTGGCAGATGCTGGCGGTGGGCAACACCCTTGCCTTCCACATCGCCGGCGACTTCCCCGAGCTCGACATGCAGCTCTGGGCCATTCGCAGCCAGTGATCGCACCAAGGAATAAGCAGAGATGACCACGGACATTATCAAGAACGAGCAACTCAGCGACCTGCTGTTCGATCATGCCGAGCAGCTGGACATGGATTCGGACTACTGGTTCCGCCTGCGCGGCCAGAGCATCAACCCGATGATCGACGCGGTGACCCCCTTGCTGGGGCTGGTGCAGCGGGTGCGCCTGCTGTCGCGCTATGACCAGGTGCCCGAGCTCTACCAGCGGGTGGTGACCGAGATCCAGGCCATCGAACAGGAGCTGATGGCCCAGGGTTACGAGAACGGGGTGGTGCTGTCGTTTCGCTACATCCTCTGCACCTTCATCGACGAGGCTGTGATGGGGCGCGACTGGGGCAGCCAGAGCGAATGGTCCCAGCACTCCCTGCTGGCCCGCTTCCACAACGAGACCTGGGGCGGCGAGAAGGTGTTCGTGCTGCTGGCCCGTCTGCAGGAAGACCCGGTGCGCTACCGCGACATTCTGGAGTTCATCTACCTGTGCCTCTGCCTCGGTTTCGAGGGGCGCTACAAGGTGATGAGCCAGGGGCGGGAAGAGTTCGAACGCATCGTGCGCCAGCTGCACAAGCAGTTGGCCCCCGAGGCTGGTGGCGAGGCGCCCAGCGTGTTTCACCTCGATCTGGGCCAGCAGGCCTCCCGCTATCAGCTGCGCAAGCAGGTCTCCCTGCGCAGCCTGTTCATGGGCGGGGCGCTGATCCTGGCGCTGATCTTCGGCCTCTATCACCACCAACTCAATAACCAGACCCAGGACGTTCTGCGTCAACTGGGCGAATTATTAAAATAAAATACTAAGGAGAGCACGCCTTGATTCGTATAGAGCTACCGGTACTGGTGGAAAGACTCAACCCCATCTGCCGTCACATGCTGGAGGAGGCCGCGGCCCTCTGTGTCAATCACCAGGGAGCCGAGATCCGCATCGAGCACCTGCTGCTCAAGATGCTGGAGACCCCGTTGAGCGACGTGCGCCAGATCCTGAAGGTGGCCGAGGTCGACGTTGAAGAGCTGAAGGCCCTGCTGCAACCCTCGCCGGCTGACAATGGTTATGGCCAGGGTTACCCCTCCTTTTCGCCCATGCTGGTGGAGTGGCTGCAAGACAGCTGGCTGCTCGCCTCCGCCGAGTTGCAACATGCCCAGCTGCGCAGCGGTGTCATGCTGCTGGTGCTGCTGATGACCCCCCAGCGTTACCTGCCGGGTTCGGTGACCCGCATGCTCGCCAAGGTCAATCGCGAGCTGCTGCGCCAGCAGTTCGATGAGTGGGTCAAGGAGTCTGCCGAGACGCAAGTGACCACAGCCCCCGGCGGCAAGACGGCCCAGGCCGCCCTGCCGGCCGATGCCAGCCTGCTGGCCCGCTTTACCGTCAATGTGACCGAACAGGCCCGCCAGGGCAGCCTGGATCCCGTGCTCTGCCGGGATCACGAAATCGACCTGATGATCGACATCCTCTCCCGTCGTCGCAAGAACAACCCCATCGTGGTGGGTGAAGCCGGTGTCGGTAAAAGTGCCCTCATCGAGGGGCTGGCTCTGCGTATGGTGGCGGGTCAGGTGCCCGAGAAGCTGCGCGGGGTCGAGCTGATGACCCTGGATCTCGGCGCCATGCAGGCCGGCGCCTCGGTCAAGGGGGAGTTCGAGAAGCGCTTCAAGGGGGTGATGCAGGAGGTCAAGGACGCCGTGCAACCGGTCATCCTGTTCATCGACGAGGCGCACACCCTGATCGGGGCCGGCAACCAGGCCGGCGGACTGGATGTTTCCAACCTCATCAAGCCGGCGCTGGCCCGGGGCGAGCTGCGCACCATCGCCGCTACCACCTGGGGCGAGTACAAGAAATACGTGGAAAAAGACGCGGCCCTGTCGCGCCGCTTCCAGCTGGTGAAGGTCGGTGAGCCCGATGCCGACGAGGCCACCGTGATCCTGCGCGGCCTGCGCAGCATCTACGAGAAGGCCCATGGGGTGCTGATCGACGAGGAGGCGCTGCAGGCCGCCGCCCAGCTCTCAGCCCGTTACATCTCCGGCCGCCAGCTGCCGGACAAGGCCATTGACGTGCTCGATACCGCCTGTGCCCGGGTGGCCATCAACCTCACCACACCGCCGCGCGCGGTCAGCCACCTGCAAAACTCGCTGCGCCAGCGTGAGCTGGAGATCCGCCAGCTGGAGCGCCAGAGCCTGATAGGTCTTGGTGACAACGCAGAACGCCTGGCCGAGTTGCAGGCGGCCCAGCAAGCTTGCCGTGAAGAGCTGGCCGAGCAGGAGGCCCGGTGGCAACAACAGCAGGGGCTGGTGCACCAGATTGTCGAGCTGCGCGCAGCCCTGCTGGCCGATCAGCAGGATGAGATGCTGGCCAGAGAGGCACTGGATCTCGCGGATGCGCCGCTCGATCCGCAAGCCGCTGCTGAGCAGCTGGCCACCCTCGAGCGCGAGCTGGCCGAGCTGCAGCAGGGGGAAGTGCTGGTCTCCGCTCACGTCGACAAGACCCAGATTGCCGCCGTCATCGCCGAGTGGACCGGGGTGCCGCTCAATCGCATCTCGCAAGGGGAGCTGGATGTGGTGACCCGTCTGCCGGAGTACCTTGGCGAGCTCATCAAGGGGCAGGATGTGGCGGTGGCCCACCTGCACAAGCACCTGCTCACCGCCCGCGCTGACCTGCGTCGTCCCGGCCGTCCGCTGGGGGCCTTCCTGCTGGTGGGACCGAGCGGGGTCGGCAAGACCGAAACCGTGCTGCAGATTGCCGAGCTGATGTTCGGTGGTCGCCAGTACCTGACCACCATCAACATGTCCGAGTATCAGGAGAAGCACACCGTCTCCCGCCTGATCGGCTCGCCGCCCGGCTACGTCGGTTTCGGCGAGGGGGGCGTGCTGACAGAAGCCATTCGCCAGAAGCCCTACTCGGTGGTGCTGCTGGATGAAGTGGAAAAAGCGCACCCGGATGTGCTCAACCTCTTCTATCAGGCGTTCGACAAGGGCGAGCTGGCGGATGGGGAAGGGCGCATCATCGACTGCAAGAACGTGGTCTTCTTCCTCACCTCCAACCTCGGTTTCCAGACCATCGTCGACCATGCCGAGCAGCCCGACGTGCTGCTGGATGCCCTCTATCCGGAGCTCGCCGCCTTCTTCAAGCCGGCCCTGCTGGCGCGCATGGAGGTGATCCCTTATCTGCCGCTCGGCCACGATACCCTGGTGCAGATCGTGGGCGGCAAGCTCAACCGGCTGGTCAAGCTGCTCAAGGAGCGCTTCGGCGCCGAAGTGGTGCTGGACGACGAAGTGGCCGAGGAGATCCTGCTGCGGGCCAATCGCAGCGAGAACGGTGCCCGTATGCTCGAATCCGTCATCGACGGCGCCCTGCTGCCGCCGGTCTCCCTGCAACTGCTGCAACGCCTCTCTGCCGGTGAACCCATCAAGCGCGTCCACTTTTCCGTGGCCGATCACCAGTTCGTGGCCGAGGTGGGGGCTTGAGTATGGAGCAAGCCCTCGCATTTGCCCTGGCCCTCACCGCTCAGCGCGATGAGCCGCACCTGTGCCACTGGTGGAGCTCGACCGTTCATGCCAGCTTCCAGCCCAAGGGGCTGCTGCTCGGCATGCTGGATGTGAGCGGCCGTCAGCTGGAGTGCCAAGGCTGGGTCAGGGGGAAGGAAGTGGCGCTGGGGCTGGCGGTGGACGATTTTTCCCACCCCCTTGCCTATGTGCTGCACAAGGCCCAGTCCCGCACCTGGGACTCCCTCTACGGCGGTGCTCGCATCGAGCACGCCGGTTTTCGCGCACTGCTGGCCAACCTTGGCCAGCAGTGCGGGCTGCACGCGTATCCGCTGCTGGATGGCAATGGCAAGCCGTTTGCCGTCCTGGCTCTGATGGATGAAGGGGAGGTGCTGCGGGCCTGGGCCGACGGCCCCGAGCTGGCCCAGCTCTCCCAGGTCTTTTGCAACCAGCTCACCCTCATTCGCGATCTCGGTCGCAGCCGGCGGGATCAGGGGGTACTGCGCGACTCCCTGCGCCAGATAAAGGGGGAGGGGGAGCGGCTGCGTCAACACGAGAAGCTGCTCGGCGATCAGCTGGTCGGCCAGTCGGCGGTGATCCGCGGGCTGCGCGAGCAGATAAGCCAAGCCGGCCAACACAAGCTGACCGTGCTGATCCAGGGGGAGACCGGCAGCGGCAAGGAGGTGGTGGCACGGCTGGTGCACCAGTGCTCCGATCGCGCCAACAAGCCCTTTGTGGCCATCAACTGCGCCGCCATCCCGGAGAACCTCATCGAGAGCGAGCTGTTCGGTTACCAGAAGGGGGCCTTCTCCGGCGCCCTTGCCAACAAGACCGGGCTGGTGGCTCAGGCCAACGGCGGCACCCTGTTTCTGGACGAGGTGGGGGACATGCCCGCCGCCATGCAGGCCAAGCTGCTGCGGGTGCTGGAAACCCGCAGTTACCGGCCGCTTGGGGCCGAGCAGGAGTATCACTCCGATTTTCGCCTTATCGCCGCTACCCATCAGCCGCTCACCCGTCATGTGGAGGAGGGGCAGTTTCGGGCGGACCTCTATCACCGCCTCTGTCAGTGCCTGCTGCTGATCGCCCCCCTGCGCGAGCACATGGATGACGTGCCGCTGCTCTGTCAGCACTTCATGGCCCAGTTTGCCGCCCAGGATGGCAAGACGCTCGCCGGCTTACAGCGCAAGTTCTTGAAACAGCTGCAGACCTATGACTTTCCCGGCAACGTGCGCGAGCTGCGCAACCTGCTGGAGGTGGCCTGTGCCCATACCCGTCACGGGGAAGAGGTGGTGCTGGAGGCGCTGCCGCCGGAGCTGCGCGAGCGGGTCTGCGTCGAGTTGCCCAGCACCATGGACGATTACAACCACATCCGCGATCTGCGCCGGGCCATGCAGCAGTATGAGGCTTCCGTCATCGAGGCGCGGCTGCGCCACTTCCAGGGCAATCGGATGCTGGTGGCCGAGAGTCTCAACATTCCCAAGCGCACCCTGGATCACAAGTGCCAGAAACTGGAGGTGAACTGATGAGCATCCTCGGCTTGTTACCGCTGCTGCTGGCCACCAGTGCGGCCGAGGTCCCGCTGGACATGGCGCGCTGGCAGGTCTGCCGGCAGGAACCCTCACCGCTGGTGCGGCTCGCCTGCTACGACGCCATCGGCAATGGCGCGGCCAGTGTCGCCGAGGGAACTGCACCCAAGTCGGCGGCCTGGCAGGCCATCTGGGCTCAGGAGCAGGCCCGCACGCCAGCGAGCGCCCCCTTCCTCTTGCAAAGCGATGAAACGCGCGGCCGTGAAACCCTCACCCGCCCGGCACTGCGCGGGGCGACCCTGGCCATCGGCTGCGTCGACAGCATCACCCATATCCGGCTGCGGCTGGATCAGCCCTGGAGTGGCGAGAAAGTGCAGGTCGAGCTGGATGGTCAGCCGAGTGCCGGCTCCCAGAGCTGGTTTATCCGGGATCAGGGTCTGTTGCTGGAATATGGCCGCGGTCTGCCCGCCATCGAGGAGCTCAAGCGCTGGCTGGGCCATCGCGAGCTGCAGGTGCGGGCCGACAACGGCGCCCTCTTGCGGGTTGACTTGAGCGGCCTGAAAGAGGCGCTGGCACCGCTGCGTCAGCAGTGCCGCTGGTAGGAGGGACGATGAGCTATCAACACCCCTGGTGTGCACGCCTGCTCACCAGCCTGCCGGATGATCAGATAAGAGGCGCCGTGCTGGCCGACGAACCGCGTTGGGACTACGTGGAGACCGAGCTGGTCAAGCTGGGATCCCTCGCTCACAGCCAGGTGGATCTCAATGCGGTGGCCGAGGCCTGCCTCGGCTTGCTGGAGAGCCGCACCAAGGACATGCGGGTGCTGGCCCAGCTGCTGCGCTGCCTGCAGCACCCGGCCAAGGCGACCCCGCTGGGGGCTGCGATCAGCCTGCTGGAGGCCTGGATCCAGGCCTACTGGTTGCTAGCCTGGCCCGGCAATGCCAGCCAGAAACAGCGGCTGATGGTACAGATCGTCAAGCGCTTCGAAGGGGCCCTGCCGCGCATTTGCGAGAGCGCCTCGGCGGCCGAGCTGGCCCAGCTGCTGGCTCAGGCCGAGCAGCTGGAGCGGGTCTGGCTGGCGCAGTGTCCCGACAAGGGGGAGCTGCTCGACCCGTTGGTGATGGGGCTGAAGCGGGCCCAGCGCCAGCAGGTGGCACAGGCGCAGGCTGATGCTGCTGGGCAGCCTCAGAGCAGCGGCGCGGCGGCAGTGGGCACCCCGGCATCGGCTGGGCCGAGTGCCAGCGGCGCCATGGTACTCAGCGGCGGTGGCGGCAGTGCCGGCGTCGACGTCGACAGTTCCAACGATCGTGCCTGGCGCCAGACCCAGCTCAAGGTGGCGGAGCTCCTGATCGAGCGCCAGCCGGAGGCGGCAGTGGGTTATCGGCTGCGCCGTCACGCCGTCTGGGCCGGGATCACGGCGGTTCCCATGAGCGGGGCGGGCAATAAAACCCCGCTGGCGCCCATGTCGGCGGACATGGTGGACGAGTACCGCGCCGCCATGAACGCCCCTGATCAGGGGCTCTGGCAGCGTATCGAGCAGAGCCTGACCCTGGCGCCTTACTGGTTCGAGGGGCACAGGCTCTCGGCCGAGGTGGCTCAGAAACTCGGCTTCGGGGCGGTGGCCCAGGCGATCGCCGAGGAGCTCGGCGCTTTTCTGCAGCGCCTGCCGGCCCTGCGGGAGCTTGCCTTCAGCGACGGCTCGCCGTTTCTCTCCCCCGAGTGCAGCCGCTGGCTGCACTCGGCCAAGGGCGGCAGTGCCGGCAGTGGCGAGGCGGGGCTGGCCGAGGAGGTCGCCCAGCGCCACAGCGAGCAGGGGGTTGCGGCGGCGCTTGCCCTGCTCGATGAGCGGATTGCGCAGTTGAAAGAGCCAAGAGATCGCTTCCACGCCTTGCTGGTGCAGGCGGAGCTGTTGGCGCAGGAAGGCATGGAGGCGCTTGCGCGCCAGCACTATCAACACTTGTGGCAAGAGGCCAGTCGCCTCGGGTTGTCGCACTGGGAGCCCGGGCTGGTCAACCGCCTGGAGAGCCTGGCGGCGCCGTTGTCGAAATGAGTGCCGAAATGAGTCATTGAGTCGGAGTTGGATCACATTTTATGTTCAAAACCATTTTTACTTTTCTGCGGCAACAGCTGCCGAAATTGAAACCCTCCTGGCCCCTGCTCGGTGCTGTGCTCTGGGTGCTGGCTCTCATTCTGGTGTGGTGGCTGGGGCCTCGTCTCGAGGTGCGCGGCGCCAAGCCGTTCGAGCCGCTGTGGGGGCGGGTGGTGTTCACCCTGCTCTGGCTCTGGTTGCTGCTGGGAGTGGTCTCCTGGCGAGTGTGGCGCAAGATGCAGCAGCTCAAGGCCGAGCGTCAGCACGAGGTGGTGCTGGAGCAGGATCCGGTCAAGGGGCTCATCGACAGGCAGGCGCTGTTCCTCGATCGCTGGCTGCAGGCGTTGAATACTCATCTGGGCAAGGGGGCGCTCTACGCCATGCCCTGGTATCTGGTGCTGGGCCTGCCCGGCAGCGGCAAGAGCAGCCTCATTCACCGCGCCAACCCGGCCAACAAGCTCAACCCGAGGCTCGATACCGAGCTGCGCGACGTAGCGCAGGATCAGCTGGTGGATTGCTGGCTGGGGGAACAGGCGGTGATGCTGGATCCCGCCGGGGTGCTGCTCTCCCAGAGCGAAGCCGAACTGGATCCGCAGGCCCGCAAGCATGAGCGGCTCTGGCTGCACCTGCTCGGCTGGCTCAATGAACACCGCCGTCGCCAGCCCCTCAACGGCCTGGTGCTGACCGTGGATCTGGCCTGGCTCTCCCACGCCAGCGTGGCCGAACGCAAGGCCTATGCCCAGCTGATGCGCTCGCGCCTGCAGGAGGTGTCGGCCACCATGAATACCCGGTTGCCGCTCTATGTCACCTTTACCAAGCTCGATCTGCTGCGCGGCTTTGAGGTGATCTACCAGCAGCTCGAGAAGGAGGCCCGCGAGGCCGTGCTGGGGGTGACCTTCAAGCCTGGCGCCGACTGGCAGCAGGATCTGGCCCTGTTCTGGGATCAGTGGGTGGACAACCTCAACCAGAATCTGCCCGAACTGATGCTGAGCCGGCTCGATGCCGCCCAGCGCAACGCGCTGTTCTCGTTCGTGCGCCAGCTGGCGGGCCTCAAGGATTACGTGACCAGCCTGCTGGCCGAGACCCTGGCCATCGAGGAGAGCAAGCCGCTGCTGGTGCGCGGGGTCTATGTCAGCTCCGTCTATCAGCAAGGGGTACCGTTCGATGCGTTTGCCCAGGCGGCCTCCCGCCGCTACAACCTGCCAGAGCCCATCCACTCGGCCCTGCGCGGGGAGTCCAACACCTATTTCGTGCGCCAGCTCTTCTCTTCCATCATCTTCCCGGAGGCCCATCTTGCCGGCGAAAACCGGCTGCACACTCTCTATCGCCGGCGCCGCATGGCCATCGGCCTCAGCTGTCTGTCGCTCTTCTCGGCCGCCCTCATCGGTGGCTGGCACTACTTCTATCGGGTCAACGAGGAGGCGGGTCGCAACGTACTGACCAAGGCCCAGGCCTTCATGGAGACCAACGAGGTGGCCGATGCCCACGCCTTTGGGGTGAGCCAGCTGCCGCGCCTGAACCTCATTCGCGAGGCGACCCTCTCCTTTGGCAATTACCGCGAGCGGATGCCGCTGGTGGCGGACCTCGGCCTCTATCAGGGGGACGAGATTGGTCCTTATGTGGAAGGATCCTACCTGCAACTGTTGAGCCTGCGCTTCCTGCCGGCCCAGATGCAGGGATTGCTTGAGGATCTCAACCAGGCGCCTGCCGGCAGCGAGGAGAAGCTCGTCATCCTGCGGGTGATGCGGATGCTGGATGACGCCTCCGGTCGCAACAAGGAGCTGGTGGCGCAGTACATGGCGAGCCGCTGGCAGAAGGCCTTCCCGGGGCAGGGGGCGGTGCAGGAGCAACTGATGGGGCACCTGGACTATGCCCTCGACCACACCAACTGGTATGGCGCCAGGGCTGAGCGGGATCAGGCCGCCATCACCGCCTTCGTGCCGTTCAAGGAGCCGGTCTACGGTGCCCAGCGCGAGCTCGGCAAGCTGCCCATGTATCAGCGGGTCTACCAGAATCTGGTGGTGAAGGCGGGTGATGTATTGCCGCCGGATCTCAACGTCCGTGACGAGGTGGGCCCCACCTTCGACACCGTGTTTGCCCTGCGCAGCGACAACGCCGGCCAGGTGCCGCGGCTGCTCACCTGGCCCGGTTTCAACGATTTCTTCCTGAAACAAGACAAGGCGCTCATCGATCTCACTGCGATGGATGCCTGGGTGCTGGGCCAGCGCAAGCTGAGTCAGCTGAGCGAGGCCGATCGCAAGGAGATCACCCGTCAGGTCAACGACCGTTACGTCACCGATTACGTCAACCAGTGGCAAAAACTGCTGACCAATCTGGACGTGCAGACCCTGGAGAGCCCGGAGCAGGCGCTGGACGTGCTCGCTGCCATCACCGGCAACGATCAGCCGTTCCAGCGGGTACTGGCCTCGCTGGATGACAACACCCGCATTCGCAAGATCTCCGATGTGGAAGGGGACCCGGCCCAGGCCATCAGTGCCCGCATCGGTCGTCCCTTCATGGCCACCAACGCGGCGCTCAGCGGTCGCGGCGAGCAGGGGCCGCTCATCTCCGAGGTCAACCAGAAGCTGGTGGAGCTGCAGCACTACCTGGAGCTCATTGTCAACGCCACCGAGCCGGGTCAGTCCGCCTTGAAAGCGGTGCAGCTGCGCATGACCAACAAGTACGCCGATCCGGTGTTCGCCCTGCAGCAATATGCCCGCAGCCTGCCGGCCCCGCTCGATCGCTGGGTGGGTCAGCTCTCCGAGCAGAGCTCGCGACTGGTGATCGATCTTGCCATGTCCTCCCTCAATCAGGAGTGGCAGGACAAGGTGCTGGCCCCCTTCAACAGCCAGCTGGCCGGCCGTTATCCGTTTGATCCGAGCTCGAACAAGGACGTGCCCCTCTCGGAGATGGAGCGCTTCTTCGCACCCAACGGGACGCTGGACAGCTTCTATCAGGTCAACCTCAAACCCATGGTGGAGAGCGGCCTGATGGAAGGGGAGTTCAGCTCGCCCATCCAGGCCGAGCTGGTCAAGCAGCTGGACCGTGCAGCCCGCATCCGTCAGATCTTCTTCAGCCAGCAGGGCAACCTGGAGGTGCAGTTCGCCCTTGAGCCCATCGAGCTCACCGCCAACAAGCGGCGCAGTGTGCTGAACCTGGACGGCCAGTTGCTGGAATACGCCCATGGCCGCCGTACCAAGATCCCGCTGGTGTGGCCCAACACCATGCGCGACGGGGCTGAGAGCAAGATCACCCTGGTACCGGCCGCCCGCGAGCGTTCACCGCGCAGCGAAGGCTTCGTCGGCCCCTGGGCCATGTTCCGCCTGATGGACAAGGGGGAGCTGACCCAGGTCAATGACGCCACTTTCGATGTGCGCTTCCCGGTGGATCAGGGGGCAATGACCTATCGCGTCTACACCGACAGCGCACAAAACCCCTTCACCGGCGGCCTGTTCAGCCAGTTCAGACTGCCCGAATCCCTCTATTGATCGCGTCGGGGGCACGCTGTGCCCCCTTTCTGCGTTGGAAGTTCATATGTCACAGAATCAGCAAGGTCAGCAGGCCCTGAAAGTGGGGCGCGACCCCAGGATGTTGCCGGAGTACGAGGCGCTGCGGGCCGAGATCAACAAGCTCAGCCACGCTTCGCGGCCTGAAGTGGACTGGCAGCGGATCCATCAGCTTGCCAGCCTTATCTTCGAAAAACACGGGGTGGATCTGCAGACCGCCATCTACTTCACCCTGGCGCGTTCGCGCCTGCAGGGGCTGAGTGGTTTTACCGAAGGATGCGAGTTTCTCGCCAATCTCATCGTCACCCAGTGGGAGAGCTTCTGGCCACCGGTGCATCAGGAGCGGGCCCGCATCGAGATGCTCGACTGGTTCATTGCCCGCATCAGCGACGTCATTCGCCAGTATCAGATCAGCCACGAGGACAAGCGGCTGATCTATCGCTGCGAGCGGGCGCTGCAGCTCATCAGCGAGAAGTTGCACAACGCGGATCTGAGCCGCATTCCCCGGGTCGAGAATCTGGTGCACTTCATCGAGGGGTATACCCACCTGTTCGATGAGACCGAGATCGTCATCGTCTCCGACGAGCCGGGCCTCAAGGAGGATCTGCAGATCCCGCCCATGGTGTTCTTCAAGTCCGACATGGAGAGTGATCACGGCGGCACGGTCTCGGCATCGACCCCGCACCTGCCCCAGGGCAGCATTCTGGTGGGGCGCGAGAAGGGGCAGGTCAAGCCCACCGTGCTGAAGATTGAGCAGCACCGCCGGCAGCGCCCCGCCTGGTTCTGGTTTGGCTGCGGCCTGCTCAGCTGCGCCCTGCCGGTGATGGGGTGGCTGGGCTGGCAGCAACATCAGCAGGAGAAGACCGTGGCGGCCCAGCGTCTGGTGCAGCCGGCCGCCGAGCTGCCCCGAGCACTCAGCTATGACGACATTCGCCAGGCCCGCATCGTGCTGGGGGAGCAGACCCTGCAGAACATGGAGAGCGATCTGGTGGCCCGCTACCAGAACCAGTTGACCCGGCTTGAGCAGACGTCGCCGCTCTACTGGTATCGCTACGGCGAGGGGCTGCGCAACTCGCTCTCGATGCTCTATCCCGACTCGTTGGCGGTCAAGGCGCTGGACAAGCAGTGGCAGACGCAGCTTGGCGGCCAGCAGGGGGATGTCATCAGCGTGCCCACCTACCTGGATGCCCGCGCCGGGGTGGATGCCCTGCTCGATCAGCTGCTGGAGCTGGAGCGCCAGCGCAAGACGGTGACCATCTCCTACCTCAAGTCCCAGCTCTACGAAGTGCAGAAGAACCTGATGCAGAACATCCCGTTCAGTCTGCGTCTCGGTGAACTGGAGGCGAGAAAAGCCTCCCAGGAGCCCATTACGGCTGCCGAGCTCAAAAGCCTGGAAAATGATCTGAAAGCGCTCAATATCCGCCTCTATCAGCTGCAACAGGGCGTTTTTGGTAGCTGAAAATGCCGCCCTGAGCAAAAAATTGCGCAAGGTGTGGTGGGTTTGACTGGCAAGGCAAGGTTTGCCGGGAAACTTGCCCTGTCTTGCGCAATGGATTGCAGCAGATTGGTCTGATGCCGCGCGCTTGAATCGTAATTGGCTGATTTTTAATGTGATTGTGGGCGACTTTGCCATGGCATGGAGGCTGCTGGGTCGCCGTTCCAACTGTCTCTGCACCAGGCTGCGTTTGCACCATGGTTGCCCCACGGAGAATCCAGATGTGTCCTTCTATTGCATTGCTCGGTGACATCGGCACCGACCACGATGGTTTCCACCCATCCCCCGTGATTGCCGCCAGCCCGGATGTGTTCCTCGATGGCAAGCCGGTGGCCCGCCAGGGTGATCCGCTGGCCCCTCACGACAAACCCAACAACCCACCCCATCCGCGCAGCATCTCGGGCGGCGTCGGCTCTGTGCTGGTTAACGGCAAGCCCATCGCCGTGACCGGTACCGCCGTCGGCTGCGGCGGCGTGGTGATTGGTTCAGGCAGCGGACAGGCAGGTTAAGGAGCGCTTCATGGCAGACAGCACAGGATTACAATTTACCGTCAAGG
>NZ_MKUI01000009.1:6465-32246 GCF_001898585.1 Aeromonas sp. 62-46 | reverse complement strand
GCAAGCCATCGCCGGAACGGCCCTTGCCCCCGGGGGTCATGGTCAACAAGCAAGAGAACGAACTGCTGGTCGGTAGCAGCGAGAACGTCAAAGAGCTACGGCATGTCTATGCCAGCCAGGCAAATGCCATGCGGGCCGCCCGGGCTGAGTGGGAGAAGCTGCAACGCGGCGTGGCCGACTTCCAAATCACCCTGGCGATGGGCCGCCCTGAACTCTACCCGGAGCAACCCACCACCGTCAGAGGGTTCAAGCCCCAGATTGACGAGGCCGACTGGCTGCTCACCCAGGTGGTGCACGACCTCACCAACCAAGGTTTCACCAACCGCCTGCAGCTCGAAGTGAAGCTTGAAGAACTCCCAGAATGAAAAATGGCCGTCGCAATCCCGAATGGTAATACGGGGTAATTCAATCCTCACATGCTCGATACAGCCACGGGGCAAGGGGGTTATCTCTTACAGAGTTGCTTTTTGTCAGTAAGGGCTTGGTTTTGGTCATCGATATCCTCAATATCCGTATGGAGCACGGTGCTCGAAGAGGGGATACATATGGCAAAGAATATTCGTGGTAACAAAGATGGGAAAAATGGCGAAAACCAAACTTACACCATTCCTGGGCGGGGGACCGTCCCTCGTAAAAAGCTTATTGAAGAGATAAAAGAAGGAAAGCATCCTGACTTTCATGTTTATGAGCGTAATGGTGTCGAGTATGTGAGAGCCGATCCAGATAGCACTCAGCAGAACAACGTTGATAAGGACTAGGGGGATGATGCCGATAAAAACAGTTATCGGCACCCCTTGATTCTCTTCATGAAGGCTCTGGCTAGGTATTATCTCTAGATGCCTTTATGGCGAGTTTTTGCCTTTCTGCTTTGACTTTTCTTTCTAGATGCCAACGCCAGCCCCTCACCACGATGAGTACGCCAAAGGCAACATAACCAATGATTTTTACCCAGTTTTCTGGCGACATGCATGTTCCTCTTGGTGTCGGTACGTAGGCTATGGAATACAGCCAGGATGCATTGTATGACTTCAAATGAGAGCTTGAGCGAACTTATCGCTCGCAAAGAGCAGCAATTGAGATCAGCAGAAGCTGAGATGAATGCTTGGAATCGAGGTGGGAACAAAAATGCTTCGCCTGTATCGGTATCCAAGATCTATGTGGAGTCCATCAGGAGAGAGCTTGCTAGCTTGTACCTAAAGCGCTCCGAGCTTGTAGATTAAACAGACTGGGGCCTCCGGCCCCTTTGTCTTACCCCGTACAGCCTGACCGCGCATAATGCGACATTCTGTTAAATCACTACCATCAACAGAAATCGATCATCATATCCGTTGCCGCCACTTTGCCGCCACAACCGCTTAATCAGCTAACGAGATCGCAAGTAAGCAATTGTTTTTAAATTACTTTTGCCATTTTAAAAATCCCATACTAAAGAGCATAGAACTTTTTTGGCATGCTATCGATCTCAACGAGTTATAAAGCAATCACTTATGAGGCGAAACCCGGCAAAGAGACGGGTTCAGGTCAATTCTGGCACCCCGTTTCCCGAATTTTGCTTGCACTTTTTCGGCCTCGGGGCTGACGCCTCGGCGGCAAAAACGGATGCAATACGAACAGGGATGGGGTGTAGCTGGCGGCCATCTCGGGTGGACTCCCGAGCTCGGGCCGGCTGTTGGGCCGATATGATAGCACTCTTTATGGATAAATTGAGCGGCAAACGTATGCGAAAAACAGGAAATGTCCGCCATCTCCCGCTCTGTTGCCCTTTTGGGAGGGCTCCGGCGACACCGACAGGTTGGCCGTTTGACACACATTCCATGACATTCGGGCAAAAAAATAGCAGGGGGAGGAGAGGATCCTCACACACCTGCTGCTGTTACCTGTGACGCCTGCGAGCCTTAACGGCGGGTGGCGTAGGGATTCGGGTAGTTGAAGCCCTGGGTATAGAGAGATTGGGCAAACCAATAGGTTGAATTGCTGCCTGACATCATAAACTCCTGATTGCTTAACAAGTTACGTACCTTAATGCGGGTTCACATCCTTGAACTGACACTCGGTTCCATGGAGGCGCACTTGCTTTGCTTCGGTTCCCTGGAGGCATTGATTGTCATCCTGACAAGTGGGCTGGCCACGGCGGCTAATTTACCACCCGGCGCCCAAAAGACAATATTTTTGTGATTGACATCACAAAACTGATGTTGTGCTGACACGAATAAGGCAGGTAGTGAAGTTCGCCATCCATGCTCCCTTTCCCAGCACAAGCAGAGCGTCATTTGCGCTGATCGCTCACATTTTTGCGTGATTGACTGTATTATCGTTATCCTCTTCCCCGGCCCGCAGAGTGGGGCCCGACATTTTCCATGCTGGTAAGGAGTCCCGACGTGGCACAGCTCAGTTCTCTGTCTCCCAAGTTGATTTGGCAATTCTTCGAGCAGATCTGCTCCATCCCCCACCCCTCCAAGCACGAAGCCCAACTGAGCGCCTGGATCGTCGCATGGGCCCAGGGAGAAGGCCTGGCGGTCAAGCAAGATGCCGTCGGCAACATCATCATCAAGAAACCGGCCACGCCGGGGATGGAAAACCGCAAGGCCGTGGTGCTGCAAGCCCACATCGACATGGTGCCCCAGGCCAACGCCGACACCCAGCACGACTTCACCACCGATCCCATCGATGCCTACATCGACGGTGAATGGGTCACTGCCCGCGGCACCACCCTGGGTGCCGACAACGGCATGGGCATGGCGGGCTGCCTGGCCGTGCTGGCCGACAAGACCATCAAGCACGGCCCGCTGGAAGTGCTGCTGACCACCGACGAAGAGACCGGCATGACCGGCGCCTTCGGTCTGGAAGCGGGCTGGCTGGAAGGCGAGATCCTGCTCAATACCGACTCCGAAGAGGATGGCGAGGTCTACATGGGCTGCGCCGGCGGGGTGGATGCCAATATCCGCTTCCCCCTGGAGCTGGTCGCTGCCACCGAGGGTGAAGGCTTCGAGCTGCAGGTCAAGGGCCTGCGCGGCGGCCACTCCGGGGTCGACATCCATCGCGGCCGCGGCAACGCCAACAAGCTGCTGGTCCGTCTGCTCAAGGCCGCCGAACCACTGGGGGTGCGCCTTGGCGATCTCAGTGGCGGCACCCTGCGCAACGCCATCCCCCGCGAGGCCCGTGCCAGCCTGCTGGTGCCCGCCGCTAGCGTGGCTGACTTCAAGGCCCTGGTGGACCGCTACGCCGGCATCTATCAGAGCGAGCTGGCCGCCACCGAGGCCAACCTCACCGTGCTGCTCACCGCCCGGGAGAAACCGGCCCAGCTCATGAGCGAGTCCCTGCAAAGCCGCCTGCTGGATGCCCTGATGGCCTGCCCGAACGGGGTGATGCGCATGAGCGACGCCATCCCGGGCGTGACCGAGACCTCCACCAACCTGGGTGTCATCAAGACACTCGAGGGGGAAGTCTATGTGCAGTGCCTGATCCGCTCCCTCATCGATTCCGGTCGCGAGAACATCGAGCAGATGACCCGCTCCCTGTTCACCCTGGCCGGCGCCAGCTGCGAGTTCACCGGCGCCTACCCGGGTTGGGCCCCGAACGTCGACTCACCGGTCATGGCGCTGGTGCGAAGCAGCTACCAGACCCTGTTTGGCGAGATGCCGAACGTCATGGTGATCCACGCAGGCCTCGAGTGCGGTCTGTTCAAGAGCGCCTACCCGGACTGGGACATGGTCTCCTTCGGCCCGACCATCCGTGGCGCCCACGCACCGGGGGAGAAGGTACACATCCCGGCGGTCGAGCGTTTCTGGCAACTGCTGGTTCACGTGCTGGAACATATCCCGGCCAAGTAAGCCAGCTCACGACCATACCGATGCCCCGCCCCGTGCGGGGCATCTTTTTTGTGCTCCCTCCTCGGCCACCTCTCTCATATCCCCGATTCCACGCGCGGCCCTGGCTTGAAATCGTATCCATGAACAGGTCTGCATTTGAAAACCTTTTCCATGATTTATGTAAATTTACAACACAAAAAGTTGATCCAGCTCACATATGCCCCTAGGATCAGAACGTGACCAAGGTCACACAACCCATGAACCACAGAGAAACGAGGTCATCATATGTTCGAGAATCTGGCAGTGCTGTTCCACCTGAAGGGTGCAACCAGCAAGAAAGGTGCTGAAGAGAAAGACACTTATGCGCCTGCAACCCGCAATTACTACTTCCGTTATGGCGCCTGATATCGCCTGTCCGGAAGTTGAAATTGGCAACGTAATAAAACTACAAAACAACTCAGCAATCCACACAGCAGCCACCCCCATCGGGGCGCTGTCCTGCCCGGGCCAGAATTTCCACGGCCAAACCTGAACTCCAACCATGAAGATGGGGCCCGCAGGCCCCATTTTTTTATCCCGTTTCCGCCTTTATTGCGCCTCCTCGGTGCCACCTTGCAGCGATGCCGGTTGCGACGTGGCGGGCGCCGGCATCATATCGCCTTTCCCAGTGGCACCACCTCCTGCACGGGCAAGGGGAAATGGCAGGCCACCTGATGCCCCTGCCCGCCGCACGCCTCAAGGGCGGGCGAGCGGGTGCGGCACAGATCCGTTGCATGGGGGCAGCGCTGGTGAAAGTGGCAGCCACTCGGCGGCGAGATGGGGGACGGCACATCCCCCGTCAGCAGGATGCGCTGGCTGCGCCGCCGTGGATCCGGCACCGGAATGGCGGAGATGAGGGCCTGGGTATAGGGATGGCGCGGTGCCAGGTAGAGTGCCTGGGCCTCGGCCAGCTCGACGATCCGGCCCAGATACATCACTGCAATCCTGTCCGAGATGTGCTTGACCACCGACAGGTCATGGGCGATGAAGATGATGGCGAGGTTCATCTCCCGCTGCAGATTGAGCAGCAGGTTCACGATCTGGGACTGCACCGACACGTCGAGCGCCGACACCGCCTCGTCACACACCAGCAGCTTGGGCTTGAGGGCGATGGCGCGAGCGATGCCGATGCGCTGGCGCTGGCCGCCAGAGAACTCATGGGGGTAGCGATCCACCGCGCTGCCGGGCAAGCCGACTTTCTCCAGCAGCTCCTGCACCCATGTCCGACGCTGTTCGGCGTTGCCCTTGCCGTGGATGATGAAGGGCTCCTCCAGGATCTGCCCAACCGTGTGGCGGCTGTTGAGGGATTCTGCGGGATCCTGGAACACGATCTGCATCTCCTGACGCAGGGATCGCATCTCCTTGGGCGAGAGGTGGGTGATGTCACGCCCCTCGAAGGTGATGGAGCCGGCGCTCGGCTCGAACAGCTTGAGCAACGAACGCCCCAGGGTGGACTTGCCGCATCCCGACTCCCCCACCAGGCCAAGGGTCTCCCCCTGCCTGAGATCAAAGCTGATGCCATCCACCGCGTAGACGGTGTATTGCTTGCGCAAGAAACCGCCACCCATCTTGAAATGCTGCTTTAAATTGCTTACCGACAACAAGCTGGTCATGACTTCCATCCCCGACGATTCATGGCAGCAGACGACCTGGTCGCCTTCCCGCCGCCAGGCTGCCCTGCGACACCCCGTACCCACACCAGGCCGTTCATAGGCTCACCTCCTTCCAGTGGTGGCAGGCCACCCCGTGGCGTTCGCTCAACTGCTCGGTCACCGGTATCGTCTCCACGCAAAGGGGCGTGGCATGGGGGCAGCGGTTGGAGAAACGGCACCCCGCCGGCATCTCGTGCAGGGCGGGCACCTGACCCTTGATGGTCTTGAGCAGGCTCTTTGGCACATCTTCCAGACGCGGGATCGAGGCCATCAGACCATGAGTATAGGGATGGCGCGGGTGGTCAAACAGTTCATAGATATCGGCCCGCTCCACCGCACGCCCGGCATACATCACCACCACCTCGTCGCACAGCTCCGCCACCACCCCGAGATCGTGGGTGATGAAGATGATGGCCATGCCGGTCTGGGCTTGCAGCTCCTTCATCAGATCCAGGATCTGGGCCTGGATGGTCACATCGAGCGCCGTGGTCGGCTCGTCGCAGATGAGCAGGGCCGGTTCGCAGGCCAGCGCCATGGCGATCATCACCCGCTGGCGCATGCCGCCGGAAAGATTGTGGGGATAAGCCGCGAAACGCTGGCCAGGCTCGGGGATCCCCACCTTCTGCAACATGGCGATGGCGGCGTCACGGCGCTGGGCCTTGCTGTAATCGGGGCGGTGGAGGCGAAACACCTCCATCAGCTGATCGCCGACCGTCTGCACCGGGTTGAGGGCCGTCATGGGCTCCTGAAAGATCATAGAGATACGGTTGCCACGCACCTTGTACATCTGCTCCGGCGGCAGATTGAGCAGCTCCTCCCCCTGAAAGCGGATGGAGCCCGCCACCACCTGACCGTGGGGCCTTGGCAGCAACCCCATGATGGCCAGCGAGGTGACGCTCTTGCCGCAGCCGGACTCGCCGACTATCCCCAGGGTCTTGCCCGGGGCGACCTGGAAGCTGACCCCGTCGAGCACCTTGATCTTGCCGTCGTCGACGGCGAACTCCACCTCGAGATCCCGCACCTCGAGGATGGGGGACAGAGACTGCCCCTCATGATCGCTGGTGCCGGGGGCGGTGGCCTGTGTGTTGGGCATGACTGCTGCTCCCTTCTGGGCCACATCAATGATGTGCATAGGTCTTGTCGATCAGGGTGATGGGGGCCAGCGACTTGCCGTCAGCCTTGGCCTTCTGGGTCTCCTCCTTCACCTTGGGATCGATCCAGAGCAGGCCGCCACTGCTGTGGGGGTAGCCATCCATGGGCCAGTAGAGCAGATCCGGGGTGTTGCGGGTGGCGGGCACCTCCGGCAGCATCACATAGCGCCAGCTGCTGGCTCGCACGTAGTTGAGCTGAACGCCGGGCACGAAGATGGCGAGATCATAGATGCGCTGCTGGATCTGGTGGGAAAGCGCGGCCCGCTTGTCCATGTCGAACTCGACGTTGTAGGCGTCGATCAGGCTGTCGAGCTCTTTGTCAGCCACGTTGAACAGGTTGTTGGTCTGGGGCTTGTTGGCGTTGTCGGAGTGGAAGGACTCCCAGTATTGCGGATAGAGACCGCCGCCCCCCCAGCCAAGCCAGGCCGCCTCGTGTTTCTTCTCCAGCATCACCTTGAAGCCGGTGGCGCCATCCACCAGATTGAGCTCCAGATCCAGGCCCGCCTTCTTGGCCTCTTCCTTGAGCACGGTCAGCCGCTTGGAGTGCTCCTGGCTGGTGTAGGTGAGGGCCAGGGTGAGCCGCTCTCCCTTGTCGTTTTGCAGGATGCCGTCCGGTCCCTGCTTGCCGTAACCGCCCTTGGCGAAGTACTCCCGTGCCTTGGCGATGTCGTAGGCCCGCTCAGGGAGCGCGATGTCGGTGAAGGCCCCGAAGCCAGAGCCGAAGGTGGTAGCGCGGTCATAGTCGCCGTGCAGCACCGTCTCTATCATCTTGTCGATGTTGAAGGCGTGCTGGATACCGAGCCGCACGTTGAGATCCGCCAGCTTGGGATTGGCCACGTTGAGGTGAACCCCCTGCCCCCCCTGCTTGGTGTCGGTCATGGCCATCACCTTCTGCACGTATCCCTGCTTGTACTCCGGTGTGACCGCCTTCTCATGCCACCAGTTGGGCAGGATCATCTCGAAGGTGTCCAGCTCCCCCTTGAGGAAGTGGCGGAACGCGATGTTGTGGTCGCGGATCACCTGCACCTTGATGGTGTCGAGGTTGAACCTGTGCTGGTTGTAGCGATCGTCTTTTGCCCACCACTCCTTCTGCTTGCTGAAGGTGACGGACTTGCCCTTTTTTACGTCGCTCATCACGTAGGGGCCCGTGGTGGGTACCACGGCCCAGTTGTACTGCTTCACCCAGTTCGGGCCCATCTTGTAGTAGTGCTTGGGCTGGGGCCACAGTTCGGTGGTGTTGAGGAGATCGAGCTTGGCCTTGCGGCTGCCCGCCTTGACCAGGATGGTGTGGTCGTCAATCTTCTCCACCGCCACCACCTCGGTGGTGTAGTAGTTGTTGAACCAGGGGCCCTTGATGTCCTTGGAGCGCATCATCTCGTAGCCGAAGGTGTAGTCATCGGCGGTGACCGGCTTGCCGTCGGACCACTTGGCGCGCGGGTCGAGTTTGAAATAGACGGTCTGGCTGTCCGGCGCGATGGCCCAGGCATTCGCCAGGGCCGGAATGGGGTTGCCCGTGTTGGGATGGAAGCTGATGAGCCTCATCTGGTTGTCGAGGATGAAGGAACGGAACGAGCCGTTGGAATCCGGCCCCACGGTGCGAAACGTCAGCGGGAAGCTGTCGACGAAGAGATTGAGGTTGCCGCCGGGCAGCGCCTTGGGAGAGGCGAACACGGGGTCGGTGTCGTTGGTTTCCCACGTCAGATCCGCGGGCAGGCTGGCCGCCCACACCCAGGATCCGTTCAACAGCAGAACGAGAGCACCTGTCCATTTGATTTTATTGTTCATGTTTGACTTCCTGGTCATGCCCCTGCACTGGGGGCGTCTTCATTAAGGGTCCTGTCGATGTGCCCTGGCAAGGCGCCACCGCTCACTGATAACGGGTAAATTTGCGCGGATCGAACGCCTCCCGGATGGCCTCCCCGATGAAGGAGACCATGATGAGCACCAGGCTCACCGCCGCCACCACCGAACTCACGATCCAGATGGCGTCGAGGTTGTTGATCCCCTGGGAGAGCAGCTCCCCCCAGCTCGGGGTCGGCGGCGCCAGGCCAAAGCCCAGGTAGTCCAGCGCCGTCAGGGTGGAGATGTTGCCCACCACGGCAAACGGGGCCAGGGTGACGATCATCATCAGGGTATTGGGCAGAATGTGGTTGAAGATGATGCGCCGGGTGCTCGCCCCCTGGGCCCGCGCCGCCATCACGTAGTCCCGCGCCCGCTCCTTGTAGGTGAGGGTGCGCATGTACCAGGTGATCCCCATCCAGCCGAACAGCACGTTGATGCCGACGAACAGGCCGAAGTTCGGCTTGGCCAGGGAGACCAGGATCATGATGACGTAGAGGAAGGGCACCTGGGACCAGATCTCGATGAAACGTTGCATCAGGAGATCGAACCGACCGCCGAGGAACCCCATCATGCAGCCGATGCTGACCCCGATGACATAGCTCGCCACCAGCGCGATGAAGGCAAAGCCGATGGCAATGCGAAAGCCGTAGACCAGCCGTGCCAATACGTCGCGACCGCTGGTGTCGGTGCCGAGGAAGTGGCGCTCCGCCAGGCTCGGGGCATAGGGCGGATAGGCTTCCTCCTTGAAGTCCTGCTCATAGGGGTTCCAGGGGACCAGGGGCAGCAACACCCAATCCCCCTTATCTTCCTTCGCAAATTGGCTCTTGAGCTGGCGGTAGTTGGTCTCGTACTCGTAGTCGAGCCCGAAGTGCTGGCCCGGGATCACGTCCCCATAGGTGGGGAAATAGAGCTCCCCCTGATAGCTCACCGCCAGGGCCCGGCTGTTGACCAACAGTTCCGCCAGCAGAGAGATGACCACCAGGACCGAAAAGATGACAAAGGAGTAGTAGCCGCGCTTTATCGACTTGAAGCGCTTGAGTTTTTTCAGAGTTACCGGATTCAGGTTCATGCTCACTCTCCAAACCGCACGCGGGGATCGACCAGGGCAACGCAGATGTCGGAGACAATGTTGCCCACCAGCATCAGCATGGAGGTGATGGCCAGAATGCCCATGACGGTGGGGTAATCCCGCTCGACGATGGCCTCGTAACCGAGCAGGCCGATGCCGTCGATGTTGAAGATGGTCTCGATGAGGAAGGAGCCCCCGAAGAAGACGGTGAGCACCGACCCTAAGTGACTCGCGATGGGGATCAGGCTGTTGCGCATGGCGTGATCGGTCACCGCCTTGCGAAACGGCAACCCCTTGGCCACGGCGGTGCGCACATAATCCGCCGACAGGTTCTCCATCAGGCTGTTCTTCATGGTCATAGTGAGGATGGCGAAATCCCCGATGGCGTAGGCGATGAGGGGCAGCAGGGCGTGGGCGAAGACGGTGTGGATCTGATCCCAGCTGCTCTCCATCCCGTCAAACTCGTCCCCCGGGAAGCCCCCCATGGGCAACCACTCCAGATGGAACGCAAAGACGGTGATGAGGAAGATCCCCACCACGTAGGCGGGCAGCGCATAGGCCATGTAGATGAGCATCGAGCTCAGGGAATCGAAGCGGCTGTTGTGCCTGAGCGCCTTGGCCACCCCGAGCGGGATGGAGACGGCATAACTCAGCAGAAAGGTGGCGAGCCCGAAGAAGGCGGTTACCGGCAACCTCTCCTTGATGAGATCCCACACCGGCTCGTAATAACGGGTCGACTCCCCGAGATCCAGCACCGCCAGCTTCTGCAACCAGTCCCAGTAGGCGACCAGCATGGGCTTGTCGAGGCCGTAGAACGCCTTGAGCTCTTCAATCTGTTCGTCGGAGAGTGCCTGCGCCCCCTTGCTGCCACTGGAGCGGCCGGACTCGTTTTGCGAGACCTGCGCCTGCAGCAGCATGCGCTCAACCGGGCCGCCCGGCACGAAGCGGGTGATGGTGAAGACGAGCAGGGTGATACCGAGAAACGTCGGGATGATCAAAAGCATCCGACGTAGGAAATACGACAGCATGGTGGAACCTCGTCCTTGTTGTTCTTTTATGGCCAGTCACATCCGGTGACGGGCCTATCCTTACCTGGCATTACTCACTGAATTGACTGGCATTGGCAGACAATCCGGCTCGGTCACTGTAAAAGCTCTGCAACAAAAATCAAGTAGAACCCTGTCTGCGACCGGGAATGTCCCCCCGCAGCATATCCCGCGGATGATTTTTTCCAAAAAACCCAACTTCAATATAAAAAACTGCTACGCCGACCCGTCAAACTCGATTTTAATTATTAAAAAATTAATTACACAGGTGTTTTAATCCATGCCAAGTAGAACAAAATCAACAGGTTAAGAACAATTCGGGTTATTTTCTCATTTACCTATAAAAGAAGAGGGATAGCCGCCCCCACCCTCCGTTCCCCGGAAAACGCTCTCGCCATAAAAGCAGATGAAAATACTGCAAAAAACCGATTTCTCGATATCGACACTGGAGTGACAAGCGACTTATCGATAAGTTCAAAAATAATCAATAAAATTGTAAAAATCGAACTTAACAACATCTTTACATAATTTGACGCGGCATTTACGGAATAAAACGCCAAAAATATTCCATCAAGTGCATATTCCCATCTAATTCCCCCTGCAGCCCCCATCCCCGCCGCTCCATTTGACGTCCATAACCAAACCTTGATAAGCCTTACGCACCGCTCCAACGAGGGCGGTAATGGAAGCAAACAATAAACAATCAGGAAGGATACTAGCGATGCTTAGGAAAAGCAGACTCTCTGCTGCCGTAGCGTTTGCCTTGGCGAGCGCGGCAGTTGTGGCCACCCCTGTCCTGGCCGAAGAGGGCCAGAACGTAGAAAAACTGCAAAAAATCAAGGTCACCGGCTCGCGGATCTCCCGGGTCGATGTGGAAGGCGCCACCCCGGTCGTCTCCGTGACCAAGGCGAAAATCGAGCAATCCGGTCAGCAGACCGTCGCCGATTACCTCAAGCAAGCCTCCTACAACTCCTTTGGCGGCGTCTCCCCTGCCTCCGGCAGCTCCTTCCAGTCCCAATCCACCGTCGGCCTGCGCGGCCTGGGTTCCGAGCGTACCCTGGTTCTGCTGAACGGCAAGCGGGTAGCGGGTTCCCCCACCATGGGCGGCACCTCCATCAACCTCAACACCATCCCCATGGCCGCCGTTGAGCGGGTCGAGGTCAACCTGGACGGCGGCTCCGCCATCTACGGTTCCGACGCCATTGGTGGCGTGATCAACGTGGTGCTCAAAGAGGGCTACGAAGGGCTGGACTTCCAGGGCCGCATTGGCTCCCCGAGCGAAGAAGGCGGCGACGAGAAGAGCGGCTCCATCGTGGCAGGGGTGGCCGGCGAGAAGGGCTCCCTGATGGCGGTCTACGAGCACGACAAGAAGGACGTCATCTACGCCCGGGATCGTGACTATCTCTCCAAACAGGGCAACGACTCCCCGAGCCCCTACGGCCGCAACGTGGAAGGGATCACGGGTCTTGACGCCAACGGCGACCCCATCTGGAAATACGGCCCCCTGGCCGGCGCCACCAATGCCGACGGCTCATGCAAGGAGCCCTTCGTCGGGTTCGAGGGTGGCTGTAACTTCAACTACGGCCAGGTCGCGGCCACCACGGCCTCCCGCAGCCGTGACACCCTGTACGTAAACGGTCGCTACCACATCAACGACAACGTGGACTTCGTGCCGCAGATCATCGGCTCCCGAGTCGAGAGTTTCGGCCGCTTCGCCCCGGCCGCCGGTGCCTTCACCATTGACCCGGCCAACCCGAAGAATGCCCAGTTCTTCGCCGACAACGGCCTGGATGCCGCCGCCACCCAGGGTCTGGGTGAGGCTGCCTACGCCTACTACCGCTTCAGCAACGTCGGTCCCCGTGACAACTATGTCACCGACACCACCGGCAGCATGAACCTCGGCTTCGAAGGCACCATCGCCACCGAAAGCGTCGGCGACATGCAGTGGAACGCCGGCTACATGTACTCCAAGACCGACAACAAGGAGAACGGTACCGGTTACGTGCTGAAGTCCGCCGCCCAGCAGGCGGTCGCAGACGGCAAGTTCGTCGGTGGCGAGTTCGACGCCTCCACCACGGCCTCCATGGCCGCCGACACCAGCCGCCGCTCCACCATGGACTTCTACCAGTGGTACGCCGGTGTCCAGTGGGACATGGGTGAACTGCCGGCCGGTCCGGTCAGCTGGTACGCCGGTGCCGAGTACAACGACTGGGTCTATGCCGACAAGTACGACGCCCAGTCCGAAGCCGGCAACATCATCGGCTCCTCCGGCAACTCCTCCGGTGGCGTGCGTGACGTGACTGCCGCCTACATCGAGTCCCTGGTGCCCATCACCGAGCAGATCGAGCTGAACGTGGCCGGTCGCTTCGACAAGTACAGCGACTTCGGCAGCGCCTTCTCCCCCAAGGCAAGCCTGCGTTACCAGCCGCTGGACAACCTGATGCTGCGCACCTCCTGGTCCCGTTCGTTCCGCGCCCCCAGCCTGAGCGATCTCTACTCGGCTGACTCCTTCTCTGCCGACTGGGCGAAGGATTACGTCTACTGCGAGGCCAACGGCATCTCCGCGGCTGACTGCCCGAACCGCCAGTACGACACCACCCGTACCTCCAACGAGGAGCTGAAGGAAGAGACCGCGGACACCTGGAACTTCGGGGTGGCCTACAGCCCGGTGGATGACCTGAACCTCTCCCTGGACTACTACACCATCAAGATCGAGGACGTGATCCAGCTGAACTCCCTGCAGTCTCTCATCTATGACGAACTGAACAGCGGCAGCTCCAGCAGCATCACCCGCAACAGCCAGGGCAAGATCAGCAACGCCATCGCGCCCATGGTCAACCTGGGGACCCTCGAGACCTCCGGCCTCGACCTGAAAGTGGATTACACCTACGACCTGAACTACGCCACCGTGCGTTATGACCTGGGCGGTACCTACATCCTGAAATACAAGGAAGGTCTGTACGCCGGTGGTCCCGTCATCGACAAGATCGGCCAGAACGGTCTGCCCCAGATGCGCTTCAGCTCCGGTGTGGGTGTCAACGTTCCCCAATGGTGGAACATGGATACCTACCTGAGTGCCAACTACATCGACTCCCAGAGCCAGGACTACATCGCCGATACCGGTGAGGAAGTGGGCCACATCGCGTCCCAGACCACCTGGAACCTGAACGTCGGCGTGGAAGCGCCCTGGAACGGCAAGATCCAGGTCGGCGTGAAGAACATGTTCAACGTGGGCCCGTCCCTCGAGAGCGATGGCTTCACCTATGACGACGAGCTCTACAGCATCGACGGTCGCATCTATTACCTCGACTACAGCCAGAAGTTCTAATCCACCAGCAAACCACAAGCCGGCCCGTTCGGGCCGGCTTTGCCCAAGGTCCCAAGGAAGTTACGGAGATAGGGTAATCCTATGAAAACAAGGACAATTACAATGAAGAAAGCGCTCCTCGGCAGCCTGATTTCGGCTGCCTTGCTGACCAGCTTCAATCTGAGTGCCGCCACCGCCGGTCAGGCCGTGGACGCTCAAGCCGCCACCGACAATGCATCCAAAGTTTCCCAGCAGAAGATCGACAGCTACGCCGAGTCTGCCGAGTCTGCCCTGGCCCAGTACAAGGCCGCCCTGCGCCAGGTGGACAGCCTGCGCGCCTACAACGAGCAAGTGGGCAAGATGGTCGACTCCCAGAGCGCCGAACTCGCCTCCATGCAAAAGCAGATCGCCCAGATCGACCAGACCAGCACCGAAGTGGTGCCCTTGATGCTCAAGATGATCGACTCCCTCGAGCAGTTCGTCTCCCTGGACCTGCCGTTCCAGAAGGTGGAGCGTGAGGACCGCGTGGCGGCCCTGACCGATCTCATGAACCGGGCCGACGTCACCATCTCCGAGAAGTACCGCAAGATCCTCGAGGCCTACCAGATCGAGGAGGGCTTCAGCCGCACCATCGAAGCCTACAAGGCGAGCCTGGACAAGGATGGGGACGAGAAGACCTACGAGTTCCTGCGCGTCGGCCGCATCGCCCTGCTCTACCAGTCCCCGGATGGCAACGAGACCGGCATGTGGAACAAGAAGACCCGCCAGTGGGAAGTACTGCCCCAGGAGTATCGCAGTGCGGTTGAACAAGGCCTTCGCATCGCGAAGAAGCAGGCGCCCCCCGCCCTCATCAAGCTGCCGGTTCAAACTGCGGAGAAAGCATCATGAAAGGAATCAAACTTGCCATCGCCTCGCTGATCGCGGGCGCTACCCTGGTCACCCTGCCGGTGACCGCCGCCGAGAAGCCGGTGGATCTCAACGCCCTGATCAATCAGGTCAAGGCCGCCAGCACCAGCGAATCCCAGCTCAACAAGGAGCGGGAAGCCCGCTTCCTGGCTGACAAGAACGAACAAGGGGCCCTGCTCGCCAAGGCCAAGGCGGATCTCGCCGCCGAAGTCGCCAGGGGCGAAAAGCTCAAGGCCACCTTCGATGCCAACGACAAGCAGCTCACCGAGCTGACCGAGACCCTGCGCCAGCGCTCCGGCAACATGGGCGAGATGTTTGGCGTGCTGCGCCAGTTCGCCGGCGAGTTCAAGGGGATCTTCAACGCCTCTGCCCGCCGGGTCGAGCATCCGGAGCAGACCGCCCTGCTGACCCGCCTGGCCGAGAGCAAGGAGCTGCCCTCCAGCGATGACCTGACCGCCTTCTGGACCACCACCCTCAGCCGCATGGTCGACGGTGGCAAGGTGAGCCAGATCCCGGCCACCGTGGTCTACGGCGAGGGCAACCAGGCCGAGAAGACCGTCACCCAGATCGGTGAGTTCAACACCGTCTCCGAAGGCAAGTACCTCACCTTCGTGCCGGAGACCGGCAAGTTCGAGCAACTCTCCCGCCAGCCCGAGAACGCGGTGCTGGAACCGGTCGCCAAGTTTGAACAGGGTGGCGGCAGCGTCGAACCCATCTTCATCGACCCGTCCCGTGGCGTGATCCTCTCCCTGCTGGTGCAGTCGCCGACCCTCAAGGAGCGCATCGATCAGGGTGGCTCCGTGGGCTACGTGATCCTGGCGCTGGGTGTCATCGGTACCCTGCTGGCCCTGTTCTGCGGTGCCCGTCTCTCCCTCATCGGCGGTGCCATGCGCAAGCAACTGAAATCCGAGCAGATCATCAAGGGCAACCCCATCGGCGAGATGCTGGGTGCCTACCAGGATCACCGGGGTGACAACATCGAGGATCTGGAATCCAAGCTCGACGAGATCATCCTGCGCAACGTGCCCAAGCTGGAGAAGGGCATCAGCCTCATCAAGCTGATCGCCTCCGTCGCCCCGCTGCTGGGCCTGCTGGGTACCGTGGTCGGGATGATTGCCACCTTCCAGGCCATCACCCTGTTCGGTACCGGTGATCCCAAGCTGATGGCGGGCGGTATCTCCGAGGCCCTGGTGACCACCATGCAGGGTCTGGTCGTGGCCGTGCCCATGCTGTTCCTCTACACCATCGTGCAGACCCAGAGCCGCCGTCTGATCCAGGTACTGGAAGAGCAGAGCGCCGGTTTCGTTGCCCGTTATCAGGAACGTCTGCACGCCGCCAAAGCCGCAGCCTAAGGAGTCACCAATGTGGTTCTGGTTGATTGAAGAAGTCGAATCGGTCCGCCGGTTTCTGGGATTGGGGGGCGACGTGCTGGTCGCCCTGTTCTTCCTGACCCTGATGATGTGGGCCCTGCTGCTGGAGCGCTGGTTCTACTTCATGGCGGTCTATCCCCAGCAGGTGAAACAGACCAAGACGGCCTGGCTGGCCCGCACCGATCACCTCTCCTGGTCCGCCAGGCAGATCCGCCGCGAGCTGGTCTCCCAGGTCGCCATGGCGGTGGACAAGGGGATGCCGGTCATCAAGGTGCTGATCGCCCTCTGCCCACTGATGGGGCTGCTCGGGACCGTGGTAGGCATGGTGCAGGTGTTCGATACCCTGGCCATCACCGGCACCGGCTCCCCCAGGGCGATGGCCTCGGGGATCTCCAAGGCGACGGTACCGACCATGGCGGGCATGATTGCCGCCCTTTCCGGCCTGTTTTTTGTCAGCCGGCTCGATCACAAGGCCAAGCTGGCCGTGCAAAAGCTGGAAGACAACCTGAAACACGGCTGATGCAGGATGCACATCCCCGGCCGGGCCATGCCCGCCGGGGCACAGAACAAGCAAGGAGTTTTTGCCATGAGAAAACGTCACAGCGACAGCGGTGCTGACGAGGCGGCCATCGATTTGACCCCCATGCTGGACATCGTGTTCATCATGCTGATCTTCTTCATCGTCACCACCTCGTTCGTCAAGGAGTCCGGCGTGGAGATCAACCGCCCGAGCGCCAGCACGGCCGAGACGGTGAAGAAGGGGAACATCATGGTCGCGGTCCGCGAGAACGGCCAGGTCTGGGTCGACAAGCGCATCGTCGAAGTGGGTGCCGTGCGTGCCAACATCGAGCGGCTGCGGGCAGAGAACCCGGAAAGCGCCGTGGTGATCCAGGCCGACAGCGAATCCCGTTCCGGTCTGGTGGTGCAGGTCATGGACCAGATCCGCATGGCCGGTGTCCAGAACATCTCCATCGCCGCCGACAAGAGCAGCTGATGCCGGAGCGAATGCCATGAGATACCTGATATCGTTAGCGGTCTCCTGCGTGGTGGTGTTCTTCCTGTTCCTGGGAATGAACAAGCTCATCACGCCGGATCACCGGGAGCTGACGGAGCGGGAGGACGTCACCATGACCGACTTCATCCGCCTCAAGCCTCAGGAGACCTTGCAAGAGAAACAACGGGAACTGCCCAAACCGCCGCCCCCGAAACGCCCGCCGCCCCCGCCCGAGATGGAGGTGGCGAGCACGGACAGGCCGAAGATGGACAGCTCCCCCATGGACATGCCCAAACTCGACATCCCGGTCAACATCGGTGGCGGCAACGCCCTGGGTGCCTACAGCACCGGCGGCGGTGGCGGCGGCATGGGCGGCAACAACGGCGCCATCCCGATGGCGACCTTCGAGCCCATGATGCCCCGCAAGGCGGCCCTGGCCGGTCTTGCGTCCGGCAAGGTGCTGGTGGAGTTCACCGTCACCGAGCGCGGTACCGTGAGCAACATCCGCATCGTCAAGGAAGAGCCCCGCAGCTATGACCTCGGCAAGGCGGCGCGCCAGACCATCGCCAAGTGGACCTTCAAGCCGGCCATGGTGGACGGCAAGCCGCAGGCCAGTCGCATGCAGCAAGAGATCGAGTTTGCGACCAACTAAGGAGGGTGGCGATGAAAAAGTTACATACCCTGATCCTCGCCCCGGTGGCCATGGCGGTGCTGCTCAGCACCGCCACCTGGGCCGCCGAACAACCCGCCCTGTCTGACCGCGCCTACCGCGCGGTCAACAAGGCCCAGGCGTTGATCACCGAGAAGAAATACGGCGAGGCCAATGCCAAGCTGCAGGAGGCGCTGTCCGGCGCCGGCGAGCGGGTCTACGACAAGGGGGTCATTTTGCAGACCCTGGGCTTCGTGGCGGCGCAGCAGGAGAAGTACGGTCAGGCGACCAAGTACTTCGCCGACGCCATCGCCACCGGCGGCCTGCCGCCCCCGGTGGCCCAGCAGGTGCGCTACAACCTGGCCCAGCTCTACATGGCGGAGGGGAACTTCAAGGGTTCCATCAACACCATGAAGGAGTGGTTCGCAAACCTCGGCAAGGACGAGAAGCCGACCCCGCACGCCTACATCACCCTGGCCAACGCCCATGTGCAGCTCAAGCAGTACCGGGAAGCCATTCCGGCGGTGGACAACGCGATCAAGCTCTCCGCGGGCAAGGCGCCGGAGTCCTGGTACCTGCTGAAGATGGCGGCCCACTACGAGCTGAAACAGTACAAGCCGGCTACCGAGGTGCTGACCGCCCTGGTGGACCGCTACCCGGAGAAGAAGAAGTACTGGACCCAGCTCTCGGCCATGCACATGCAGGCGGGCAACGATGCCAAGGCCCTGGCGGCACTGGAAGGGGCCTACAACCTCGGCATGCTGACCGAAGCCAACGAGTTGCAGCGGCTCGCCAACTACCTCGCCTTCGCCGGCATTCCCCACCGCGCCGCTCGCGTGATGGAGAAGGCCATGAAGGAGGGGCAGATCGAGAGCACCGCGGCCAACTACAAGACGCTGGCCAACTACTGGCATCAGGCCAAGGAGCTGGACCCGGCCATCGACACCCTGGCCAAGTCCTACAAGCTGGCCCCCAATGCCGAGCTGCAGCTCAAGATGGCGCGCATGATGATCCAGAGCAAGCGCTACCAGGATCTGGTGGCCTTCGCCGCCAAGCCTGCCGCCAACGCCAACGGCGAGCAGCGGGCGGACCTGAAGTTCCTGACCGGGGTCGCCTATTTTGAGCAGCAAAAGCCCAAGGAGGCGCTCTCCGCCTTCACTCAGGCCGCCCAGAATGGCAACGTCAGTGGTCGTGCTTCCCCCTGGATCAGCTTCTTGAAAGAGCAGCAGGGCGGCGCCGTCACCCAATAAAGCTGCGCGGCCCGGCTGGCGGGGTGGGGATCTCCCCGACTCGGCATCCGGGCCGCGACACATCGACAAGGGGGTCACCCCGCAGATTGCCTTGGTGGCAATTGGCCGCTCTTCGGAGCGGTCTTTTTTATGGCACCGCCCCTGCCCTTTTCCCCCTCCTTCTCCTGATACAAGGCACAAAAAAATCCGGAGCCTGGGCTCCGGATTGGGTCATTGCCTTGCGAGAGAACAGGCCATGCAAAGTGCCGGCCTGCCGCTCAAACGGTCATCAGTAGCTGCACACCAGCTTCCAGCTGCCGTCGCCCACTCTGAGTTCGCTGCTGGTATAGCAGCCTGGACAACTCAGTAGCTGCATATCAGTTTCCAGCTGCCATCGCCCGCCTTGGGCTCGCTGCTGGTCCACCAGTTGGCCTGCCACACCGCCTTGCCGTTGGTCATGCGGTCGTTGCCATTGGCGTGATCCCCGCGCGGCCAGGCCGGATAGGCATTGTAGTCCACCGGGTTGACGTTCTGGCTGGCACAGGTGGTGCCACCGCTACCGCCGTCACCACCGCCACTGCCGCCCAGCACCGCCTCGGCCAGGGCCGGGAAGTCGGACTTCAGGCCTATGGTCTGGCTGCCGGCAATCAGGCGCATGCCGCTCGGCACGCCGGCGGCCGGCAGGTAGTAGGTCATGGCCACTTCCACGTCGGTGCCCGGCGTCCAGGCTTTCCAGGCCGGCAGCGTCAGAGCCACCTTGTGGAAGTCCTTCTCATTGGCGATGCCGTCCGAGTTCTGGTTGCCACCGCTCTCCACCACTTTCAGCCCCATGCCGCTCTGGTCGGTGATGGTGTCTGAGGTAGAGGTGGGGACCAGGAACTCGATGCGGGTGCCACCCGGAATGGTCTGGGTCGACTTGTTGGTGAGCTTGAGGGTCGGGTTGATCGGGTAGTTGGAGTCCCCTTCCTTGAAGCCGGAGAGGCTCACGCCGATGTCGAGTTGGGCAGCCGGAGCCGGCAGATCGTTCTGCTTCAGGGCCGCCTTGTCGGCCTTGCTGAACTTCTCGTAGGCGAGGCTGGTGAGGGTGCTGCCCATCACGTACTCGTTCTTCGCGGCGTCGAAGTCATAGTCCCCCGCCATCTCCCAGAACATGACGCCCCCCAGACCCCGCTTGACGATGTAGTCGAGCTTGTGACCCATGGACTCTTCATCTTCGGTGGAGAGGAACACCTTCTTCTGCTCGTTCCAGAGCCAGGGCGCATGGGCCTTGTCGTCGTAGTAACGCACATACTGGCCTTGCATCACGTGGGCCGGGTTGTTGGGATCCAGACCCCAGGCCTGGCCGTAGCTCGGTAAGGTGGTGATGCCGAGGCTGGCGGCGTGCTCCAGGTTCTTGGCATGCCACATGGGCACGGCGCCGCCGCCGATCTCCTTGCCGTTCTTGTCAAGGTCATGCCAGATGTTGTCGATGCCCACCGCCCCGTTGCCGCACGGAATGGTGCTGCCACCGGTGCCCGGCTGGCAATCGCTCTGGCTCGGCAGCGCCGCCTTGCCACCCAGACCGTGGGTGCCACCGGTGACCCCCTGCCAGCCACGGGTGTAATAGGGCACCCCTATGTTGATCTTGCCCGCCGCCAGGGCCCCCCGGAAGTAGTGTGCCGCCCAGGCGGAGTTGAGATAGCCGATGCCGCCAAACTGGGCCTGGGTGTAGACACCCCACTGGGACAACTCGGGATCCGCCTTGTTGTCGAACAGGGCGGCGTTGTGACCGACGAAGTGGTTCCAGGCACCGTGGAAGTCATAGGTCATCAGGTTGACGTAGTCGAGGTACTGGGTGACCTGGAAGTTTTCCATGCCGCGCAGCAGGTAGGCCGAGGCCGGCGAGGCGATGGTCAGCATGTACTTGCGACCGTCCTCGGTGCCGGCGCTGTCGAGCTTGTTGCGCAGGGTCTTCATCAGCACTTCATAGTTCGCAAAGAGCTTGCCGCGACACTGGTTGGAGAGCGGGAAATCGTTGGGGTTGCCCGCATCCTTCATGGAGGTGGGGTACTCGTAGTCGATATCCACCCCATCGAAGCCGTACTGGCGGATGAAGCCCACGGCCGAGTCGGCAAAGGCGTTGATGCCGGCGGTGTTGACCGAGCAGTCGCCCTTGGTAGTGGCGGCGTAGAAGCCGCGGGTATCGGCCCAGCCCCCGACGGAGATGAGGGTCTTCACGTCCGGGTACTGCTTCTTGTACTTCGACAGCAGGTTGAAGTGACCCTGATAGGCGAACTCCGGATCCATCTCGGCGCCCGGCACCCCGTTCCAGGTCAGCTTGGTGGCGGCGTCATCCACCTTGATGGTGTGACTCTGCTCGTCCACCGCCGCGAAGGCGTAGTTGATGTGGGTGATCTTGTCCCAGGGAATGTCACTCACCAGGTAGGCGGGCAGGCCGTTCTTGCCGGTGCGCCAGGAGGTGAAATACCCGATGACGCGGCGGCCGTGGTCATCGCCCATGCACTCGCTGCCGTCGGCGCGGTAGATCTGGCGCACGTCGCAGGAGAGGTTGCCACCGGTAGGGGGCAGGGCCGCCTCTTCCACCTGCACGTCCACCTGGGCCGACTCGCCAGAGAGGTTGCTCTTGTCGGTCGCCACCAGCTTGAGGCCGGTCAGCCCCTTGTTCTGGGGCGTCCAGCTCAGTTGCCAGGGGGCGCTGGTGTCCTCGCCCACCTTCTGGCCATTCACGAAGAGCTCGACCTTGGCGACGTCGTCATTGGCATCGGTGACATTGCCGCTCACGGTGAGGGCGCGGCCCAGGGTCACCCTGGCACCGGCGGCGGGGCTTGCGATGCTCACCCTGGGCGCCTCTGGCGCCACCACGGCGGCGACCTTGAAGCTCGAATCCGCCTCGCTCAGCACCTTGCCGTCTTTATCCAGCGCCCGGGCCTTGAGGGCGTGATTGCCCGCACCGGCGGCAGACCAGCTGGCACTCCAGGGAGAAGCCGTGGCGGTGGCGACCAGAGCGCCGTCGATGAGGTATTCCACCCGGGCGAGCGCCGTGACCGGGCCGCTCAGCGTCACCGCCAGGGCCACACTGGCCCCCTCGCTGACGCTGGCACCCACGGCGGGGGAGCCGATGGCGACGACCAGGGCCGGCGGCGGCACCTCGCCACCATACAGCTTCCAGGCATCGGCCCAGACCACCCCCACCCCGGGGGCGTAGTGATAGGGGGACGCGCCGCACCAGCCGGAGTAAGGGAATTCCTTGCATTCATAGAGGGCGCCTGCGTTGCTGACGATGTCGCCAGCCTTGTAGGCGGTGCCGGCCTGATAGGCGGGGTAAGCGGCCTGCGCCCAGGCAGGGACGGCCGCAAGGGCGACCAGCATGGCAAGCCTGCTGGGCCTCAAGATCTGTTGCATATTGTTATCTTCCTTGTTTTGTCTTGGCTTCAATACCGGGAAAAGCGCAATCGCAACAGGGAACAAGGGAGCGACAACAGGCCATGGACGGGCCACAAACCCTCAAGTCACCCTGGGTAACCCCGCTGTCTGGCCCGGATGGGACAGATCGGAGGCTTTGCGTCCCGGCATCACTGCCGGTTTGCCCTTTGCCTGGGTTCCGTGAGGAACGGCTCGAGTATAGGAAGCAAGTGACCACTGCTCAATCTTTATTCTCGAAGGAAAATATGTGAATGCTGGCCGCCTCACACTTTTCGCTCCCACCTGATGACAAATAGATCATCAATATCAAACTGTTAGCCACGTCAAAAAATGGCAGATGGGCTCCTTTGTCTCCTCATAATGTGCGTTGGTTCACTGGTCAGAGCTGCCAGAAATGTGACAATGCGCGCCCTTGGCCACGATGCCAAGGCTATGGAAACACTGGCAAAAATAAAAAAAGGAATACCCATGAAAGGAACACCTACCCTGCTGTCGCTGGCCGTGGGGCTCGCGCTCGCGTCCCCCTCTCTCTACGCCGCCGGCTTCAGTTGCCCGGCCGACAGTGCCCTCACCCCCATCCCCGCCATCCAGGGCAGTGGCGACAAGAGCCCCCTCGTCCCGGACGATCAGTTCGAAAGCGCCCAGAGCGTCTCGGTCAAGGCGGTAGTCTCGGGTCTGGGGGAAAGCCTCAACAAGGGCTTCTACCTGCTGGATGTGCAGGGGGACGGCAACCCCGAGACGTCGGACGGCATTTTCGTCTACCTCAACGACAAGAACTTCGCCAGCAAGTACCCGGACATCCAGCCGGGCGCCCTGGTCTGTCTGGAGGCCAAGGTCGAGGAGTATTACGGCCACACCCAGCTCAAGCCCCTGTTTGACGGCAGCACGCCGCGCCTGACGACCCTGGCCCAGGGCACCGCCCCGGCCGCCACGGCGCTGCGGGTACTGGAGGGGGAAACCCTGGCCCGGGCCCTGGAGCGTCACGAAGGGATGCGGGTGCGCCTTGACGCCGACAGCGCCCTCAAGATAAGCCGCAACTTCAGCTACGACTATGCCGCCCGGCGCAACAACCTGGTGCTCGCTCACGGCGCCCCGCTGATGAAGCCGACCCAGCTCCATGTGGCGAGCAGCCCCGAGGCCGTGGCGCTGGCCGAGGCCAACGCCAGCAACCGCGTCTTCCTCGAGTCGGACTTCAAGGCGGGGGACGGCAAGCTCCCCTGGCTGCCCGCCTGGGAGCCGGAGCAGGGTTACCTGCGCATCGGCGATGCCCCGATCAATCTGGAGGCCATGGTCGGCTACAGCTACAACGAGTACCGCCTGATCGTGCCCCGGGATCAGACCATCACCGCGGGGGATCTGCTGCGCACCGGCGACAACGACCGCCAGAGCGCCCCGGCCCGCGTGGATGGCACTGACTTGCGCATCGGCAGCTTCAACGTGCTCAACTACTTCACCAGCCACTCCAGCGTGGGGGGCGCCCTCAACGTGCTCTGTGCGGATCAGGCGGATGCGGACAGCGCCAAGGGTTGCAACCGCGGCGCCAAGAGCCTGGAGGAGTTCCAGTTGCAGCGCGCCAAGATCGTCAACGCCATCACCGAAATGGACGCCGACCTGCTCGGCCTGATGGAGATGGAGAACAACGGCTTTGACGAGCACGCCGCCCTCCACGATCTGGTGGAGAGCCTCAACGCCAGGCAGAAGGAGGCGAGCAAGCACTACGCCTTCGTCACCCTGCCCAAGGCCCTGCTCACGGAGGATCGCTTCTTTGGCGGCGACGCCATCATGGTGGCCATGATCTACCGCCCCGCCCTGCTCACCCCGAGCGGGGATGCCGACGTCATCCCCCTGCCCCAGCAGCGCTACACCACGGGCGGCGTCACCAAGAGCGCCGGTCAGCGGGACTCCCTGGTCCAGCGCTTCACCGTGGCGGGCAGCGACGCCCCCCTGACCCTGGTGGTCAACCACCTCAAGTCCAAGGGGTCGGGCTGCTATGAGAACGGGGATGGCAAGACGGAGCCTGCGGATCTGCAGGGCAAGTGCACCGAGTTTCGGGTGAGCGCCGCCAAGGTGCTGGGGGAGGCGGTGAGCAAGATGCCTGGCCAGGTGCTGCTGGTGGGGGACTTCAACTCCTACGCCAAGGAGGATCCCATCCGGGTGCTGACCGACTATGCGCCGGTCGCGGGGGAGCGCCAGATCCGATCCGCCTCCCACACCTACATCGGCGACAAGCCCTATGAGCAGATGGGCCAGACGGTGGCCAAGGGTTACGGCCTGGTGGATCTGAACGTCAAGTTCAACCAGGAGAAGGCCATCTCCTACAGCTACGAGGCCGAGCTCGGCACCCTGGACTACGCCCTCGCCAACCCGGCGCTGGCTGACAAGGTGGTGGCGGTGGCCGACTGGCACATCAACTCCTTCGAGAGCAACCTGTTCGAATATGGCAGCGCCTACACCGGCGATCTCATCAAGTCGGACAACCCCTTCAGCGCCTCGGACCACGACCCCGTCATCGTCGACCTCAAGCTCAAAGAAGCGAGCAAGGGGGGGGGTGGCGCCATGGGCGCCCTGCTGCTGGCCCTGTTGCCGCTCGCCTGGCGGCGCCGTCGCTAAGACGCGGCATCCTCGATGCCAGGTGCAAAGCCCGCGATGATCGCGGGCTTTTTTTGTGCCAGGGCCATTTGAAAAACAAATGCAAAGGGCCACATCATGGGACTAATAAATACCTTGTTGCCCCACCCCGCCCCTTTCCCGGGGGGCTGGCACCCTGCCGACGGGGAAACCCGGTGCTGACACCAGGGGCCGGATAGCGTATCCCGCAGGCTGCCGAACGAACCAACCGCCACGCGGTAGAGGATGGCATCGCGCAGCCCGCACCGTGGCCATGGCGGCATCGGCGCCAATCCCCACCCTCACCCCCGTCAGCGGCGGCCAGGGCCGCTGATGCCCTCGCGGACAGGGTGAAGCACCATCGCAGGCTGCCGAACGAGCCAACCGCCACGCGGCAGAGGATGGCATCGTGCAGCCCGCGCCATGGCCATGGCGGCATCGGCGCCAATCCCCCCCTCACCCCCGTCAGCGGCGGCCAGGGCCGCTGATGCCCTCGCGGACAGGGTGAAGCGCCATTTGCCAGACAAATACAAAGGGCGAGATCATGGGAAATCCAAATGACAGGCAAACAAAAAGGCCACCGCGATGCGGTGGCCTTGGTGCTTTCTTGCGAAAGATGGTGGAGCTACGCGGGATCGAACCGCGGACCTCTTGCATGCCATGCAAGCGCTCTCCCAGCTGAGCTATA
>NZ_MKUI01000009.1:6110-6387 GCF_001898585.1 Aeromonas sp. 62-46 | reverse complement strand
CCCCAAATTCGGTACCGAATGAATGGTTCTGGCGGCCATTCATCCTCAATAATGGTGGAGCTACGCGGGATCGAACCGCGGACCTCTTGCATGCCATGCAAGCGCTCTCCCAGCTGAGCTATAACCCCACAAAGGTCGGCCTGGGTGATACACACCGCACTGCCCTGGGTACTTCATATCAATCGGGAACCTGGTGGAGCTACGCGGGATCGAACCGCGGACCTCTTGCATGCCATGCAAGCGCTCTCCCAGCTGAGCTATAACCCCTTGGATTCCA
>NZ_MKUI01000009.1:0-6100 GCF_001898585.1 Aeromonas sp. 62-46 | reverse complement strand
GTGGAGCTACGCGGGATCGAACCGCGGACCTCTTGCATGCCATGCAAGCGCTCTCCCAGCTGAGCTATAACCCCAACTCACCTCGGCGCCACCAAAGTTATCTCTGGCAACGGAGGCGCATGATAGGCATCACCCGCTTTGCTGTCAACCCAAAATTCTCGCCCGCTGGAGCGTTTAGTCAAAATTCAGGCAGTTAGCTGTTTTTACCGCCAACCTCGTCGCTATGTCGCTGTTTTACGTCGCAAATCCGCTTGAGGCCAAAATACGAAGGGCCCCCGTCAGGGGGCCCTTTTCATGCCATGGCCGATGTTTATGCAGCGGCCATGCGCGCTTCGATGTACGCCAAAGCGCGGTCGATGCGGGCGAGGACCCGCTCCTTGCCCACCAGCGCCATCACGGCGTCGATGGCAGGGGAAAGATTACCCCAGACCGGTGACGGCAATGTGCGGCGGCAAGCTTACTCGGCGGCCATGCGCGCTTCGATATACGCCAAAGCGCGGTCGATGCGGGCGAGGACCCGCTCCTTGCCCACCAGCGCCATCACGGCATCGATGGCAGGAGACTGGCCCAGACCGGTGACGGCCACACGCAGCGGCATGCCGACCTTGCCCATGCCCTGACCCAGCTCGGCGGCGGTCGCTTCAATCAGCTCGTGCAGCGCCTCGGTGGTCCAGGTCTCCAGGGCCGCCAGCTTGGTCTTGGCCAGAGCCAGCGGCTCGGCAGCCACACCGCGCAGGTGCTTCTTGGCTGCCGCTTCGTCGATGGCCTCGTACTCTTCGAACAGGTAGCGGCTCTGGGCAGCCACCTCGACCAGGGTGTTGCAGCGCTCGGCCAGCAGGGTGACTACCTCGGCCAGCGCCGGGCCATTGCTGGTGTCGATCTGCTGGTGTTCCATGTGCCAGGCCAGGTGCTTGGCCACATAGGCCGGATCCAGGCTGCGCATGTAGTGGTTGTTCAGCCACAAGAGCTTGTCGGTGTTGAAGGCGGAGGCGGACTTGGAGATGGCATCCAGGCTGAACAGCTTGATCATCTCGTCCAGAGTGAAGATCTCCTGATCCCCGTGGGACCAGCCCAGACGCACCAGATAGTTCAGCAGCGCATCCGGCAGGTAACCGTCGTCGCGGTACTGCATGACGGAGACGGCGCCGTGGCGCTTGGAGAGCTTGGCGCCGTCGTCACCCAGGATCATGGAGACGTGGGCAAATTCCGGTACCGGCGCGTTCAGCGCCTTGTAGATGTTGATCTGGCGCGGGGTATTGTTGATGTGGTCTTCGCCACGCACCACGTGGGTGATCTCCATGTCCCAGTCATCGACCACCACGCAGAAGTTGTAGGTCGGCGCGCCGTCGGTACGGCGGATGATGAGATCGTCCAGCTCGGTGTTGGCGAACTCGATGCGGCCACGGACGTGGTCATCGAACACCACGGAGCCTTCGGTCGGGTTGCGGAAGCGGATCACGTGCGGCGCATCGGCCGGGTGATCGTGGGCGCCATCCCGGCACTTGCCGTCATAGCGGGGCTTCTCGCCGTTGGCCATCTGGCCTTCACGCAGCGCTTCCAGCCGCTCCTTGGAGCAGTAGCACTTGTAGGCGCGGCCGTCAGCCAGCATCTCGTCGATGAGGCCGTTGTAGCGATCGAAGCGCTTGGTCTGGTAGTAGGGGCCCTCATCCCAGTTCAGCTCCAGCCATTCCATGCCCTCAATGATGGCGTCGATGGCCTCCTGAGTGGAACGTTCCAGATCGGTATCCTCGATACGCAGCACAAACTCACCGCCCTGGTTCTTTGCAAACAACCAGGAATAGAGTGCGGTACGGGCACCGCCGACATGCAAAAAGCCGGTCGGGCTGGGAGCAAAACGGGTTTTGACTTTCATCTTTAAGCCTTGTGTAGAGGGCCTTGGGCCAATTCGTTAAAAAAACCGTCGCATTTTAGCACCGACAATGACGGATGGGAAAACCATGGCGAGGCAGAGGGGAAAATAGGGTCTATTCCCGCAAAAACCGCTGTTTTAGAGTGATGTCTCAGAATTTTCCCTTTTTTCCCGCTTAGCTAGGCGAGGTCGCTGGAGAGATCTCCCGCACAGCCGATACTTCAGTCACCCCGTCAACGAACCCTCAACGATACAAGGAACGCGCGATGCAGTTTCGTTCTATCCAGAATCGTATCCTAGTACTGGCCGGTGTCGCCATGACCACGGCCCTGGTCATCCTGATCCTGCTCAACCAGTATTCAGGTCGGCAGACCCAGCAGCTCACCATCGACTCCAGCCGCGCCGCCCTGCAACAGGAGGCGTGGCAGAAGGTGAGCGCCAACGCCCGTGCCGAGGCCGCCACCATCACCCAGCTGCTGCAAAAGGGGCTCTCCTACACCCAGCAGATGGCCAGCGTCTTCGCCCGCCAGCAGGAGGGCAAGCTGCCGCTGGATCGCCAGCAAGCCACCGACCTGCTCAAGGCCCAGCTTGCTTTGGAGCCCCAGCTCTATGGCGCCTTCGCGGGCTTCGAACCCAACGGCTTCGACGGCCAGGACGAAAGCTTCTCTGGCCAGAGCGCGCTCGGCAGTGACGACAAGGGGCGCTTCGTTCCCTACTTCTATCGCGACAAGGAGAGCATAGGCACCGACCTGCTGCTCTCCATCGAGAAGAGCGATCCGGACGAGTTCGGCAACCCGGCCAACGACTACTACGCCTGCCCGAAACGGGAGGGGCGCCCCTGCCTCATCGACCCCTTCAAGGTGGACATCAACGGCCAGCAGGTGCTGGTGAGCACCATCACCACCCCCATCCTGGTGGATGGCCAGTTCAAGGGCATCGCCGCGCTGGATCTGGCGGTGGACTCCATCAGCCGCCAGGCCCAGTCTCTCAACAGCAACATCTATGACGGCAAGGGGGAGACCCTGATCGTCAGCGCCGCCGGCGTCATCACCGGTACCAGCGGCGACGCCAGCCTGCTCGGCAGCCGCGCCGACAAGCTGCTCGGCAACGGCTGGCAGCAGTATCTCAAACCCGAGGTACAGCGCCAGGAGCTCGACGATGCGTTTCGCATCTCGGTGCCCATCGCGGTGCCCGGCATGGCCCGCAACTGGGCCATCATCGTCACCCTGCCCTACAAGGTGGTGCTGGCGGGAGCGGACGAGCTGGCACGCCAGCTCACCGACATGAACCGCGCCGCCATGACCCAGCAGCTCATCGGTGCCCTGCTGGTGCTGGTGCTGGCCCTTGGCACCATGCTGGTCATTGCCCGCAGCATCACGGGCCCCATCCGCCAGATGGTCAGCCTGGTAGATGACATCGCCGACGGCGAGGGGGATCTCACCAAGCGCCTGGAGACCCGCTCCCGGGACGAGCTGGGGGCCCTGGCCCGGGGCATCAATCGCTTCATCGACAAGCTGCAGGCCCTGCTCGGGGATGTGCAGAAGACCGCGAGCGAGGTCCATCGCCACGCCGGGGATACCGATCGCATCGCCGGCCAGACCGACAACAACCTGCAGCATCACCAGGCGGAAATGGAGCAGATGCTGACCGCGGTGCAGGAGATGTCCTATGTCAGCCAGGAGGTGGCCACCCACGCCAACAACACCGCCGACTCCGCCAAGCAGGCCCAGGGCGCGGCGGACGAGGGCAAGGTACGCTTCCAGCGGGTGATCCACTCCATGCACAAGGTGGCTGCCGAGGCGGGCAAGGGCGCCGAGGTGGTGGAAGGGCTGGCTCACGACAGCGAGCAGATCACCAGCATCCTCACCGTCATCCAGGGGATCGCCGATCAGACCAACCTGCTGGCACTCAACGCCGCCATCGAGGCGGCCCGGGCCGGCGAGCAGGGGCGCGGTTTTGCGGTGGTGGCCGACGAGGTGCGCAAGCTGGCGGGCAACACCCAGCAGGCGGTGCAGAATACCCAGGAGCTGATCGACAAGATCCGCCACAGCTCCACCAACGCGGTCAACGCCATCCAGCAGAGCCAGCAGCTGACCCATCAGGCGGTGGGGGAAGCGGATCAGGCGGAGGCAGCCCTCGGCAGCATCTTCCAGGCCATCGCCACCATCAACGACATGACCTACCAGATCGCCTCCGCCGCCGAGGAGCAGAGCTCGGTTTCCGAGACTGTCTCCGGCAATCTGTCAAAAACCAGCGCACTGGCCAACGACATCGCCAGGGACGCCACCAGCACGGCCAACGCCAGTCAGGCCTTGCGTCAGGCGGCGGAACGTTTGCAGCAATTGTTGGGTCAGTTTCGTCTCAGCTGATAATTTTCATGCTCCGGACTCTCCCCCTCGGGGGCGAGTCCGTTTACCATAGGCGGCATATTTGCCTGATGGCAGGCAATGTAGTGAGAGGTAAATGCCGTGCCCACCCCGGACCGTCGCCCACGTGGCCATAACAGACGAGCCCAGCAGCGTCGCCAAGACGAATCACAAGGAACCCTGCTCCAACGTATCAACGCGGCTACCCTGCCCCTGCGCCAGCGTCTCGGCCAGGGCATGAGTGGCCTGGGTCAGCGCAACAAGGAGCCGAAGGCGGCCTCGTTCAAGCTGGCAAGCCCCCTGCCCCGCAAACACACCATAGGGTTGCTGGTGCTGATCCCGCTCTGGCTGCTGGTGCTGGCCTGGGAGCCCGCCCCCGCCGCCCCGACCACGGCGCCGTCAGGCTCCCTGGCGGTCCCCTTGGCCGTGCCGGCCCAGGCCCTGACCGTCGGCAACGCCGGTGAGCCCCAGGCCGCCAAGCCCGTCGAGGAGAAAGTGGATGGCACCTGGTTGCAGCACGACGTGCAGGCCGGTGAAACCCTCTACTCCATCTTCCGCAAGTTCGAGTTGCCGGGGGCCGAGCTCAGCCGGCTCATCGCCATCGAAGGGCCGGACAGGCCGCTGACCCGGCTGCAGTCGGGCAAGTCGGTGTTCATCCTGGTGGATACCAGCCGCCGCATCCAGCGGGTCGAGGTCCGCTCTCTCGGTCAGGTCAGCTACCGCTACGACCGCCAGGGGGAAGGGTTCGCCCTCAAGGAATAAGGGGGCTCGACCACTTCCCCTTATGCAGACGGGAGGCCATGGCCTCCCGTTTTTTTTGATGTGAAGCATGAAACAAACTGCTGACTTCACAATACTTTTAGCTCGCTCAAAAAATGAAAAGTGCCAAATTGACAAGGGATCGGGCTCCAGTACAATCGGTCAGGCTTTAGACAGGGATTGTGCTACATGCTACTGGGACAAAGAGACGTGGTCAGTCATGCTTCAACCCCTGACTTCCAGGCAAATGCTGCCCAACCAGGCTTAGTTTCATTTTGTTATAGATAGGACTTACCACATGTCTGACATTCGCACCGGCCAAGTAAAATGGTTCAACGAAACCAAGGGTTTTGGCTTCATCGAGCAATCCCAGGGACCGGACGTTTTCGTTCACTTCTCCTCCATCCAGAGCGCAGGTTTCAAGACCCTGGCTGAAGGTCAAAAAGTCCAGTTCACTGTGACCCAGGGCAAAAAAGGCCCTCAGGCCGAGAACGTCACCGTTATCTGAGCCAGCGCCAGTGAACCCGTAGGAGGAGCCATCGCCCCTCCTATTTTTTTGCCCGCGATTTCCCCTCCCCGATCGGCAGAGCTCTTGCCGGGCTTGCCATCCCCACCTGCAAGCCGTTTATGGCCGCCACCAGCCGCTATAAATCAGAATTATGAGTTTTGGTTAAATGCCCCGGTTTTAACTTATAGCGAGCCACTGTCTGTCATTCAGGCCCTGCCAAGCCTGTTAGCCGACCGCAAAGGGTTGTGCCCGATCTCCGGGAGGTTATTAGCAAGCAATACATCTTGGTCTTATGACTTGGGATGTGCGGGGAAGAGAGAAAGCAGGCAAACGCCGGATACGACAAATCATCGCGGCGCGATGTGATGGGCAATTCAATTCAAAGGGATTATGAGGACGTCGAAGAGAGATTGGAGCGGGAAACGAGACTCGAACTCGCGACCCCAGCCTTGGCAAGCACGGATCATGCTCTACCAACTGGATGTGGTAATGAGTGTGCTGAGATATTGGATTGATGAACTTCAAGGAGAGATATTGGAGCGGGAAACGAGACTCGAACTCGCGACCCCGACCTTGGCAAGGTCGTGCTCTACCAAC
>NZ_MKUI01000008.1:0-3875 GCF_001898585.1 Aeromonas sp. 62-46 | reverse complement strand
GTCGAACTGGGGATTGGCCGCCCCTTGCAGGGCGGCCAGTGCTCTTTCGCGGTGGCGGCGGGCGGGAGTCATGCCACCCCCTTACTCGCCAGGGGCCGGATTCGGCCCGATGACGATGCTTTCGACCAGGGCGGCGCAGTCGTAGTCCTCGACCACGTAAGCGTCGTTGGTGCTTTCGTAGTTGACGATGCGGTTGCGCTTGGGCTCGTCTTCGATGTAACGACGGCGGGCGCCGGTCTGCCAGTAGATGGAGAGGTTGCTGAGCTTGGTGATGAGCAGCTTGTCTTCGGGGAAGAAGGGGACGCGCACAGCCTTGAGGCCGCCGATCTGCTTCTGGCTCACCAGCACCTGACCAGCCAGTCTGTTCTGGTTGTCGCCCGCATCGTTGATGATGGGGAAGTATTTGTCGGAGAGCATCTTGCGGCCACAGATGACCACCAGGTCGGTATCGTCCTGATACCAGGGTTTGATCAGCTCGCTCACAACGTCGAATACCAGGGCGTCGATGTTTTTGTAATCACCGTCGGTGGCATCGATGTAGATCTGGCCGCTGCCCTCGGTGCCCTCGCTCATGACCTGGGCCGGGGCGTCGGTGCGGATGTGTTGCAGCCAGCCGATGTTGACGTCTTGCAGCAGGGGGTTGGCGTTGCGGTCGGTGTCGGCGGCGGCGCTGGTGCCATGCCAGCCGATCATGATGCGGTCCAGCCCCTGACGGGTGAGGATGGCGTCACGGACACGGGTCTGAAAGTCGGGGAACTTGGCCCAGGCGTCGATCTGGCCGTAGCCGATCTGGGTGTCGAAGTTGGTCTGGGCGCATTCGTAGCTCTGGTCGTAGAGACCGTGCGGGCTGTTGGGCTGGCGGTCTTTGGTGTCGGTGTTGGTGCGACCAGCGATGGTGCTGGTGATGCCGATACCGACCTTTTGGCCTTTCATCTCATCGACAGGGGTGACGTTGATCATGCCGAGGAAGGCGACCGACTCCTGCATTTTGGTTTCCAGGGTCTGCTGGACGCTGGGCTGCACGTTGAATTGCACCATGGCGCTGGTGATGGCGTTGAGTTTGGCCACCTGGCTGGTGAACTCGTTGAACTTCTGGCGGGTTTCGTTACGCATTGGGCATGGTCCTTAGCAGTCGGTTTGAATGGAGGCGCTATCGCCACCGGTGGCGGGCGGGCGTTGCTGGTTGAACGCTTCCTGGCCCTCCAGCTTGGCGGTGAGGTCGGCCAGCGCCTTGGCGGTGGCGTCCTGCTTGTTGGTCAGCTCGGTGAGGGTCTGGGCCTGCTCGGTGAACTTCTTCTGCAGGTCGGCATCGAGGGTGGTGACCTCTTTCGCGACGGTCTCGACGGCCTGGTGCACATCGCTGAAATCGGCGGTGGATTGCTTCTTGTGGCTGGAGAACAGCGCCGTGATGCGCTCGGCAAGGGAGGGGCCTTTCTCCTGTTCACTTTCGAATTCGATGACGGTTTCCAGCGCTTCGGTGAACAGGCACTCCTTGTGCTGCTTGCGGGAGGCCAACGGCGACTTGTCGCCTGCACCTGCGCAGAACTGGAGCATGTCGGTCCCCAGGCTGGCGGGGGAGTCGGTGATCGCCAACCCCATCAGGTAGGCGCCCTTTTCGTTCAGGTTGGGGTGGATCTCGACCGAGGTGAACACCTTCTGGCGCTTCTTGTTCAGCTCGACCAGCTCCGGGGTCGGGTCAATCTGCACGAACAGGGCCAGGCGCTGCTCGCCTTCGATGGTGACCTCTTCGGTCTTGGCGGCGGTGATGTCGCCGTACATCTTGAACAGGCCGTTGGGGTCAATACCCCGGATGTGCTCCATATTGACCCGGGCGCCGTAGGTCGACTGGTTGTAGCGCTGGGCCATCTGCTCAAGCCATTCGCGGGTGATGGCGCGGCCATCGGTCGTGCCCCCTTCTACGGCAACACGGAAAAATTTGGACTTTGCCATGGGCTGGGATCCCTTTGGTGATTGGGTGGTGATGTCGCGGTTATGGTCTGGGTGAGCGGCGGGATCGTGCAATCGGCGGCCAGTGTGTGCGGCGCTGGCACATTGGCGCGGGGGCGTTTGGAGCAGTAGCGGCTGGGTAGACTGGCGCCATGACAGCACCCTTACTCTTCCCCCATATCGAGCCCCGCAGGCAGGCCATGCACCTGTACTTTCAGGGGTACAAGATCCGAGCCATTGCGGAGCTGCTGGCGACCCCCGAGGGGACGGTCGGCACCTGGAAATCCCGCGACGGTTGGGATGACATCAAACCCATTGACCGGGTCGACTTCGCCATAGAGGCACGGATGTGCCAGCTGATCGCCAAGGAGGTGAAAACCGGCGGCGATTTCAAGGAGATTGACCTGCTGGGCAGGCAGTTGGAGCGCATCGCCCGGGTCAACAAATACAGCAAGGGCGGCAACGAGGCCGACCTCAACCCCAAGGTGGCGAACCGTAACAGGGGGCCGAAGAAGGCCCCCGAGCGCAACGTGGTTGAGCCCGAACAGCAGGAGCGGCTGATCGAGCGCTTCGAGTCCACCATGTTCGATTACCAGCGGGTCTGGTATGAGGCGGGCAAGCAGTATCGGCGGCGCAACCTGCTCAAATCGCGCCAGATTGGGGCGACCTACTTCTTTGCCTTCGAGGCCTTCATCGACGCCCTGGTCACGGGGCGCAACCAGATTTTCCTGTCGGCCAGCAAATCACAGGCCCATATCTTCAAGCAGTACATCATCCAGTTTGCCAACGCAGAAGGGGTGGAGCTCAAGGGCGACCCCATGGTGCTGCCGAACGGGGCGCACCTCTACTTCCTCGGCACCAACGCCCGCACCGCGCAGGGCTACCATGGCAACATCTACATGGACGAATACTTCTGGATCCATGGCTTTGCGGATTTTCGCAACGTGGCCAGCGGGATGGCGATGCACAAGAAGTGGCGTCAGACCTACTTCTCCACCCCCTCCAGCCTCTCCCATCCGGCATACAAATTCTGGTCGGGTGAGGAGTTCAACAAGGGCAGACCCAAGGCCGACCAGATCAAGTTTGACTTGAGCCACGCCCACCTGACCGGCGGCAAGCTCGGTGGCGATGGCCAATGGCGCCAGATCGTCACGGTGGAAGATGCAGTGCGCGGCGGCTGCGACCTGTTCGACATGGCCCAACTGCACAGTGAGTATTCCGAGGAGCGCTTCCGCAACCTGCTGATGTGCGAATTCATGGACGACACTTCGAGCGTTTTCCCGCTCGCCACCCTTCAGCGCTGCATGGTCGACAGTTGGGAGCTGTGGGACGACTACAAGCCCTTTGCCCTGCGCCCCCTGGGCAACCGCTCGGTGTGGATCGGCTATGACCCGGCCAAGGGCGGGCAGGGGGATAGCGCAGGCTGCGCCGTGCTGGCCCCGCCGGCGGTACCGGGCGGCAAGTTCCGAGTGCTGGAGCGCCACCGCTGGAGCGGGATGGATTTCGACGCCCAGGCGCGGGCCATCAAGGCCATGTGCGAGCGCTACAACGTCGGCTACATCGGCATCGACACCACCGGGATCGGGGAGGGGGTTTACCAGTTGGTGAAGCAGTTCTACCCGGCAGTGACCGCCATCCAGTACAACCCGAGCGTGAAAATCCAGATGGTGATGAAGGCCCAGGATGTGATGAACAAGGGGCGGCTGGAATTTGACAGCGGGATGACCGATCTGGCCCAGGCCTTCATGAGCATCCGCCGCGCCGTGACCGCGGGCGGCAAGCTGCCGACCTTTGAGGCGAGCCGCTCCGACGAAACTAGCCACGCCGACATTGCCTGGGCAACCATGCAAGCCCTGTTACATGAGCCGCTGGCAGGTGCCACCGGTGCCAATACCAGCATGATGGAGATTTTCTCATGAGAAAGCGCC
>NZ_MKUI01000007.1:0-4016 GCF_001898585.1 Aeromonas sp. 62-46 | reverse complement strand
TCGGCCAACTGCATCAGTTGCAGCTCGTAGGCATTGGCGCGTTGTTGGTCGAACTGAGGATTGGCCGCCCCTTGCAGGGCGGCCAGTTTGCGTTCGCGGTTGCGACGGGCAGGTGATGTCATGTCGCCCCCTTAACCGCCAGCGGCCGGTTTCGGCCCGATGACGATGTTTTCAATCAGGGCGACGCAGTCGTAATCCTCGACCACATAGGCGTCGTTGGAGCTTTCGTAGTTGACGACACGGTCGCGGTGAGGTTCTTCCGCGATATGGCGGCGGCGGGCACCTTCCTGCGGGTAGATGGAGAGGTTTTTCAGCTTGGTGATGAGAATGGCATTGTCCGGGAAGAAGGGGACGCGGACCGCTGGCAGGTTGCCGATCTGCTTCTGGCTCACCAGCACTTGACCGGCCAGCTTGTCCTGGTTGTTGTCAGCGTTGTTGATGATGGGGAAGTATTTGTCGGCCAGCAGCTTACGGCCGCAGATGACCACCAAGTCGGTATCGTCTTGGTACCAGGGGGCGATCATCTCGTTGACGGCATCGAACACCAGGGCGTCGAGGTTGTGGTAGTCGCCTTCTTTGGTGTCGGCGTCATTCTTCGGCTGGTAAACGTAGATCTTGCCTGAGCCTTCGGTTCCTTCATCCATCACTTTGGCCGGCGCGTCTTCACGGATGTGGTACAGCCAGCCTTTGTTCACATCTTGCAGCAGCGGGTTGGTCTGGCGGTTGGTGTTCTTCTCCACGGCGACGCCATTCCAGCCAATCATGATGCGATCGAGCCCCTGTCGCTTGAGGATGGCATCGCGGATGCGGGTCTGGAAGTCGGGAAACTTGGCCCAGATATCCAGTTTGTTGTAAGGGAGGCTGGTGTCGTAGTTGGTCTTGGCACACTCGTATTCATTGGAATAGAGCGTGCTGGGGTCGTTGGGTTCACGAACGTGGTTGGTAGTATCGGTGCGGCCTGCAATGGTGCCGGCGATGTCGATGCCAACTTTCTCCCCCTTAATCTCTGTGACAGGGATGATCTGGATCATTTTCAGGAATTCGACCGACTCCTGCATTTTGGTTTCCAGGGTCTGCTGGACGCTGGGCTGCACGTTGAACTGCACCGTGGCGCTGGAGACGGCGTTGAGTTTGGCCACCTGGCCGGTGAACTCGTTGAACTTCTGGCGGGTTTCGTTACGCATTGGGCATGGTCCTTAGCAGTCGGTTTGAATGGTGGCGCCATCGCTACCGGTGGCTGGCTGGCGCTTGTGGCTGAAATCTTCCTGGCCTTCCAGCTTGGCGGTGAGGTCGGCCAGCGCCTTGGCGGTGGCGTCCTGCTTGTTGGTCAGCTCGGTGATGGTCTGGGCCTGCTCGGTGAACTTTTTCTGCAGGTCGGCATCGAGGCTGGTGACCTCTTTCGCGACGGTCTCGACGGCCTGGTGAACGTCGCTGAGATCAGCGGTGGATTGCTTCTTGTGGGTGGAGAACAGCGCGGTGACCCTTTCCAGCAGACCTGGGCCCTTGTCGCCCTCTTCGGTGAATTCGACCTCGGTTTCGATGGCGCAGGTAAACAGGTTGGTCGATTTTTGCTTGCGCGCTGCCAGCGGACTTTTGTCACCAGCACCGGCGCAGAACTGGAGGTATTCGGTACCAAGGCTGGCGGGGGTGTTGGTCACTGCAAGACCTACTAGGTAGGCCTCGCCGGTACCTGCAAAGTCCAGATCCAGCTCGACGGAGGTGTAAACCTTCTGGCGGGCTTTGTTGAGTTTGATCAGGTCTTCGGTGGGGTCGATATCGGCGAACAGGGCCATTTTCTTTTCGCCGTCGATCTCGACCTCTTCGGCATAGACGGAGATCACGTCGCCATAGGCGCGAAAATCGCTATCAGGGAACGGGCTGAGGTAGTGTTCGAGGTTAACGCGGGCGCCGTACTTTTCGCGGTTGTAGTTTTTGGCTGCCTGGGTGAGCCATTCCGGCGCGATGGTGCGGCCGTCGGTGGTTTGGCCTGCCACCGCGACGCGCTTGAATTTTGCTTTCTTCGCCATGAGCTGGGATCCCTTTGGTGATTGGGTGGTGATGTCGCGGTTATGGTCTGGGTGACAGGCGGGATCGTGCAATCGGCGGCCAGTGTGTACGGCGCTGGCACACTGGCGGGGTGGCGTTTGGATGGGTTGTGGCTGGGTAGACTGGCGCCATGACGACAGCACCCTTACTTTTCCCCCATATCGAACCCAGACGGCAGGCCATGCACCTGTTCTTCCAGGGCTATCCGCTCCGTGCCATTGCTGAATTGCTGCAGACGCCGGAGGGGACAGTCTCTACTTGGAAACGACGCGACGGCTGGGATGACATCAAACCCATTGACCGGGTCGATTTCGCTATCTATGCGCGGATGTGCCAGCTGATCGCCAAGGAGGTGAAAACCGGCGGCGACTTCAAGGAGATTGACCTGCTGGGCAGGCAGTTGGAGCGGATCGCCCGGGTCAACAAATACAGCAACGGAGGCAATGAGGCCGACCTCAACCCCAAGGTGGCGAACCGCAACAAGGGGCCGAAGAAGGCGCCGGTTCGCAACAATTTTGATGAGGCTCAGCTCGAGAAGCTGGGCGAGCTGTTCCACGGCAATATGTTTGGCTATCAGAAGGTCTGGTATCAGGCTGGTTTGCAGCACACGGAGCGCAACCTGCTCAAGAGCCGCCAGATCGGCGCCACGTTCTACTTTGCACGGGAGGCGTTGATTGATGCGCTGACCACTGGTCGCAATCAGATTTTCTTGTCAGCCAGTAAGGCGCAGGCCCATCAGTTCAAGCAGTACATTCTGGCTTTTGCTCAGGAGGTCGGGGTTGAGCTCAAGGGGGATCCCATTACGCTCGGCAACGGCGCCATTCTCTATTTCCTCGGGACCAACTCCCGCACCGCCCAGAGTTATCACGGCAATCTCTACATCGATGAATACTTTTGGATCCCCAAGTTTCAGGAGCTCTACAAGGTTTCCAGCGGCATGGCGATGCAAAAGTTTTGGCGGCTGACCTACTTCTCGACGCCTTCAAGCCTTTCGCACGATGCCTACCCGTTCTGGTCTGGTGCGATGTTCAACAAGGGACGGCCGAAGAACGAGCACATAAAGTTCGACGTTGACCATGCGGCTTTGCATGGTGGGCGGCTGTGCGGTGATGGCCAGTGGCGGCAGATCGTTACGGTTGAGGATGCCGTGCGTGGTGGCTGCGACCTGTTCGACCTTGACCGGCTGCGGCGGCGTTACTCCCCTGATGACTATAACCAGCTGTTGATGTGTCAGTTCGCTGATGACACTGACAGCGTATTCCCGCTCGCCATGCTGCAGCGCTGCATGGTCGATAGCTGGGAGGTGTGGGAGGACTACAAGCCTCACGCAATGCGCCCGCTCGGTCATCGGCCTGTATGGATCGGCTATGACCCGGCCAAGGGCGGGCAGGGTGATAGCGCGGGTTGCGCCGTGCTGGCTCCGCCGGCGGTACCGGGCGGCAAGTTCCGAGTGCTGGAGCGCCACCGCTGGAGCGGTATGGACTTCGACGCCCAAGCGCGGGCCATCAAGGCCATGTGCGAGCGTTACAACGTCGGGTACATCGGCATTGACACCACCGGGATCGGGGAGGGGGTTTACCAGTTGGTGAAGCAGTTCTACCCAGCGGTGACTCCCATCCAGTACAACCCGAGTGTGAAAATCCAGATGGTGATGAAGGCCCAGGATGTGATGAACAAGGGGCGGCTGGAATTTGACTGCGGGATGACCGATCTGGCCCAGGCCTTCATGAGCATCCGCCGCTCTGTGACTGCTGGCGGCAAGATGCCGACCTTTGAGGCCAGCCGGTCAGAGGAAACCAGCCACGCCGACATTGCCTGGGCCACGATGCAGGCCCTGTTACATGAACCGCTGGCAGGTGCCACCGGTGCCAATACCAGCATGATGGAGATTTTCGCATGAGAAAGCGCCGCCCACAGCGCCATACCTCGCCGATGACGGCGACCCAGAAACCCGGCGCGGCCATCGAGGC
>NZ_MKUI01000006.1:0-164310 GCF_001898585.1 Aeromonas sp. 62-46 | reverse complement strand
TTAGAGCACTACCTTGACATGGTAGGGGTCGTTGGTTCGAATCCAATTAAACCCACCACTCCCCTGCAATGACACACAAAGTCGCCTTGCGCACCCTGCGTCCTTAGCTCAGCTGGTTAGAGCATCACCTTGACATGGTGGGGGTCGGTGGTTCGAATCCACTAGGACGCACCAGATTTGAAAAGCCCGCTTGATAGCGGGCTTTTTGCATTGGTCGGCTCTGACACCCGCTCTCCCCCGTCATCTGCCTCCTGTCCCCTCTGGCACGCGGGCCGCCATTGTCGTGCCATGGCCGCCGCGTTTACCTCGCGTTGTCAGAAGAGATCGAGCTGCTGGCCGCAGATCCGCTCGAACGACTCCCCCACGAAGGGAAGGATGGCGTCGGCGATGGGCCTGAGCTGCTTGTCGATGTAGTGCTCGTAGTCGACGGCGCTGCGCCGGTACTCCAAAGGCTCGGGGCCGTTCAGGGTCATCAGGTAGGCGATGGTGCCCCTGTGCTGATAGCGCTGGGGCAGGCCGCGGCGCAGATTCTCCTCATCCGCCAGGCGCGCCGCCCGCACATGGGGCGGCACGTTCTTCTGATACTCCTCGAGTTTCTGGCGCAGCCGCTTGCGGTAGATGAGCAGATCGTCGTGACGGCCCGCCCGGGTCTCGTCCACCATGGTGCGCACATAGCTGCTGGGATCCTGGTCGTGGAACACCATTTCGTAGAGCCGGGTCTGGAATGCCTTGGCAAGGGGTGTCCAGTCGGTGCGCACCGTCTCCAGCCCCTTGAACACCAGGTGCTCCCCTTCCCCTTCGCCCACCAGTCCCGCATAGCGTTTCTTGCTCCCCTTCTCCAGCCCGCGAATGGTGGGCATCAGGAAACGGCGGTAGTGGGTCTCGTACTGGATCTCCAGATGGCTCGGCAGGTCGAACTCCCGCCTGATCAGCGCGGCCCAGTTGTCGTTGATCATCTTCGCCAGCCGCTGACCAATCTCGTCCGCCTGTTCGAGACGGATATCGCTCCCCAGGTGCACGAAGGTGGAGTCGGTATCCCCATAGATCACCTCGAACCCTTCTGCCTCTATCCACTCCCGGGTCTGCTGCATGATGCCGTGGCCCCGCAAGGTGATGGAGGAGGCGAGCCTCGGGTCGTAGAAGCGGCAACCCCCCGACCCCAACACCCCGTAGAAGGAGTTCATGATGATCTTGATGGCCTGGGAGAGGGCCTTGTTACTAGCGGCCTTGGCCCGATCCCGCGCCGCCCACAGGGTGGCGATGAGATCCGGCAGGAAGTGGCGGGTTCGGGAGAACAGGGCGCCGCGAAAGCCTGGAATGGCGTTATCCGGATGTTTGAGCCCCTCCACCAGCCCCATGGGGTCGATGCAGAAGGTGCGGATGATGCTGGGGTAGAGGCTCTTGAAGTCGAGCACCAGCACGTGGCGATAGAGCCCCGGCTTGGAGTCCATCACATAGCCGCCGGGGCTTGCGAGCCCGCCGTCTGCCGGCAGGTTGGGCGCCACATAGCCACCGCGGTGCAGCCGTGGCAGATAGAGGTTGGTGAACGCCGCCACCGACCCGCCCACCCGGTCGAGCTCAAGACCGGTGAGGGAGGCGCGCTCGATGGCGAAGGGGATGAGGTGGCAGAAATCGAAGATCTCCCACACCAGCCTGCAATCTTCCAGGTTGTAGCGGGCCAGCGCCTCCTTGTCGGAGTGGAACAGTTCGGTGATCTTCTCCCCCCGGTTGGCCACGTCCTCGATGTCCTTGCCCCGCCCGAGCAGCTCGCTCGCCACCGCATCCAGGCTGTAGCTCGGGAACTGCCAGGTGGCGCTCTTGAGGGTATCGATGCCGTCCAGCACCATGCGCCCCGGGATGATGACGTTGCCGCTCTGGGGGTCGTTTCGGGACGAGCGCCAGAAGCAGAGCTCCCGCCCGCGCCCGAGCCGCAGCCGCCGCTTGTGGAGTTCGGCGCGGCGCAGCAGCAGGCGAAAGTCGAAATTCACCACGTTCCAGCCGATGACGAGATCGGGATCGTGCAGGCTGAACCAGCCCTCCAGGGCACCGAGCAGGGCGGGCTCGTCCGCCACCCACTCGACGGGGGTCTCCCAGTCCTGCGAGTCCGGCTCCGGGGCACCAATCATGATGACCCGCGCGTCCTCTTCGCTATGAAGCCCCACCGAGAAGAGAGTGCCATCCATGGCGCACTCCACGTCCAGGGAGACCCAGGAGAGGGTCGGCGTCACCGCCTGCGGCGCACAGCGCGCCTCGTTTACCTCCCAGTAACCCTGCCTGCCCCCCTTGCGCCTCGCCTTGCCGTCAAAGCGCATCCCGGCGGTGATGAAGCGCTCCATGAGAAAGCGCTCGGGCAGGCGGATATCCGCCTCGAAGTGCTCCAATCCGCGGATGAGCAGCAGCTCGATGGCGCGGTGAAAGGCGCTCAGGGTGGCAAAGTAGCAGCCCACCACCCGGCTCCCCTCGAAGGTGTGCATGGGGAGGCGGCGAAAACGCCCCCTCACCCCGGCCCCCTTGAAGAGCTCTGCCGCCTCCTCCAGGTGGCGCTCCGGCAGGAAGAAGACCGGCTCCTGCCCCGGCACCACCACCCGTACCGGTCCCTGTGCGCTCCAGAGCCACATCACGATCTCGGTACGCCCCTGCACATCCCGACCATGGCGGGTCAGGATGAAGCCGTCGAGCGGCGGGGTCACGGGAGGGAGGGGCTGGATGTCGGTCATGCAGGTGGTCGGGCTCAAGAGTGGAATGGGACTATTGTACGTTCATACAGTACCCGGCTGCAATTGCCGGGCTGGGCCCTCAGGGCAGGCGCTGTGCCCCGTCTTTGCCATCCGGCGCCGGATTGGGGCATAGTAACCTCGGCATCACTCACCGGCACCGGGCGAGACGGCATGTCCAACTCCCGGCAGACGCTGCGGCCTGCGCGCGCGCCAACCTTTTCCTCGACAAGGAGCACCCCATGACACAACAGTGGCAACGCATTGCCTCCCGCCTCACCGATGTGGGCGGCATCCCGGTGGCTCGCGCCATCCCGGTCAAGGAGCGGCGCACCATCGGGCCCTGGTGTTTTCTCGATCATATCGGCCCGACCCGCTTTGCCCCCGGCGCCCCCGGCATGGATGTGGGGCCCCACCCCCACATCGCCCTGCAGACCTTCACCTGGATGCTGGAGGGGGAGATCCTCCACCGGGACAGCCTGGGCAGCAAGCAGGTGATCCGTCCGGGACAAGTGAACCTGATGACCGCAGGACGGGGCATTGCCCACACGGAGGAGTCGGTCCCGAACCAGCCCGATCTGCACGCCGCCCAGCTCTGGATAGCCCTGCCCGAGGCGGATCAGCATACCCCGCCCCGCTTCGATCACTACCCGACGCTCCCCCGCTGGCAGCAAGGGGAGATCACCCTCACCCTGCTCATCGGCGAGCACGGCGGCCGGCGCGCCCCCACTCTGCACTTCTCCCCCATTCTGGGGCTGGATCTGCACGCCCCCGAGGGAGGCGAGATCACCCTCCCCCTGGATCCCGCCTTCGAGCACGGCCTCTTTCCCCTCGCGGGGGAGACCATCGTCGCAGGGGAGGTCCTGGCCCCGGAGCAGCTGCTCTACCTGCCCCCCGGCAACCGGGAGGTGGCGCTGACCCTGCGCCCGGGCGCCCGGCTACTGCTCATCGGCGGCGAGCCCCTGCCCAGACCGCTGCAGATCTGGTGGAACTTCGTGAGCGTCGACAAGGAGGCCATTCGCACCGCCGCCGCCGACTGGGAGAGCGGTCATCCGCGCTTTGGCGAGGTGACGGGTTACCAGGGGCCCCGTCTCAAGGCACCGCCCCTGACCGGACTCTGAGCCAGGGTTCCAAAACAAAAGAGCGCCCATGGCGCTCTTGTTGATTGGAATGAAGGCCCGTCAGGACTCCTCTTCCTGCTCCGCCTGCAACCTGGCCCGGCGGGCCATGGCCTCCTCCTGGGCACTCTCTATCTCGTGCAGCACGCCATCCAGATCGATGGCCTCCCGGCTCTCTTCGAACAGGCCGGTGAGCTCGGTCTCGGGGCCCAGCTTGCCATCCTCGAACAAGGACCACATCTCCCGGGCATACCGGGTCTTGAGCAGCTCGGGGGCATACATGCCGTAGTAGTTGCGCATGTTGTCGACATCCCGCTCCAGCATGGCCCTGGCCTGGTTGTTGGCGGCGGCATCCACCACCTGGGGCAGGTCGATGATGACGGGCCCCTCTTCATCCACCAGCACATTGAACTCCGAGAGATCCCCGTGAATGAGCCCGGCGCAGAGCATGCGCACCACGTAGCGGATCACCTTGCCATGATCCACCAGGGCCTGCTCACGGGTCAGGGCCACGTCGTTGAGACGGGGGGCGACGTTGCCGTCGGCGTCGGTGATGAGCTCCATCAGCAGCACGCCATCGAGGCAGACATAGGGCCTGGGCACCCGCACCCCGGCCGCCGCCAGCTTGAACAGGGCATCCACCTCAGTGTTCTGCCACACCTCTTCGTGCTGCTTGCGACCGTACTTGGAGCCCTTCTCCATGGCGCGGGCATCGCGGCTGCTGCGTACCCGCCGCCCTTCCTGATAGACCACGGCCTGCTTGAAGCTGCGCTTTGACGCCTCTTTGTAGACCTTGGCGCAGCGGATCTCGTCGCCGCAGCGCACCACATAGACGTCGGCCTCTTTGCCGCTCATCAGCCGGCTGATGACATCGTCCACCAGGCCGTCATCAACCAGAGGTTGGATTCGATTTGGAATTTTCATGACCGCCCTTTTACCCTATTTGCACCTTGTTTGCACCTGTTTGCTGGTGGCCTGCCACCCCTGTCAGAAACGGCCCGCAAGGGGGCCGTGTCGATCAAGGTTCCGGTGGCAGCCCCTGGCGGATGCGGCGGATCCCCGCCTCGTAGAGACCGTCCTCGCCCTGATCGTGCTCCTGGGTTTCGAAGATCTTGAGAAACCACATGTACTGCTCGGGGAAGCGGCCAAGCTGCTGCTCCACCATGCGGTTCATCTGGTTGACGTCCGCCACCAGATCCGCGGTGGGATAAGGGTCGAACGGCGCCTCGATCTCCAGCCGGTAGCACCCCTCGTCCTCGTCGTAGCAGGCCAGAATGGGCACGGCGCGGGCACCGGTCAGCTTCACCAGCTTGGGCAGGGCCGGCAGGGTCGCCTTGGGGTGGTTGAAGAAGGGCACGAAGAGGCTCGCCTCCCGGCCGTGATCCTGATCCGGCAGATAGAAAAAGCTGTCGCCGCTGCGCAGGGCCTTGATGGCGGGCTTGATGCCGACGCTGCGCTCGTAGATACGCCCGCCCTTGCTGCGCTCGCGGTTGATATACCAGTCGAACACCGCATCCTTGGGGCTTTTCATCATGGTGCACATCTTGATCCCCTGGAGGGGGAAGTAGCGGCCAATCATGTCCACCGCCCAGGTGTGGGGCACCACGAAGATCATGGGGCGACCGGCTGCCCGCTCCGCTTCCACGTGCTCCCAGCCGCTCACCTTGACGCGCCCCTTGAGGAAGTCGGGGCTGCGCCAGGTCAGCTCGCCAAAGCCCAGGAAGGTCTTGAGCCCCACCCGGATGGATTTCAGCAGCAGGGCCTGACGGCCCGCCTCGTCGAGATGGGGGAAGCAGATCTTGAGGTTGGTGTCGGCGATGTAGGCCTGCTTCCTGGAGACGCGCAGCAGCAGGGGGGCCAGGTAGTCGGCCAGCTTGTCCCGTGCCCTTGCCGGCACCCAGGCCAGCAGGGAGAGCAGGGCGACGGCCAGCCAGCTGCCCCATAGACGGGGGTGCAGCAGGCGCGGATGAAAAGAGGTATCAAACACCGGATCTTGTGCGGACATGGTCGCCATCGAATCATCAAAACAGACCGTCATTTTAGTGATCCTGACAACTTTTTCTACCCTGCCCTGCACAGCACCACCGCGCCAAGTCACTGATCAGACAAGTTAGAAATAAAAAGTGGCCCGCTTGGGGCCACATTTTTGCACCGGGTGAGCGCAAGGCTCAGGGATGAGGAGCAAGGCCCCGGCGGATGCGCCGGATCCCCTCTTCGTAGAGGCCATCCGGCCCCACCTGATCCTCACGGGTGTCGAAGATCTTGAGGAACCACATGTACTGGCCCGGGTGGCGGCAGAGCTGGCGCTCCACGCTGTCGTTCATGCGGCAGGTATCCGCCATCAGATCCGCGCTCGGGTAGTCGGCGTAGGGAGCCTCGACCTCCAGCCGGTAGCCGTGCGCCTGCTCGTCATAGCAGGCCAGCACCGGCAGGGCCCGGGCACCGGTCAGCTTCACCAGCCGTGGCAGGGCCGGCAACGTCGCCTTGGGGTGGTTGAAGAAGGGGGCGAACAGGCTCGCCTCCCGGCCGTGATCCTGATCCGGCAGATAGAAGAAGCTCAGGCCGGATTTCACCGCCTTGATCACCGGCTTGATGCCGGCGCTGCGCTCATAGACGCGGCAGCCGTGCCGGGCCCGCGCGCCGTTGATGTGCCAGTCGAACACCGGGTTGCGGGCGCTCTTCATCATGGTGCACATGGGCAGGCCCCGCTGGGCGAAGTAGTAGCCCGCCGCGTCGATGGGCCAGCTATGGGGCACCACCAGGATCACCGGTCGGCCAGCGGCCTGCTCCGCCTCGATATGCTCCCAGCCGCTGACCTGGATCCGCCCCATCACGTGGGCGGGGCTGCGCCAGGTGAACTCGCCAAAGCCCAGCAGGCTCTTGAGGCCGACCCGGATGGAGGTCATCAGGATGGCCTCCCGCTCGGCCTCGCTCTTCTCCTTGAAGCAGATGGCGAGGTTGGTCCTGGCGATGTAGATCTGCTTCTTCGAGATGGCGCATACCAGGGGCGTCAGAGCATCGGCCAGGCGATCCCGCCAGCGCGGGGGAACGAAGGCGAGCACACCGATGGCGCCGAGGGCGAGCCAGCTCAACCAGTAACGGGGGTGCAGCAGACGAGGCTGGAATCGGGCGTCAAACACGGGATCAGATGAGGACATGGGCACGACAAAACAATGGGAAGATAAAGTGGCGCGCATCGTGACAGGTATTACCAGTTAACGCCAACTGAATGTCGCCTGTATGGGCAACTATTTAAGCCACTTCACGGATTGACAAAATTAATCTGCTTCATTTGATTCCCCTCTGTGTCACTGCATCACGAACGGCAGACCCCGCACGGGCGGGTTCGATGACGAGGGGGGATGAAAACCTTGTGCCTAGCGGCGTGCAGGCTGCCCCGGCAGGTCATCCTGCACGACCGGCAGGAAGAACATCAGGTAACGCAGGGCCACGTAACCCACCACCAGGGTGGCCACCCCCAGCTCCAGATAGGCCAGCTGATGGAGCTGCTCGGCATAGCGGGCCGCCTGTGGCCACTGCGACAGCAGGTGACTCACCTTGAACAGGGCGGTGGCCCCGATCACCAGGGGGAAGGTGAAAGCGGCGTAACCCGGCGAGAACGGCAGGCGCAGCAGCTTGATGAAGGCCAGGTAGATGATGCCGGTCATCAGCACGGCGATCCCGAGCAGCACCGCCACCAGCAGCAGGGAGGGGTCCTGGCTCACGGTGAGGTAGCCGGCCAGCGACAGGCTCGCCGGGGCGGCCAGGATGGCGATGGTGGGCTTGGCGGCATCCGGCACCTCGTGGCTGAAGATGAGGCGATAGAGCATCAGCGGCAGCATCAGGCCATAGCAGGCCATGCCGAACCAGAGCAGGCCGGTGGCCAGGGATGCGAAGGGACCGCCCGGGTAGGCCACGTCAGCCACGATGATCCCCACCGGCGGCACGAACCAGCTCGGCACCATGTGATGGATTTCAAACGCTCTGGCCCTGTGCCAGACGAAGGTGGCGAGGAAGACGAGGTGGATGATGACCGCAAACAGCCAGAGCCCCTGCCCCAGGGTCGGGGCGAGCAGGCCGACCGCCTTGGAGACCACCATGGTCCCCATGGCGTAGGTGGGCACCACGCTGCCCACCACGGGATGGGCGAGATCCTGCCACAGCAGGCGCGGGTGGATCAGAAACTTGAAGGTCAGGACGAGGAGCAGCACGGCGGCGATGGCGGCCCCCAGCAGTTGCAGACGGCCATCGAACTGACCGGCATTTTCCCAGCACCAGCCGAGGCTGGCGATCCCCAGAGCCAGACCGGCCATGGGGGTCGGGGCGGCGGCCAGGGAGCGGCGGGTTCTTGCGATCATGGCGGATACCCTCTTGATGATGACGATGGGTATAGGATAAAGGGGGTCTATCGTTTACGATATCTAAATGAATTGAACTTAGCGTTTAGGAAAATCAAACGATATGAAGCTCACCCTGCAACAACTCAAGGTGTTTGCCACCATCGCCCGCCACGGCAACCTGGGGGGCGCCGCCAATGAACTCTGCCTGAGCAAGGGGGCCGTCTCCCAGTCGCTGCAGGAGCTGGAGCGCCAGCTCGCCACGCCCCTGTTCGACCGGGTGCACCCGAGGCTCCAGCTCAACAGCGAGGGGCGCCTGCTGCAACCGGCCGCCGAGGAGCTGCTGACCCGAATGCAGGAGATAGAGCAGCTCTTCAGCCCCGATGCCGAGCCGAGCGGCCAGCTGCACCTCGGGGCCAGCCAGACCATCGGCAACTACCTGCTGCCCGCCCTGCTGGCGGAGGGGGCCCAGGAGCTGGGGGCCTCCCCCAGGGTCACCATCGCCAACACCCACCTCCTGTGCCATGCCCTCGCCCACTTCGAGCTGGATCTCGCCCTCATCGAGGGGGAGAACCACCACCCGGACCTGGTGAGCGAACCCTGGCTGGAGGACGAGATGCTCATCATCGCCGCCCCCGGTCACCCCCTGGCGGATCAGCTCGAGCTGCCCCTGCGCCGGCTTGCCGGGGAAACCTGGGTGCTGCGCGAGGCGCAATCCGGCAGCCGCGAGCAGTTCGAGCAGCAGCTCCAGCCCCACCTGCCCCGCTGGCAGGCGGGGATAGAGCTCAATACCCTGGAGGCGGTGATGCTGGCGGTGGAGAAGGGGCTCGGCATCTCCTTCATCTCCCGCCTCGCGGTGGCGGACCGGCTGGCACAGGGGCGCCTGGTGGCCCTCACCCCGAGTCGCCGCTTCCCCCGCCAGCTCTCCCTCGTCTGGCACAAGCAGAAGTTCCACTCCGTCGCCCTGCGCCGCTTCCTGGCCTTCTGCCGCGCCCAGACCCTGGCGTGAGAAACCCTTCGGATACGACAAGGGCGCCATTGGCGCCCTTGTCGTTCAGCCGATGCTCCCCTCGGCCCTCAGCCCTTCCCCGGCCTCAGCCGGCGAGTCCCCCTTCAATCCAGCCGAGCACCTGCCGGGTCACGGCCTGGGGCACCCAGGGGGAGTCCAGCAGCCGGTGGCGCAGGCAATCGGCAAAGTGATCCGCCTCGTGCTGCATGCCGCCCCCCTCCACCGGCAGGTAGATGTCCGCCGGCCAGATGACGGGAGCAGGCCCCCCTTGCCAGCGAATGTGCTGGGGATTCCACCACTTGCCCTCGATGACCAGGCGCCACCCCTCCCCGGACAAGGACGCTTCCCGCTCGAGATCCTCGATGATGGAGGCCCCGAGTTCGGCCCGAAACGGCTCATCGAACGTGAAGCTGGCGGCGAGATCCACCTCCCCCGGAGCCCGCGTCAGCGTCACCTCGGGGGCGGGGCAGCCCAGCCCCAGCCGATGGCAGAGGGCGGCATGGAGCCAGAGGGGATAGACCCCCACGTCCCAGGCAGCGCCGCCATCCAGCGCCGGATCGAACAGCTTGCCCACCTTCGGCTGGGCCGAACCGAACGCCGCCCGCAGCTCGCGCGGCGGCGGCAGCAGGGGCAGGCGCTGCAACAGGGCGCGCATGGCGGGGAAGCACATCACCTTCATGGCCTCGAGCAGCAGCAGGCCCCGTGCGTGGGCGAGCGCCACCAGGGCGTCCCAATCCGCCACCCGGGTCACCGCCGGTTTCTCCACCAGTACGTGCTTGCCCGCCAGCAGCATCTGCCTCACCAGGCCCGCGTGCTCCGGGTGGATGACCGCCACATAGACGGCCTCCACCTCGGGGCTGGCGGCCAGGGCCTCATAGCTGCCATAGGCGTGGGGCAGCCCCAGATCCCGGGCGAACTCGTCCGCCCGTCCCCGGTCCCGGGCGGCGATGGCCACCACCTCGGCTCCCCTGGCGTGCCCGTTCACATCGCGGCAAAAACGCCGGGCGATGGCCCCCGCCCCGGCAATGCCAAAGCGCAGGGGCGCCCTTGTCTCGTCGTGCATCGTCTCTCCTTGCTACCCAATGGTGGACCCCGGCATCACGCCGGGCGCGGGCTCCCGGCCAGGCTGCGCAGCCAGCTTATCTCCTCGCCCCAGATGGACTCGTCGATGGTCTCGAGGATAAGCGGGATGCCGTCAAATCGGTCGTCGTTCATGATGTGGTGGAACACCGCCTCGCCGAGGTTGCCCTCCCGCAGGCTGTGGTGACGGTCGACCCGACTACCGAAGGTACACTTGGCGCCGTTGATATGCATCCCCTTGAGGTACTGGAACCTCACGATGCGGTCGAAGTCGGCAAACACCGCCTCGCACCCCTCGGGGGTACGCAGATCGTAACCGGCGGCGAAGGCGTGGCAGGTGTCAAAGCAGACGCCGACCCGACTCTTGTCCTCTACCCCGTCGATGAGGGTGGCCAGGTGCTCGAACGACCAGCCGAGGTTGGTACCCTGGCCGGCGGTATTCTCGATCACCGCCGTCACCCCTTCACTGCGCTCCAGCGCCCAGTTGATGGACTCGCTCACGAGCTTGAGGCTCACCGCTTCGGGGATCTGCTTGAGGTGGCTGCCCGGGTGGAAGTTCAGGTAGCACAGCCCCAACTGCTCGCAGCGCTTCATCTCGTCCAGAAACGCATCCCGGGACTTGGCGAGGGCGTCGGGGTCGGGATGACCCAGGTTGATGAGGTAGCTGTCGTGGGGCAGGATCTGCTCGGGGCGAAAGCCCTCCTTCTCGCAGGCGGCCTTGAAGGCGCGAATGCTGGCCTCGGAGAGGGGCGCCGCCTGCCATTGGCGCTGATTCTTGGTAAACAGGGCGAAGGCGTTGGCCCCGATGGCTTTGGCCCGGGCGATGGTGTTTTCCACCCCGCCCGCCGCACTGACGTGGGCTCCGATAAATTTCATCTCATCTCCTGTGCACTGTGACCGGGTGCCTGCCGCGCTGGCCACCGCACCCGTTGCCGGGGCGCCATTATGCCCAAGCCAACCCCTTGCGCCAAACCGGGATTGTCGATGGGGACAATGGAAAAGGCGCCCGAAGGTGCCCAGGGACACTCTCTTCCCTGCCCTCGCCGGGCCTTCGCACTAGCCGGGAGTGAATTCCACCCGGTTGCGGCCCCGCCGTTTCGCGGCGTAGAGGGCATCATCCGCCCGCTTGAGAAGGGTGCTGAGGGCGCCGTCTTCAGGTGAGGAGGATGAATACCCGATGCTCGCGGTCAGCCTGATGGACTCGCCCTCGTACTCGATCACCTGGGCCTCGATGAGGGCGCGAAGGCGGTCGAGCACGGAAAACGGGGGCTCGCTGTCACCCCCCGTCATGATCATGGCAAATTCCTCTCCCCCGATTCGGGCGAAGATATCCTCCTGCCTCATGTTGCCCTTGACGAGGCTGGCCACCGCCTTCAATGCATGATCCCCGGCGACATGACCATATCGGTCATTGAGACGTTTGAAATGGTCCAGATCCAGAATGGCGATGATAAAAGGGGTGTCCGTCAGCCTGGACAATATCAGCCGCCGTTCCCCCTCATTCATGAAGGCCCGGCGATTGGCGGTCTCCGTCAGATAATCCGTGCAGGCCTGCTGCTCCATGTCGGCGATTTGAAGGTGCAGCTGGATATTGAGGGCCAGCCAGTTCGCCAGACATTGCAATACCATGGCGTGGTCGGCGGTGTAATAGCCCTTCTCGTGGTGGGCGACATTCAGGGTCCCGATACTGACCGTTCCCTGAATCATGGGGGCATCCATGCAGCAGCCCATGCCGTGCCGGGAGAGCATCTCGCAATCGAGATCCGCGGACTGGGCCAGGTCGTCGCATATTCTCAGCATGCCGGTCGAAAATACCCGGCCCACCATGGTCCCTTGAATGGGCACCAGAAAATCCATGGGAATGGCATTGTTGCCCATCACCGAATAGAGCGTCAGGGAGTCTTCATTCTCCTTGATGGTGATGCTGACCCGTTCGGCAGAAAAAAGATGGAATATCCACTTCGCCATCACGTTCAATACATCCTGAAGGGACGCGGCCCTGGTCAGGTCCTGAATAAAGGTGACCGGGATGGTGATTGTCTTGCCGGGCCCCAGGCTGGACAAAAAATCTGGATCAAATATTTTTTCGTTATTGTGATGGTGCATAGCTACCTCGCCCATTTTTATTATTACCACCCACGCTGTCCGATATGCCGGCCGCCAGGTGTCCAGATATTATTTGCCAGTGCCCCTCTCATGGGTGCCCCAGAGTATAACAACCGGGCTGGTTCTGAAATGCTCCTCATCTGGACCACATTCTCTCCCACCAGCAGCGCTGGCCAACAGGCGTGGCCATCACCACCTCCCCATGAAAAAGGCGCCCGAAGGCGCCTTGATGAGAGACAGAACATCCCTGTCCGTCAATAGGCCAGACCGGCCCCGTAGGGATAGAGCGGGCTTTGTGAGTCTTTGGCCACGTCCGGGGACTGGGCCAGCACTGCCTGCCAGCTGGAGGGCAGCTCGAAGGGGAGCTTGCCGCGTGCCTTCTGGGTGCCGCTCATGACATCGAACAGGGCCTGATCCAGGGCACCGAAGTTGGCGAGCAGCACCCGGGCCGCCGGGGCCACCTCGGTCAGGATGGCGGGCCTGTCCAGATAGACGGAAAGCACCAGGGGCACCCCGGCCTGCTCGATGGCCTGGATGGCCGCATAGTCATCCGCGCCGCGGTAGACCCCATCGTGGGCCGTCTCCTGCACCACCTGATCATTGCTGGCAAAACCGAGCTGGCCAAAGTGGATGCTGCCAAACGGGAAACGGGGATCCTGCTCGCCCGGGGCGTTGACCCGCACGATGGCAAGCTCCGCGTCGGCCAGGTTCGTCACCACCGTATAGCCGTTGGCCCTGGCCACCTCGGCGTTGACATTGTGCAGATAGACCCGCTTGCCGTCCGCCTTCAGCGGCAGCAGGGCCCCCTCGTTCTTCAGCAGTACGTGGGACGCCGCCTGGGCGGCCTGGGCCTCTTGCTGGAACTCGGCCTTGCCCACCAGGGCCACCGCGGCCTCGGCATCCACATAGGGATTCTCGAAGAGCCCGAGGGCGAACTTCTGGGCCAGGATCCGCCCGGCCGAGGTGGTGATGGCCGCCTCGGTCACCAGGCCGCTCTGCACCGCCGCCAGCAGGGGAGCCGGATCTTCCACGCCACCAAACTGATCCACCCCGGCGTCGATGGCCTTGGCATAACGCTCTGCCTTGGTGAGCTTCTCCACGCCCCAGGACATGCCAAAGGGCACGGTCCAGGGGCTCACCCCGGCATTGACTTCATCCAGGGTCAACCCCTGCTCGCAGCGGCTGTCACAGTCATTGACGATGCCCCAGTCGCTCAGCACCACGCCGTCAAACTTGAAGTGACCCCGCAACAGATCCGTGATGATCTGGCGGTTGAAGCCAAACCCCACCTCCTCGACGGGCTGCCCATCCTGGGTCAGGCCCAGGGGCATGGCGTAATAGGGCATCACGGCGGCCACCCTGGCCTCGAAGGCACCCTCGAAGGGCACCAGGTGGTAGGCGAACTGGCCGCCGGGGTAGACCTGCTCCTTGCCCCAGGGGTTGTGGGCATCCAGCCCGTCCTTCTGGGGACCGGCCCCGGCGAAGTGCTTGACCACGGTGACCACGCTCTCCTTGCCTATCCCCTCGCTCCCCTGCTGAAAGCCCTCGATGTAGGCCTTGACCAGAGACTTGGCGAGCAGGTTGTCTTCCCCGAAGGTGCCGTTGATGCGCCCCCAGCGCGGCTCGGTCGCGAGATCCGCCTGGGGCGAGAGGGCCTCGTGGATGCCGACGGCCCGGTACTCCTGACGGGCGATGTCGCCAAATCGCTGCACCAGGGCGGCATCGCCGATGGCGGCCAGCCCCAGGGTCTCAGGCCACTGGGAGAAGGCCCCGGCACCGATGCTGGTGGCGTTGGGATCATGGGTGAAGTGGTTGCGGGGATCCGTGCTCACCGTCATGGGGATGCCGAATCCCACCCCTTCCAGCAGGGCCTGCAGGGTGTTGTTGTCCGCGGCGATGGCCGCCGGATCACCGGCCATGCGGGTGATGAAGGTGTTGACCCCGTCCTCGCGCAGCATCTTGTCCATGGCCGCGAGGTTCACCCGCCCCGCCCCGTCCAGCACCAGGGTGCCGTGCATCATCAGCCCTGCCTTCTGGGCCAGGGTGAGCCTGCCCACCAGATCCCGGGCTCGCTCGGCGGCGCCGAGGCGCCAGTCCTCGTAGGGGGTCAGGGTGCCGCTGCCATCGAGATCCTTGAATTGCAGGCCGTCCTGCTCGATGAGGGTGACAGTGCGGAGGCCCAGAACCGGCTGCTCGGGCTTGGGGGTGGAATCGTTGTCGTTGCACCCTGCCAGCAGCAGGGCCCCGATGGCGAGGGCGACACGGGTTCGGGAGAGCGAGTGGTGTTTCATTGTTGTTATCTTCCTTGTGTGTGTAGGAGTCGCCACTCTATGCAAAAGCGGCCCGCCTCACTTGCCCGTCGGGTGCAGGAAGTTGCCGGTTGGGAGCAGGATTGAAAAGTGTGAAAAGGGTTGCAGGGTTACCCTTGGTTACAAATCTGAAACATGAAAGCGGCGCTGGCTCACGGCAATCCGCCGCCGTTGGTCGATGATGGTGGGCCACCGCTGACAAGGATTTTTGCCGTGAAGACCGTCTCCAACCGGATTGCCCTGCACTGCCTCAACCACTGGCAGGCCCGCGGGCGGGATCCTGCTGCCCTCCTGCACCCCTGCGGCATCGCTCACGAAGAGCTGCTGATCCCCCAGGGGCGGCTCGACACCGGGCGCCACTTCCGGCTGCTGGCCGGGGCAGCCCCCCACGTGGATCTGGCCCTCGACTGGACGCCTCCCGCCCTCCCCGGCCTCTTTGCCGACTTCATGTCGCTGGCGAGCCTGTGCTGCAACGCCGCCACCCTTCGCCAGGCCCTGCACTTCTTCCTCGCCTACCGCCCCCTTATCGGCGAGAGCGACGAGATCCGCCTGCAAGAAGAAGCGGGGCAGGCCAGGATCAGCTACCACTCGGAGTCCGATCACCCGGACGTCATCGCCCTGAGCAGCCTGGCCAACCTCTGCCACCTCTATGCCCTGCTCCAGTTCTACCACCCGGGCCAGGGGCTGCTGGTGCTGCCCACCCCGGTACGCCCCAGGCTGTGGCGTGAGCTGGCAGGCTGGCTGGAAGGGCGGTTGCAGCAGGGGGCAGCCTTCGAGCTGCGCTTTCCCGCCGCCTTGCTCGATCTCGCCCACGGGCAGTGCAACCTGCCCCTGCAACCCCTGCTGCTCGGGGAGCTCGACCGGCAGATGGCCCAGCTTCGCCCAAGCAGCCGCTACCGGGACAGGGTGATGGCACTCATCCGCCAGCAGCTGTGGCAAGAGAGCGCCGAGGCCTCCTCTCTGCTCGATGGGGTGTGCGAGCACCTCAAGCTGACCCGCTGGACCCTCAACCGCCATCTGCGGGAGGAAGGGTGCCACTTCTCGGGCCTGCTGGAGCGGGTACGCCGGGAGGAGGCCTGCCGCCTGTTGCAGGATCCCGCCCTCCCCCTGCAGACAGTGGGTGAGCGCCTGGGTTTTGCCCGCCAGAGCAGCTTTACCCGCTTCTTTCGTGAGGCGTTTGCCCTCTCGCCCCGCGAGTTTCGCTCAAGGCGCAGCCGCCTCTGAGGCGCCCCCGAGATGGGCGGCGAGCAACCCCGCCAGCCAGTGGATGAAGAGCTGGACCCTGGGGGCCAGTTGGCGGCGATGGGCATAGAGGGCGTGGATGGGGAGCGGCGGCGGCTGCCACTGGGGCAGGATGCTCACCAGCTCGCCCCCCGCGAGCAGGGATTCGACCCCCACCCGCGGCATCTGGATGATACCAAGCCCCGCCAGCGCCGCCGCCAGGTAGGTCTCGCTGTCATTGACCATGAGGGCCCCCGCCATGGGCAGCAGGGCGCGGCGGCCATCTTCTGCCAGGTATTCAAAGCCGGGCTCGCTGCGCCCCTGCCCGGCACCAAACCCGGGACCATAGTGCACCAGCCGGTGGCCCGCCAGATCCCCAAGGGTGCGGGGCACCCCGTGGCGAGCCAGGTAGCCTGCGCTGGCACAGTTGATCTGGCGATAGTGACCAAGGGGCCTGGCCACCAGGCTGGAGGGCTCAAGCGCCCCGACCCTCACCACGCAGTCAAACCCCTCGCGCACCAGATCCACCCGCCTGTCCGTGCTGCTCAGCATCAGTTGCAGGGCGGGATGCTGCGCCAGAAAGTCCGGCAGGGCCGGGATCACCAGGTGGCGGGCCATCCGGCTTGGCATGTCGACCCGCAGTTGTCCCGAGATCTGCCCCCCCTGGCGAAACAGGCCGTCAAACTCCTCCATGTCCGCCAAAAGCTCCCGACATCTGGCATAGCAGAGCTGGCCGTCCGTGGTGAGCTGCACCCGCCGCGTGGTACGCAGCAGGAGCCGGGTCCCCATGCGCTCCTCCAGCCGGCGGATGGCGGCAGAGAGGGTCGCCTTGGGGATGCCCGTCTGCTCGGCGCAGCGGGTAAAACTCTCCAGCTCGGCAACCCGCACGAAGGCTCTCATCGCATCCAGTTGATCCATGGCCTGATTGTCTCGATAAACGGAACAGTGATTCTATTATCACGCTATTTATCCAGTTTAAAAGGAACAATACAGTGATCTGGTCGGCTCGTATCGAGCCTGTGTCCGCCACCCTGACAGGAGTCATACCATGACCAGACCCATCGCCCTCATCACCGGGGCCAGCCGCGGCCTTGGCAAGCACGGGGCCCTGGCCCTCGCCGCCAAAGGCGTCGACCTTATCATCACCTATCGCAGCCAGGCCGCAGAGGCGGAGGCTGTAGTGACCCAGGCCCGCGCCCTCGGCGTTCGGGCCCATGCCCTGGCTCTGGACGTGGGCGAGAGCGCCACCTTCGCGGCCTTTGCAGAGGAGGTGACGCAACTGCTCGCCCGGGAGTGGCAGCACACCCATTTCAACTTCCTGGTCAACAACGCCGGGATCGGCATTCATGCCAGCTTCGAGCAGACCACGGAGCAGCAGTTCGACACCCTGCTCAACATCCACCTCAAGGGGACCTTCTTCCTGACCCAGGCGCTCCTGCCCCTCCTGGCAGACGGCGGTCGCATCCTCAACCTCTCCACCGGCCTCACCCGCTTCGCCATGCCGGGTTATGCCGCTTACGCCGCCATGAAGGGGGGCGTCGAGGTACTCACCCAGTATCTGGCCAAGGAGCTGGGCCCCAGGGGCATCGCGGTCAACGTGCTGGCCCCCGGCGCCATCGAGACCGATTTTGGCGGCGGCGTGGTGCGCGACAACAAGGGGGTCAACGACTTTCTCGCGAGCCAGACCGCCCTTGGCCGGGTGGGTCAGCCCGACGACATCGGTGGCGCCATCGCCGCCCTGCTCTCCGATGACTGCCGCTGGATCACCGCCCAGCGCATCGAAGCCTCGGGCGGCATGTTTATCTAGGCGGTCATGATTGCCTGCTGCACAAACAAGGAAGGCCCCCTCCGACGAGGGGGCCTTCCGGCATTGGGCAAACGAGGGGCGGCGCACCGGGCCCGTTACAGGGTCTTGCCACCGCTTGCAATGACCTGGCTGTACCAGTGGAAGCTCTCTTTCTTGATGCGACGAAGAGACCCTCCCTGCTCGTCTCTGTCCACGTAGACAAAGCCGTAGCGCTTCTGGTAGCCGTTGAGCCAGCTCAGGATGTCGGTGAAGGACCAGGCGCAATATCCAATCAGCTCGACCCCGTCCTGCATCGCCTCCTGGCACGCCTTGAGGTGGCTGTGCAGATAGGCGATACGGTAGTCGTCGTTCACCTTGTCCCCGGCTTCCAGCTTGTCGAACTCCCCCAGGCCGTTCTCGGTGATCATCAGCGGCAGGGCGTAGCGGGAGGAGAGCCGGCGCAGGGCGATGCGCATCCCGGTGGGATCGATGGCCCAGTCCCAGTTGCTGGTCTCAAGGTGCGGATTGGGGGCCGTCTTGTAGAGGCCGGGAATGCCGCTGGAGGGCGTAGTGCCCTTCTTGCCCGTGGTGTTGATGCGCTGCATCGTCTGGCCGCCGAGGGGGTTGTCGGTGAAGGTCAGGGTGTAGTAGTAGTTGACCCCGATGTAGTCGGGGGTGCCTTCGCGCAAGAGCTCGAGATCGCCCGGCAGGATCTCCGGCGCCTCGCCGGTCTCCCGCAGATAGGCGAGCGCCGCCTGGGGGTAACGGCCGAAGCAGTAGGCATCCAGCCACCAGAGGTTGGTGAACTCCTCGGCATTCTCGAACGCCAGCATGTCGCTCGGGGCGCAGGAGGCCGGATAGGCGGGGGAGTACGCAAAGCTCGGTCCGATCAGGCCGTTTGGCACGTGCTGGCGAAACGCCTTGATGACCCGGGCATTGGCGAGAAACGCGATGTGGTTGGCGGCGAAGAAACGCTTCCTGTCCTGCACCGCGGGAGGATGGGTGCCAAGCTGATAGGCGTTGGTCAGGTTGTAGTTCTGCTCGTTGAGCGACACCCAGTACTTCACCTTGCCGGCGAAGCGCTGATAGAGGGTCACGCAATAGCGCTCGAAGTCGTCGATGATGCGCCTGTCTTCCCAGCCGCCGTACTCATCCTGCAGGGCCTGGGGGAGATCCCAGTGATAGAGGGTCAGCACCGGCTCGATGCCGTGGGCCAGCAGGGCGTCGATGAGCCTGTCGTAGAAGGCGAGCCCCGCCTCGTTCACCTCGCCACGCCCCGTCGGGTAGATGCGCGGCCAGCTCACCGAGAAGCGATAGGCCTTGAGCCCCATCTCGGCCATCAGCGCCACGTCCTCTTCCACCCTGTGGTAGTGATCCACCGCCACGTCTCCGTTGCTCCCTTCAAAGGTCTTGCCCGGCAGCTTGGTGAAGCTGTCCCATACCGAGGGGCCCTTGCCCTCCTCGTTCCAGGCCCCTTCAACCTGATAGGCGGCGGAGGCGGCGCCCCAGAGGAAACCGTTCGGGAAGTCGTTGAACTTGTGATGATGCATCTGGTGTTGCTCCTTCTGCGCGGATGGCGGGGGCCATCCCGTGATACGTCGGCACCGTACAGGGGCCCGAAATGAGTTGGCACCAGCATCCAACACTTCTAGAATTCCGTCCAATGACAATTATGGCCACCTATCATTCCTATCTGGAATAAAGCGAGGCACCATGGAGTTGAGAGACCTGAAAGCCTTCGTCACCCTGGGGGAGGTATTGCACTTTGGTCAGGCGGCGGCGCGCCAGCACGTCACCCAGTCGGCCCTGAGCAAGCAGATCCGCCGGCTGGAGGCGGACCTTGGCGGCGAGCTGTTCGAGCGCAACGCCGGCAGCACCCGGCTGACGGTGCTCGGGCGCGCCCTCTACGCCGACGCCTGCACCCTGGTGGCCCAGAGCGAGCAGCTCGCCCGCAGCGCCCGCGACGTGCTGGCGGGCCACGCGGGTACCCTGCGCATCGGCTTCGGGGTCGCCACCAAGCTGCTGGTGCCCGCCGCCATCGCCCGCTTTCGGGCCAGCCGCCCCGGGGTCGCCATCGAGCTCAACGATCTCTCCACCCATCACCAGTTGCTGGCACTGGCGGAGGGTCGCCTGGATCTTGGCTTCTGCCGCCTGCCCGCCCCCAAGGGCTGGCCGGTGTTGCCCGTGGTGCGCGCCCATTTCGTCGCCGTGCTGCCCGCAGGCTATCAGGGGGTGGCAGGGCTCGCCGATCTGCAGGAGAAGCCGCTCGCCATCCTGCGCCGGGACAAGGCCCCCTCTTTTTACGATCAGTTCATCCATTACCTCGCCCAGAGCGGCCTGCGCTTTCAGGACATCCAGTACGTGAACGACTTCGCCGCCGGCATCGCCACCGCGGCGGCCGGCATCGCCTGGACCCTGGTCCCCTCCTCCACCACCATTGAGCATCCCGATGTGCTGACCCTGCCCCTCGGGGAGGCCGACGCGAGCTGGATCATCGGGCTCATTCGCCCGCCGGGCAACGACAATCCCCTCGTCGCCCCCTTTTGGCAGACGGTGGCAGAGCTGGCGGATCCCGCCCTCACCGGCCTCATGACGACAGGGGACGGGGCTGCCGCCCGGGACACCCCATGAAAGGGAACCATTCGAGAATCATATTAACGATGGCATTGGGCGGTCACCCCCCTTAAAATTGCCGCACTGCCCCGACGCCACGACAAGGATCCGTTTCGTTCATGCACTCTCACTGGCTGCTGAGGTTTGATCTGCATCGCCTCATCCTTGCGCTGGCCGTCATCGGCGTGCTGGCTACCTTTGGCAACAGCTTTTACGCCATCTATCAGGCACAAAGACAACTGCTCATCGACAGCACCCTGGAGGCAAACCGGGTCTATGCCACCAAGCTCGCCGCCTCCACCGAGACCATGCTGCGCTCGGCCCAGGGACAGCTGGCCTATGGCGCGGCCCGGCTCGCCCCCTTGCTGCAGGGCAACGACCTCCATGGACTCGAGGAGGTGGCAGGCCAGTTGCGCCAGCAGACCAACACCTTCAACTCGGTGGCCATCGTGAACACCGACTCCGTCATCGTCGCCGTCTCTCCCGAGGCATTGCATGTGAAAGGGGTCAAGCTCACCTCGGCCAATGCGAGCCGGACCCTGGCAAGCCAGCAGCCCCTCATCGCGGATCCTCTGGTCTCCCTCACTGGCAACTACCTCATCAGCCTCTCCCACCCCATCTTCTCGGCAGACAAGCGCTACCTCGGCTATGTTGCCGGCACCATCTATCTGGAGTCCGCCAGCGTGCTCTCCAGCCTGCTGGGGCAGCACTACTACCAGGATGGTTCTTATCTTTATGTGGTGGACCGCCAGCGCACCCTCATCTATCACCCGAACCCGGAGCGCATCGGCCAGAGGATTGGCAAGAACCGGGTGGTGGATGCGGTGCTCAAGGGGCAGGATGGCGCGCAAAGCGTACTCAACTCCCGGGGCAGCGAGATGCTGGCAGGCTTTGCCCCGGTGGCGGACGCAGGCTGGGGGGTGGTGGCCCAGCGCCCCCGCAGCGCCACCCTGGCCGGTCTGGATGAACAGATGCTGGAGATCCTCAAGGGGATGATCCCGGTCACCCTCTTCATTCTCTTCGTCATCTGGCTCTCGGCCACCATCATCGCCAGGCCCTTGCGGCAACTGGCCAACCGGGCCGGACTCATGGATCAGCAGGGGGCCGCCACCAGCATCTCGGGGATCCGCGCCTGGTATTTCGAAGCAGCCCAGTTGAAGCAGGCCATCCTCAAGGGGCTGGGGCTGCTCAACACCAAGATCGACAAACTGCACACCGACAGCCACACCGACCCCATGACGGGCCTGTTCAACCGCCGGGCCATGCAGCAGATGCTGGACGAGTACGAGGTCGAGCGTCAGCCCCTGACGGTGATTGCCCTGGACATCGATCACTTCAAGGCCATCAACGACCGCTTCGGTCACGACGTGGGGGATGCAGTCATCGTCTCCCTCGCCACCCTGATGCAACAGGATCTGCGTTCCGATGCCGCCTTGTGTCGAAGCGGCGGCGAAGAGTTCCTGCTGCTGCTGCCCGGGGTCTCCCTTGCACAGGCGCAGAAGATCGCCGAGCGCCTGCGTACCCGGGTGGCGAGCCACGACATGGAGGTAGCTGGCCACATCACCATCTCCCTCGGCGTCGCCCACTGGGGAGCGGATGCCACCAGCATCGCCGCCGTGCTCAAGGAGGCGGACAAGGCGCTCTATGATGCCAAGAGCCAGGGCCGAAACTGCGTGGTGGTGGCCCTGGGCTGATCGGCCCAGGCTTTGCCGGACACCGTTCGGCCATAAAAAAACCCCTGCCATGGCAGGGGTCGGACGGTATCCATGTCAGGAGATCAGAGCGTGACAGCCAGGCTCTCGACCGAGGCGGCGCTCGGGGTCACCAGTACGGGCACCGATTTGGAGGTGGGGGTGAAAGAGCCCTCCCCTATGCTCTCGATGGCCACCAGAGGGTTGGTCTCCGGGTAGTAGGCGGCGATGTTGCCTTTCGGGATCTCGTAGAAGATGACGCTAAAGCCCCGCACCACCCGCTCGCGCCCGTCGTTGCACACCGCACTCATGTCCACCCGCTGCTCCTCGGCGAGCCCCAGCCTCCTGGCATCCTCCTCGTTCATGAAGACCACGTTGCGTCGCCCCTTGATGCCGCGATAGCGGTCATCCATGCCATAGATGGTGGTGTTGTACTGATCGTGGGAGCGCAGGCTCTGAAGCAGCAGCACGGGCTGGTCCACCATCTGCTCTGCGTGGCTGGTGCACTCGGGCAGGATGGAGTCCGGCAAACGGCTCGCCCTGAATTCGGCGCGCCCGCTCGCGGTGTTCCAGCGCAGCAGGGCGGCGCTGTTCTCCAGATGGAAGCCGCAGGGCTCCTCGATGCGGCGGTTGAAGTCGCCAAAGCCCGCGATGGTCTCCTCGATGAGATCCCGCAGCCGCCCGTAGTCATCCCGCAGCGCCAGCCAGTCCACCCGATCACTGCCAAGCGTTGCCTCGGCCATGCGGGCCACGATGTCTATCTCGGAGAGACAGAGCGGCGAGACCGGCTCGTTCATCCCGGTGGAGGCGTGCACCATGCTGAAGGTGTCCTCCACGGTGATCTTCTGCACCCCGGTGCGCTGCTGATCGAGCTCGGTACGGCCCAGGCAGGGCAGGATCAGGGCATCTTTTGACACCATGAGGTGGCTGCGGTTGAGCTTGGTGCTGATCTGCACGTTGAGCTCGCTCCTTCGCATCGCTTCATAGGTGAACTCGGTATCCGGCGCGGCGGCTGCCAGGTTGCCCCCAAGGCAGATGAGCACCTTGCTCTTGCCGCCATGAAGGGCTTTGAGGGCCTCGTAGACGTTGTGCCCCGGCGTGCGCTTGAAGCCCACCGGGAAGCGGCGCTCCAGGCGATCGAGGAAGGCGGCATTGGGTTTCTCGTTGATCCCCATGGTGCGGTTGCCCTGCACGTTGCTGTGACCGCGCACCGGACAGAGTCCGGCCCCCGGCTTGCCAATCTGGCCGCACATCAGGTGCAGGTTGACGATTTCGCGAATGGTGTCGACCGAATGCTTGTGCTGGGTGATCCCCATGGCCCAGCAGCTGATCACGCTCTCGCGGCTTGCGAAGATCTGCGCCGCCCGGGTGATCGCCTCCCGACCGAGGCCGGATTGCGCCTCGATCTGCGTCCACTCCGTGGCCTTCACCTGGGCCACATACTGATCAAACTGCGTCGTATGCTGCTCGATAAAGGCGAGATCGATACGCCCACCCTCCTCTTCCAGGATGTATTTCGCCATGCCGCGAATGGCCGCCATGTCACCGCCCAGCTTTGGCGTGAGGTACTGGTGGCTGATGGTGGTGGCCGCCGGGGTCAGTAGCTCCGCCGGGCTCTGGGGGCTCGCGAAGCGCTCGAGGGCCACCTCTTTGAGGTTGTTGAAGGTGACGATCTGGCACCCCTGGCGCGCCGCCTTGCGCAGGGCGTTCATCATGCGCGGGTGGTTGGTGCCCGGGTTCTGGCCAAAGACGAAGATGGCTTTGGCGGCGTCGAAATCATCGAGCACCACGGTGCCCTTGCCCACCCCGACGGACTGGATGAGCCCCACCCCGCTCGCCTCGTGGCACATGTTGGAGCAGTCGGGGAAGTTGTTGGTGCCATAGAGGCGGCCAAACAGCTGATAGAGGTAGGAGGCTTCGTTGCTGGCGCGTCCCGAGGTGTAGAACTCCACCTCGTCGGGGCTGGCCAGACTCTTGAGTTTGTCGGCGATGAGGGCAAACGCCTGATCCCAGCTCACCGGCTCGTAGTGATCGGTGGCCGGGTTGTAGCGCAAGGGCTCGGTCAGTCGCCCCTGGTATTCGAGCCAGTAGTCGCTCTGGGTGGCGAGACGGCGCACCGAATGCTCGGCGAAGAAATCGGCCCCCACCGTCTTGCCGGTGGATTCCCAGGCCACCGCCTTGGCGCCGTTCTCGCAAAACTGGAAGGCCCCCTGCTTGTTGTCACCCCAGGCGCAGCCGGGACAGTCAAAGCCGTCGGTCTGGTTGACCCGCAGCAGGTTCTTGATGTTCTGGCGGGTCTTCTGGCTGCGCAGCACCTGCTTGAAGGTGGACTGCAAGGAGGAAAAGCCGCCGGCCTTGGCCGGTTTTTCAATATGACTGGACATGGGAGTCTCCAACGTGATCCAGGGCGCGGGGGCTGGCATAGCAGACCGGGGCATCGGATCGGGGCACATGGATCAGGGTCAGGTTGTACTTCAGGGCCAGTCGCACCGCGAGCTGACTGGGGGAAGCAAGGCTGATGAGGTGAGCGGCGCCAAATTGCACCGCCTTGTGAATGAGTTCGCTGCCGCAGCGACTGGTGATGACCAGGGTGGCAGCCTGCACCGGCTGGCGCAGCTGCATGCCGATGAGCTTGTCCAGGGCGTTGTGCCGCCCTATGTCCTCCCGGCAGGCCAGGATCTCGCCGCGATCATCCAGCGCCAGGGCGGCATGAAGGGCGCCGCTCTGGCGGGCCTTGCTCTGCCAGGGGACGATGCGCTCCCGCAGATCCTGCAAAGAGGCGGCGTCGAAGGGGGCGCCCGGGGTCAGCGGGGTGAGCACGGGCAACGCATGTTCGATGGCCTCCACCCCGCAGATGCCACAGCCGCTGGCTCCGGCCAGGCGGCGCTTGCGCTGGCCAAGCATTGCCAGACAGCGGTTGGCGATGGTGACATCGAGCACGATGCCGTGCTCGGACGGGGTGCTCTGGATATCGTGTACATCGTGGTTGCCCCCGATGATCCCCTCGCCAAACAGAAAACCGATGGCGAAATCGTCGAGATCGTCCGGGGTGGCCATCATGACGGCATGGTTGATGCCGTTGATGTTGACTGACACGGCCACCTCTTCCACCAGCTCATCCAGCCTGGGCAACCGTGAATTGAAAGGGATCATGCGAGACGCTTATAAGCTGTATTCGGGCCTCAAGTTTAGATAAGCCGCCGCGCCAAAACCAATGAAACAAATCTATTCACCAATAGATAACTTCTATTGCCATCGGGATGTCGATTGATTAAATTTGTCGCTCATTGCCTTTGCCTGCTGCCATTACCACGATGAATATCAAGCAGTTGCACTATTTCTACGAGCTGGCCCAGCACCGTCACTTCGCCAAGGCGGCCAAGGCTTGCTTCATCACCCAGCCGACCCTGTCAGCCAGCATCACCGCTCTGGAGAAGTCACTTGGCACCGAACTGGTGGTGCGCAACAGCCAGTTCGTAGCCCTGACCCAGGCGGGGGAAGTGGTGCTGCACCACGCCGAGCGGATGCTTCAGGAGCAGGATGCCATGCGCCAGGAGCTCAGCCTCTTTCGGGGCGGGCTGTCGGGTGCGCTGCGCATCGGCGTCGTGCCCCAGTCGAGCATCGACATCATGCCGCTGCTCAAGGGGTTCAATGACGCCTACCCCAAGGTGGGCCTGCACCTCTGCGTGATGACCCATGCCACCCTGATGGAGCAGCTGGATCTGCATCGCATCGACATCGGGCTCGGCTTTGACGAGTTGCTCACCGAGCATCAACGCAGGGCCCTCGACGTCCAGCTTCGCCACCCCAACCCCATGGCCCTGCTGGGCCCCCTGCCTGCCCACTGCGCCCCGACCGGGCCGCTGACCCTGGCGGACCTGCAAGATCTCCCCCTGATCCTGCCAAGCACCACCATGCAGTTTCGCCGCTACCTGGACGAGGCCGCCGCCCGCCAGCAGATCAGCCTGCGGGTGGTGCTGGAGACCGACTCCCTGTTCCACCTGGTCAACGGGGTGAGCCACGGCCTGGGCTGCGCCGTGGTCAGCGCCGGCATCGCCGCCACCGCCCAGCAGCTCTTCAAGCTGCCCTGCCACCCCTTGAGCGATGCGAGCGCAGGCACCATCGCCTTCATCACCCGAAAACACAGTATCACCCCCGCCATGAAGGCGTTTCTCGCCAAGGCTGGGGCATGAAAAAGGCAGCCCATTGGGGCTGCCTGCACTGATCAAGGGGGGAACTTGCGCTTCTCCTGGCGTCAGCCTGCCCCTTGCTGTTTGTCCAGCGCCGCGATGAAGGCGCTCGCCAGGGCGTGGTCGGAGAAGGGATTCTGGCCTGTGATGAGTTCGCGATCGATCACAACGCCAGGCTGCCAGGGTGCCACGAACTGCATGCTGCCACCGGCCTGGGCCATGGCCTTCGCCGGGTAGTAGCGCAGCTTGTCACCCCCAAGGGAGCCTTCAAACACCGCCTCTTCCTTGTCGGAGAAGATGGTCATCCTGTAACCGTCGTAGATCCACTCTCTGGCGCCGTCTGCCTTGCCTGCAATGACCGACTGCTCGAACCCGGCCGGATCCGCCTGCGCCGCCAGCAGCGCGATGGGGCCGTGGCAGATGGCGGCCGTGGGTTTGTGGTTGTCATGGAAGTGGCGAAGCAGGGTCCCCACCTCGGGATCCTTGGCAAGATCGATGAGGGGCGCATGGCCACCGGGAATGAAGAGGCCGGCATAGCGCTCGGGACCGGATGCCAGCACCTCCCTCAGGGAGAGCACCTTGCCGGCGCCAAGCAGCCCCTCCACGACGGCGCCGATGCGCACCATCTCCTGCGGGTTGCCACCAAAGTACTGGGGATCGACGGAGTGTTTGTCGACAACGGGCCGGTTCCCTCTCGGGGTCACCGGGGTCAGGGTATAATCGGCCTCCAGCAGGGCGGCGGCAGGCACCCCCAGTTCATTTTGGTAGAAGCCGGTGGTCAGGCTCTTGCCCCCTTGCAGCGGCAGTTCGGTCTCGCTCGAGAGCAGCACCAGGATCTCGCCTTTCGGGGCGGCGCTGGCCGCAGCAGAGGTCGCCAGCAGCAGTGAGGCCAACACGGCCTTGAGGGTGTTCTTCATCGTGATCTTCCTTTTGATGGCAGTGATCGATCGGGCGGCCACCGGGCCGCCCGCGATGAGCAATTTACTGATTACCCACGGACGAATAAACTCACATCATTGAACTTGATTATTTACATGGATGAACATATGTCCCGTGCCTTCGACCCCGTCCAGCTCGGCACCATAGAGCTCTTTTGCAAGGCAGCCGAACTTGGCAGCTTTACCGCCACGGCTCAGGTACTGGGGGTAACGCCCGCCTCGGTGAGCCGCTCCATCCAGCGTCTCGAGGCCAGGCTCGGCGTCAAACTCTTCCATCGCACCACCCGCAGCGTGCGCCTCACCCATGACGGGGAGCTCTATCGGGAACAGTGCCAGCAAGCGCTCGAGCAGATCGCTGAGGCCGAGCGGGCCATCACCGGTCGCCAGCGCCACCCCAGAGGAGTGCTGCGCATCAGCGTGGGCACCGTCTATGCCCACCACCGTCTGGTGCCCCTGCTGCCGGGCTTCATGGCGGCCTATCCCGAGGTCGAACTGGAGCTCAATGTCTCCAACAGGAACATCGACTTCGTGGAGGATGGTTACGATCTGGCCATCCGGCTGGGAGAGCCGCGCGATGGGCGGATCATCGCCCGCAAGCTGGAGGATGCCAGCCTCGGGGTCTTCTGCGCCCCCGATTATGCCGCCCGCCGCCCCGCGCCAATCTCCCTGGAGATGCTGTCGCAACATGATCTGATCCAGTTCATCACCCCGAGCACGGGTCGCCCCTTCCCCTGGCAGTTCGTGAACGAGCAGGGGGACCCTGTCGACCTTCATGTTCAGAGCAGACAGCGGGTGCTTGACGATGTGCTGGCGGGCCTGGGCTGGGCGGTGGCTGGGGGCGGTCTGTTCCAGATCTACCATTTCGTGGCGGCCGAGGCGCTGTTGCAAGGCAAGCTGATCGAGGTGATGACCCCCTTTGCGGGGCGATCCCGCCCCTTCTACGCCCTCTATCCACAGCACCGTCACCTCTCGGCCCGGGTCCGGGCCTTCGTGGATTATCTGCTGGCAGCGGTGCACCCCGAAGGGTCGCCTGTGCCAGGGGAATATCCCCCTCTTCGTTGACGAGGGCCCCTCATCTGCGTGCCTGCGCCCCCGATACCGGGGGCAAAAAGCAGGTGGCACTCTGGACACAATGGTTGCCTAATTAAATAAATATGCATAAAAATCAATACAGGCAGGGCTCGATATATGAACTCTTCTGCTGTTTGTATGAAGCATCGTGCTGCTGAAAATTTTCTGTGAGCCACCTCCCGCCGTTTAATTCAAGAGCCTATAACCTTGACCCGTACAATAAAAACCTGACGTGTTCCGGTTTATTTCACCATGCATCACAAAGGAGTGTCATATGTATAAAAAAGTGAAACTGGCGAGCATTATCAGCACCCTTATTCTCTCGGCCACTGCATATTCTGCAGAGATGACCGTGGGCTTCTCGCAAATTGGTTCTGAATCCGGGTGGCGAGCTGCAGAAACATCGGTCGCCAAGAGCGAAGCCCAAAAACGCGGCATCATCCTGAAAATTGCCGATGCCCAGCAGAAACAGGAGAACCAGATCAAGGCCATTCGCTCCTTTATTGCCCAGGGGGTGGATGCCATCTTTATTGCCCCCGTGGTACAGACTGGCTGGGAGCCGGTATTGCAGGAGGCGAAAGAGGCCGAGATCCCGGTCTTCCTGCTGGATCGCAATATCACGGTAAAAGATGACGGTCTCTTCATGACCGGGGTCGCCGCCGACAGCGTCCACGAAGGGGAAGTGGCAGCCCAGTGGCTCATCAAGCAGCAGGATGGCAAACCGTGCAACGTGGTGGAATTGCAGGGCACGGTGGGTGCCAGCGTGGCGCTGGATCGCAAGAAGGGCTTCCTCGACACCGTCTCGGCCGTGCCCACCATCAAGATCATCCGCACCCAGTCCGGCGACTTCACCCGCAGCAAAGGCAAGGAGGTGATGGAGAGCTTCATCAAGGCGGAAAATAGCGGCAAGAATATTTGCGCCGTCTACGCCCATAACGATGACATGGCCATCGGCGCCATCCAGGCCATTAAAGAGGCCGGGCTGAAACCGGGCAAGGATATCAAGATCATCTCCATCGATGGCGTGCCGGATATTTTCAAGGCGATGATCGCAGGCGAAGCCAATGCCTCGGTGGAGCTCACGCCGAATATGGCGGGACCGGCCTTCGATGCCCTGCTGGCCTATAAGAAAGATGGCACCCTGCCCCCCAAACATATCAAGACGGAGTCCAAACTGTTTGAGCCCGGGAGTGCCGAGGCGCAGCTCGAGCTGAAAAAAGACATGGGTTATTAATCCCGCTCCCCTGCCAGACTGTCACATAGCGCGCCATATAAGTGATTGAACTTGTATGGCGCGCTATATCGGAGAGCCAATATTCATGTCAGAGAACACTCACGATGTCGTATTGAATGCCCGCGGAATATGCAAGGCGTTTCCCGGAGTACGGGCCCTGCATCAGGTGGACTTCTCCCTGCGCCGCGGAGAGATCATGGCGCTGCTCGGCGAGAACGGGGCCGGCAAGTCCACGTTGATCAAGACCCTCACCGGTGTCTATCAGCGAGACGCCGGCCGTATCGAACTCGATGGCGTCCCCATCTCCCCGACGGACACCGCCCATGCCCAGCGTCTGGGGATAGGCACCGTCTATCAGGAGGTCAACCTGCTGCCGAACATGTCGGTGGCGGACAACCTCTTCATCGGCCATGAGCCCCGCCGTTTCGGCTTCATCGACCGGGGCGCCATGATCCGGCAGGCCAGCGCCATCATGGCCAGCCACGGCTTCGAGATGGATGTCACCCTGCCCCTCGACCACTATTCGGTCGCCATGCAGCAGATCGTGGCCATCGCCCGGGCGGTGTCACTCTCCGCCAGGATCCTGATCCTGGACGAGCCCACCGCGAGCCTGGATGCCAGCGAAGTCCAGATGCTCTTCTCCCTCATGACGCGCCTGCGGGATCAGGGGGTGAGCCTCATCTTCATCACCCATTTTCTCGATCAGGTCTACGCCATCAGCGATCGCATCACAGTGCTGCGCAACGGCGAGCTGGTCGGCACCCGCGACACCCAGGCACTGCCACAACTGGAGCTGGTCAAGATGATGCTGGGACGCGAGCTGGACGACAATGCCCTCAAGCGGGCGGGCAAGACACTGCGCAGCAACCAGCCCATGGTGTCGTTCAGGGACTATGGCAAGCGGGGAGTCATCGCCCCCTTCAGTCTCGACGTCATGCCCGGGGAGATAGTGGGCCTTGCCGGCCTGCTCGGGTCCGGTCGTACCGAGACCGCCGAGCTGATGTTCGGCATAGTGCCGAGCGACAGCGGCGAGTGCCGGGTGCGGGACAAGCCGGTGACCATCCGCTCTGCACGCCAGGCGGCCGCCAACGGCTTTGGTTTCTGCCCGGAGGATCGCAAGAGCGCCGGCATCATCGCCTCGGCCTCGGTGCGGGAGAACATGGTGCTGGCCCTGCAAGCCCAGCGGGGCTGGTTGCATCCCCTGTCTCGCAAGGAACAGGACGAGATCACCGCCCGCCTCATCGAGCAGTTGGCCATCAAGACCCCGGGACCAGAGCAGCCCATCCAGTTTCTCTCCGGGGGCAACCAGCAAAAGGTGCTGCTCGCCCGCTGGCTGCTCACCAAACCCCAGTTCCTGATCCTGGACGAGCCCACCCGGGGCATCGACGTGGGGGCCCACGCCGAGATCATCCGCCTCATCGAATCCCTCTGCGCCAACGGGCTGGCCCTGCTGGTCATCTCCTCCGAGCTCGAGGAGCTGGTGGGCTATGCCGATCGGGTGATCGTCCTTCGTGACAGAAAACAGGTGGCAGAGCTTGCGACGGACGCCCTGAGCGTCCCTGCCATCATGAACGCCATTGCATGTGAGGCCTGATATGACGTCATCCATCCTCCCCCTCACCAAGGGGTCGCGCGCCCGCAGAGAGTGGCCCACGGGCTCGGCCCAGTGCGCCGCCCTGGTGTGCGTGCTGCTCATCAATGCCCTGGTCGCCGACAACTTCTTCGCCATCCACATCCAGGATGGGCGGCTGTTTGGCAGCCTCATCGACATCCTCAACCGCTGTGCCCCGGTGGCCCTGCTCTCCCTCGGCATGACGCTGGTGATCGCCACCGGCGGCATCGACCTGTCGGTGGGAGCCGTCATGGCCATCAGCGGGGCCACCATGGCCAGCCTGGCCACCGGCGGTCACAGCCTGCCGGTCATCTTCGCCGCCGTCATCGGGGTGGGCCTTCTGTGCGGCCTGTGGAACGGCCTGCTGGTGGCGGTGTTCAAGATCCAGCCCATCGTCGCCACCCTGATCCTCATGGTGGCGGGCCGGGGCATCGCCCAGCTCATCACCGAGGGGCAGATCATCACCTTCAACAACGACGCACTCGCCTGGATCGGCAGCGGCTCCCTCTTCTATCTGCCCACCCCGGTCATCATCACCCTGGGCATGGCGCTGCTGCTCTGGCTACTGACCAAGCGCACCGCCCTCGGCCTCTTCATCGAAGCGGTGGGGATCAACATCAAGGCCGCCAAGAACGCCGGGCTCAACACCCCCATGGTGGTGATCGCCACCTACCTGTTGAGCGGCATGATGGCCGCCGTCGCCGGCATGATAGTCGCCGCCGACATCCGGGGTGCCGATGCCAACAACGCCGGGCTCTGGCTCGAGATGGACGCCATTCTGGCGGTGGTGATAGGAGGCACCTCCCTGATGGGGGGGCGCTTCAACCTCGCCCTCTCCCTGATCGGCATACTGATCATCCAGGGGGTGAACACCGGGATCCTGCTCTCCGGCTACCAACCCCAGTGGAACCAGATCGTCAAGGCCCTGGTGGTGCTGGCGGTGCTGGTCATGCAGTCACCGGCCCTCAACCACCTCTTCCAGCGAGGGACTCGCCATGTTTAAACGCAACCTCCCCCTGATGGTGACCATCATGGTCTTCGTGCTGGGCTATCTGCTCTGCCTGGCCTCCTTCCCAGCCTTCATGTCCACCCGCATCATCTGCAACATACTGACGGACAACGCCTTTCTCGGCATAGTGGCGGTGGGCATGACCTTCGTCATCCTCTCGGGGGGCATCGATCTGTCGGTGGGGGCCGTCATCGCCTTCACCGGCGTGCTGCTGGCAACCCTCATCGGGAAGCTGGGCGTCAGCCCCGTGCTGGCCATCCCTCTGGTGCTGGTACTCGGAGCAGGCTTTGGCGCCCTCATGGGCTGGCTGATCGACACCCTGAAGATCCCCGCCTTCATCATCACCCTGGCGGGCATGTTCTTCCTGCGGGGGGCCAGTTTTCTCATCTCCGAGCAGTCCCTGCCCATCGATCACCCCACCTTCACCTACCTGTCGAGCCTGTCGTGGAAGATACCGGGGGGCGGTCGCCTGAGCCTGCTGGCCCTCATCATGCTGGCGGTGGTGGTCTTCGGCATCCTGCTCGCCAACCGCACCCGCTTTGGCAACAACGTCTACGCCATCGGCGGCAACGCCACCTCGGCAGCCCTGATGGGGATCTCGGTGCGCCACACCACCATTCGCATCTACCTGCTCTCCACCACCCTGGCGACCCTGGCAGGCATCGTGTTCGCGCTCTATACCTCGGCGGGCTATCCGCTCGCCGCCGTCGGGGTGGAGCTCGATGCCATCGCCGCCGTGGTCATCGGCGGCACTCTGCTGAGCGGCGGGGTGGGCACCGTCTTCGGCTCCCTGTTCGGGGTGCTGATCCAAGGGTTGATCCAGACCTACATCAACTTCGACGGCACCCTCAGCTCCTGGTGGACCAAGATCATCATCGGCCTGCTGCTGTTCAGCTTCATCGCCCTGCAGCGCCTGCTGATCCTGGTTTCGGAACACCGCAAGGCCAACAAGCCAGGTCCCTTCAAGCGCCAGGTTGCCGCCCAGCCCGAGTGAGGTATCAGCAAGACCTGGTGGCAGAAGATAACGCGGCAAGGCGCTCCCGTGCGCCCTCCCCGCCTGGCCGTCGCGGGTCCGGCGCAGAGGATGGGGAGGCAGCGGGGGCGCTCACAGGGCCCGGCCCCAACCTCCCGCACGCCCCTTTGAGGGGTGACACCGTCTTTGGAGGGCACTCAGGTCAATCGCACCACCAGGGGCTGCCCTCATGGGGGCTCAGCACCTCCAGAGGCTCCCCCATGAGAGGCGTGGTCAGAGGTATCTGTTGCTCGGCAGCCAGTCGGGCAATCTGCTCAAGCGGGTCGTTCCAGCGGTGCATGGCCAGATCGAAGGTGCCGTTGTGCACCGGATAGAGCCATTTCCCCCCGAGATCGTGAAACGCCTGCGCCGTCTGCGCCGGGAGCATGTGCACCAGCTCCCAGCGCTTGTCGTAGGCCCCGGTCTCGAGGAAGGTCACGTCGAACGGACCGTAGCGCCTGCCAATCTCCTTGAAACCGTCGAAGTAGCCGCTGTCACCGCTGAAGAAGAGGTTGACCCCCTCGCCGCGAATGACCCAGGAGGCCCAGAGGGTCTGGTTGCCGTCCCCGAGGCCACGGCCGGAGAAATGCTGGGCCGGGGTCGCTACCAGGGTGACACCGCCCACTCGGGTCTGCTGCCACCAGTCCAGTTCGCGGATCTTCTCCTTCGCAATCCCCCAGGCCACGAGGCGCGCCCCCACCCCGAGGGGCGTGATGAAGTGGTCGACCTTCTCCTGCAGCGCCAGTATGGCCCCGTGATCGAGATGGTCGTAGTGATCATGGGAGAGGATCACCCCCTCGATGGGGGGCAGCGCCTCCAGGGTGATGGGCGGTTGATGCCAGCGCTTGGGGCCGAACCACTGCACCGGCGAGGCCCGCTCGCTGAACACGGGATCCGTCAGCCAGAACGTGCCCTGCAACTTCAGCAGCAGAGTGGAGTGGCCGAGGCGCCACACGCTGTTGTCCGGCGCCGCGATGAGCCCCTCCCGGGTCATGACCTGTACCGGAATGGCGCGATCCGGCACCGTGCCCTCAGGCTTGGCGAACAGGAAGTCCCACCAGAGCCCGGCTCCTTCCCAGAGGCTTCGCGCCTGGGGTGTCACGGCATTGTTGAACCGGCCTCCCTGATACTGCGAGGAGTCAGGGTGTTCGGGCAGGCCCGGTTTGAGTAGAGATGCGATCATGCCAATCATCAGGGCTCCTTTGAGCAACCACAGAAAACGGCACCCCTCAAGGGCGCGAAAAGAGGCTGACGGGTTCTGCAATCTGACACGCCTGCCAGCCTGGTATCTGGTGAGTCGGGAGCAACCCCTGCACGGGGCCGCACCTTCCGTAAAACAGAGTGGAAGAGCTGCACCGCATGAAACCGGTGCCCGGCGTCTCCAGCAACGGCAAGATAGCCTCTCCGAGCTCCCGCCACCAGAGGGGGTCGCGTTGCCGCGTGGCCCCGGCATGGTGTCGCGTCAAGCGCATGGCCTCACCTGCTCTGCCGGCGCCAACAAAAGGAGGCGCCGGATGGCGTACTGCAAGAGCTTGCAGTGCTGAAAGTCAGAAGATGGCTGGGCCATAGAGGCCACGGGAGGTGACTGAGGGAAAGCATGATCTCAAGGGGACAGTGGCGCGGTCTGAAGCCTGATAAAAGCCCATAGGGCACAGGCTCACCTTGCGGTAGAGCAAATAGCATGTGAAGAGAGCTGAAAATGCACTTTGAAGACTCCTGATTCATCCACATGAAGTGGATTACCAAGAGGTCTGAAGGGGGTATTAGCTGTAACTTGTTGAATGGCAGAAACAGGTGGTGGCCCTACCAGCCACATCCCGGCACTCGAGTCCCCCGCCTTGGCTGCTACCTTCCGGTCCTGACCAGGTCGACGGGTTATCAATGCGAGAGGACCAATAGGACCACCGGCGAGGAGAATAGGCAAACTGGCCCCTCAATGCAATGGCTTTCTACCGCATCACGAGCCGTTCGCCTTATTTTTCAACAATCTGGCCAAGGGTTCAGCTAAAGAGCATGAATTTGGCACCCACCAGCAACATGAGCAGGGCAAAGGCCTGCTTGAGCCGCCGGGGTGGCATTCTGTGTGCCAGTCTGGCGCCCAGACGGGCAAATTGGGTGCTGGTGAGCACGATGCCAAGCAGGGCCGGCAGATAGATGAATCCGACGCTCCACTCGGGCAGATCGGCGTCTCCCCAACCGGCATAGAGATAGCTGAGGCTGCCTGCCAGGGCGATGGGCATGCTGCAGGCGGCGGAGGCGGCCACGGCGTTGCGCATGGGCACCGAATTCCAGGTGAGGTAAGGCACGGTCAGCGAGCCGCCACCGATGCCGAACAAGGCCGACATCCAGCCGATGACGGTGCCCGCGATCCCGGTACCAAGGGGGCCCGGCATGTGTCGCTCCGCTTTTGGCCTCAGATTGAGCCCCATCTGCAGGGCCATGGTCCAGGCGAAGCAGCCGATGATGATGTTGAGGGTGCTGGCGCTGAGCAGGTTGGCGGTCATGCCGCCGAGCCAGGCACCGACCAGCATGCCGGCGCCCAGGCGCCGAATCATCCCCCAGTCCACCGCTCCTGCCTCCTGGTGCGCACGCAGGGAGCTGAAACCGGTGAAGATCATGGTGGGCAGCGAGGTGCCGAGGGCCAGATGGGTGATGATCTCCGGCGCCACGCCCTGTGCGTGAAAACTCAGGACCAGCACGGGGACGATGATGAGGCCGCCGCCGATACCGAACAGCCCGGCCAGCATGCCCGCGAAGGCGCCCAACACCAGATAGCCCACAAACAGCATAAACATTCCTTCAATAACGAAACAGCGGTCAACTTGACCGCCATTATCCATAAAAAAGAGATGGCATCTTGCCATCTCTTTATTGTGCCGATTAATGCAGGGGAATGGTACCGTCCATCACCTTGTAGAACGCCAGCACGGCGCAGCCGAGCAGGGCTGCCGTCATCCCCTGCTCTAGCCGATTGAGGCTGCGCAGGCCGTGGTGCTGGCGCGCCTTCCAGTAGATGAAGATCCCCGGGCTGTAGAGCAGCGCCACCAGCAAGAGGTACTCCACCCCGGCGGCATAGACCAGCCAGCAGCCATAGACGGTGGCCACCAGGGCCAGCAGCAGGTCGCGCTTGCGCTGATGGGGCTGGCCCGCGTAGGTCTCCCCTTTCAACGCCAGCTTGAGGCCGTAAGCACCGGAGAAGACATAGGGCACCAGGGCAGCCGAGGTGGCGATGTTCACCAACGCCAGATAGGTGCTGTTCTGGAAGTAGATGATGATGAGGAAGATCTGCACCAGGCAGGTGGAGCACCAGAGCGACACCTTGGGGGAACCGTTCTTGTTCTCCTTGGCGAACCAGGCCGGGAAGACACCGGTCTTGCCCGCGATGTAGGGCACTTCCGCCGCCAGCACGGTCCAGCTCAGCAGGGCCCCCATCACCGAGATCACCAGGCCGATGTTGATGAGCCAGGCGCCCCAGGGGCCGACCACGGCTTCCAGGATCATGGCGGTGGAGGGGTTCTTGAGGGCCGCCAGTTGCGGCTGGTTCATGACCCCCAGGGAGAACAGGGTCACCATGACGTAGAGCGCCAGGGCGCCGAGCAGCGCCAGCACGGTGGCGCGGCCCACGTCCTTGCGATGGCGGGCACGGGCGGAGACCACCACGGCCCCCTCGATGCCGATGAAGACCCAGAGGGTCACCTTCATGGTGGACTTCACCTGGTCCATCACGGAGCCGAGCTCGGGACTCCCCTGCCCCCAGAGATCCTGGGTGAAGGTCTCCATGTTGAAAGCGAGCAGGATGGCTACGCAGAAGACGATGAGGGGCACCATCTTGGCGATGGTGGTGACGATGTTCACCAGCGCCGCCACCTGGATGCCGCGCAGCACCAGGGCATGCACCGACCAGATGAGCAGGGAGGCGAGCGTGATGGCGACCGGAGTATTGCCGTCACCGAAGATGACATTGTCCGGCGTGTCGAAGAAGTAGCTCAGCGCACTGAACACCACGATGGCGTAGGAGACGTTGGCCAGCAGCTGGCACAGCCAGTAACCCCAGGCGGCGTTGAAGCCGACGAAATCCCCGAACCCTGCCTTGGCGTAGCTGAAGATGCCGCCATCGAGATCCGGTCGACGCATGGAGAGATTCTGGTAGACCAGGGCGAGGCAGATCATGCCGATCCCCGTGATGGCCCATCCCAGGGCGACTGCCCCGGCACTGGCGTGCGCTGCGATGTTTTGCGGCAGACTGAAAACCCCGGCACCGACCATAGAGCCGATCACCAGCGAAATGAGGGCACCCAGCCCCAGTTTCTTGTCCATCTCAAACCTGTTTTATTAGGCGGCGGCTGAGCATCCGTATTCATACAGCGCGCGACATGGGAGGGGCTAGAAATCCATACCCCGTGAAAAAGGCGGCAACTATATTGCATGACTATTCCGGCCGCAATCCCTCTTGCCGTCAATCATGAGCCGCCTTGACCGCGCGCAATTTTACAGCACTGACCCGGGGTGCCTGTGAGCTGGTTCAAATTAAGAAAGACCCGTTGATATTTCACGACTTTTCATGATGCCGCCCCGCTTTTCAAAAGCCGGACCTGCATGGCTATGCACCCTTGCACTGGGGCCTTTCCCCTGCAAAAACGCCCCTGCAGGAGGGGCGTCAGAGAGGGTATATGCAGGGGGGACTAGAGCCTCAAGCCGCCGTCCAGCTCGATCATCCGCCCCGACAGATAGTCGTTGGCAAGGATGAACTGCACCGTCTGGGCCAGCTGCGCCGCCTGCCCCAGGGTGCCCACAGGGATGGCCTGCTGCATGCGGGCCATGGCTTCGGGTTTCATCGCCGCCGTCATGTCGGTGGCAAAGACGCCGGGGGCGATGCCCATCACCCGGATGCCGTGACGGGCCAGTTCCTTCCCCCAGGTGACCACCAGAGAGGCCACCCCCGCCTTGCTGGCGGCATAGTTGCTCTGGCCCATGTTGCCGGCCCGGGCGATGGAGGAGATGTTGATGATGACGCCCCCCTCCCCGCCGGTGGCCATCAGCGCCGCCCCCTCGCGCCCGCACAGGAAAGTGCCGGTGAGGTTGACGTCGATGACGCTCTGCCACTGGGCCAGGCTCATCTTCTCCGTCAGTGCCCCCTCCTTCACCTTGATCAGCATGCCGTCGCGCAGGATGCCGGCACAGTTGACGAGACCGTGCAGGGCACCGAACTGATCCTTGATGGCGGCGAAGGTCGCCTCGACCTCCGGCTCGCTTGCCACGTTGCAGACGAACAGGACGCAGCGGCCGTCACGGCTGCGCACCTCCGCCTCGGTCACCTCCAGATCGGTGCGGTTGACGTCGATGAGTGCAAGCACGGCACCTTGCTCCGCCAGACTCAGGGCGATGGCGCGCCCGAGCCCCCTGCCCGCCCCCGTGATGGCAATAACTTTTTGTGTGATATCCATAAATGCTCCTGGTGAGATGGCCGGTGACTGTCGAGTCAAAGACTCTCGGGTAAAAAGGTAGATAGCGGCCCTTAACCCGGCGCTGTCTTGTCCCGATAGAGCTCGAGGATGCTGGAAAAATCCTTGTTCTCCTGGCCCTGGCTCCCGTGCAGGCTGAAGAGGTTGCGGGCCAGGGCCCCCATGGGCACGGCGCTGTGGGCATGTTCCGCCAACGCCATGGCGAGCCCCAAATCCTTGACCATCAGCCGGGTCATAAAGCCCCCTGTATACCCACGGGATGCCGGGACGTTCTCCATCACCCCGGGCCAGGGGTTGTAGCGCTCAAGGCTCCAGTTGTTGCCCGAACTCTTGCCCATGATGGTGGAGAGCACGGCGGGATCCAGCCCTTCCTTGACCCCGAGCGCCAGCGCCTCGGCGGTGCCCGCCATGTGGATGGCGAGCAGCATGTTGTTGCACATTTTGGCGATCTGGCCAGCGCCGAGGGCCCCGGCGTGAAACAGGTTCTGCCCCATGCAGGCGAGCACGGGTCTGGCCGCTTCAAAATCCGCTTGTTCGCCGCCGACGATGAAAGTGAGCGTGCCCGCCGCCGCACCGGCCACGCCTCCCGAGACGGGTGCATCGAGAAAACGGATGCCGCGCGCCTTCGCCGCCGCCCCCACCTGACGGGCCGAGGCCACGTCTATGGTGGAGCAGTCGATGACCAGGGCGCCGGGCGACAGGGCCGTCAGCAGATCCTGGCCGCCCCGCTCACCGGCACTCTCCCCCAGCCAGAGGCTGCGCACGTGCTCGCCCGCTGGCAGCATGCTGATGACCAGCTCGCAGCCGCTCACCGCTTCCCGGGCATTGCCGGTGGCGAGGCAGCCGGCCTCGATGGCGCGGGTCAGGCTCTCGGGCACCAGATCAAACACCTGCACCCTGTGCCCCGCCCTGGCCAGGTTGGCGGCCATGGGGCCCCCCATGTTGCCAAGCCCGATAAACCCAATCCTTGTCATGGTGTGCTCCTTGTGTGTGATCGCACGTCAGCGGGGGCGCAAGGGGTTGTCACCCTCGGGCCAGCGATAGAAGACATCCAGCCAGGCCTCCCCCGCCTGCGGGGCCTGCCAGCGAGGGGACTTGTCCTTGTCGATGAGCAGGGCCCGCACCCCTTCCACAAAATCCCCTTTGAGTACGCAGTTGACCGAGAGGGCCAACTCGTCGGCAAACACCTCGGCCAGGGACTGGCGCCGTGCCTGCCAGAACTGGCGCCAGAGAATGGCGCGGCTGATGGGGCTGCCGCGAAGGCAGGTCTCCCGCCCCTGAGCCAGCCCCGGTTCGTCCAGCTCGGCGCCCTCGAGGCGTGCCAGCACCCTTTGCAGGGAGCGGCCGGCCAACAGCGCATCGATGCGTTCCTGGTGGGGCAGCAGTACGGGAGGCGGCAATGCCTGACCAGGGGCCTCCTGCAAATCGGTGAGCAGCGCCTCGATCTGCTCGCAGGGGTCGCCTGCGGACCAGTCGAGGGCGGCGAGGCGCGTCGGCAGCTCCGCCAGCTCGCGGCTCCCCATGGCATGATCCGCGAGCCCCAGGCCGATGGCGTCCGCTCCGTTGAAGCGGGCCCCGGTGAGGCCGAGCCAGAGCCCGAGCCGCCCCGGCATGCGGCTCAAAAACCAGCTGGCCCCCACATCCGGATAGAGGCCGATGGTCACCTCCGGCATGGCGAACAGGCTCTTTTCGGTCACCACCCGGAATCCGGCCCCGGCAAAGAGGCCGATGCCGCCCCCCATGCAGATGCCGTCCGCCACGCAGATGAGGGGCTTGCTATAGCGATGGATGTGATGATCGAGCCGGTACTCCTGCAGGAAGAAGTCGCGAGCATAGCCAAACAGTGCCGACTCGCTCCCCTCCTGTTTGCGGTAGTAGAAGGAGCGGATGTCGCCACCGGCGCAAAACGCCTTCTCGCCGGCCCCTTGCAGCAGCACGCAGACGATGGCCGGATCCTGCTCCCAGCGGGTCAACTCCCCCTGCAACAACTGGATAATCTCAAGGCTCAGGGCGTTGAGGGAGGCGGGGCTGTCCAGGGTCAGCATGCCGATGCGGCGACCATCCGCCGTGGGGCGGGTCTCGATGCGCACGGGCTCACTCATGGGCAGCCCCCGCAGACCGGGTATCTGCCCCTGCGACATGGCGGGTCGCCATCATTACCTCATTCATCCTTCACTCCCTCAATCTTTCGGTTTGGATTGGTCGTAACGCCAGCGCGGGGCCCGCTTCTCCAGGAAGGCCGCCACCCCTTCGCGCTGGTTGGCATCGTCAAACAGGGCGAGAAAGAGGCTGCGCTCGAGTGGCAGCGCCGCGTCCCTGTGGGTGCTTCGCCCCTGATTGATGAGCTGTTTGCAGGCACGCAGGGCGCTCGGGCTCTGGCGCTCCACCAGCTGGGCCATCTGCTGCGCCGCCTCCCAGGCGTGCCCCTCGGTCACCACCTCCTCCACCAGCCCCATCTCGTAGGCCAGGGTGGCGCTCACCTTCTCGCCGCAGAGGATCATCCGCTTGGCCCAGCCCGGCCCCACCAGCTCGGTCAGGCGCTGGGTGCCGCCGGCACAGGGCAGCAAGCCCACCGAGGCCTCCGGCAACCCCAGCTTGGCCTGCTGCTCGGCGATTCGGATGTCGCAGGCCAGTGCGACTTCGAGCCCCCCTCCCATGGCATAGCCGTTGATGGCGGCGATGCTGACCCCGTGAAAGCGGGCCAGCGCCTCGAAGGCGTGGCCAAAGGCCTCGGCCACCTCGCGGGCATGCGCCAGGCTGCCGTCGGCGAACATCTTGAGATCGGCGCCGGCGCAGAAGAATTTCTCTCCGGCACCGCGGATCACCAGGGCCACCACGTCGGGACGACCATCCAGCTCCACCATCATCTGCAAGAAGGCTTTCAGGCTGGCGAGCGTCCAGGTGTTGGCGGGTGGGTGATCGAGGGTGATGTAGGCCACGTGGCCGTGATATTCGAGCCTGATCCTTGTCATTGCGTTGTCCTTGTCAAAAAAACTGCCCCATGATGACAGGGTTGAATGGAGCCAACCTGCACCTGGCTCACAAAGCCTGAGGACGTGCCGACTGCGTCCTCAGAGCAGGCCCCTACCGCTATTCCAGCGACAGGCCGGGGTCGGCCAGCAGGCGGCGGGCGATGATGAGCCGCATCACTTCATTCGTCCCTTCCAGAATGCGGTGCACCCGGGTGTCGCGCAGATAGCGCTCAAGCGGATACTCGCGGATATAACCATAGCCGCCAAAGAGTTGCAGGGCGTCGTCGCAGATGCGGTGCCCCACATCGGTGGCAAAACGCTTGGCCATGGCGCACCAGGCACTCTTGTCCGGGCTGCCCTCATCGAGTTTGGCGGCCGCCTGGCGCACCAGCAGGCGGGCGGCGGCCAGCTCGGTGGCCATGTCGGCCAGGCGAAACTGCACGCTCTGGAATTCGCTGATCGGGTGTCCAAATTGCTGGCGCTGCTGCACATGGGCCAGTGCATCGTTGAGAGCCTGCTGGGCGGTGCCCAGCGAACAGCTGGCGATGTTGATGCGCCCCCCATCGAGCGCCTGCATGGCGAACTTGAACCCTTCCCCCTCCTCCCCCAGCCGGAAGCGAGCGGGAATGCGCACTGCGTTGAAGTTCACCTCCCGGGTCGGCTGGCTGTTCCAGCCCATCTTCTCCTCCGCCTTGCCGTAGCTCACGCCGGGGGTCTGGGCCGGTACCATGAAGGCAGAGATCCCCTTGGCCCCCTTGCCACCGGTGCGGGCCATCACCACCAGCACCTGGGTGCTGCCGGCGCCCGAGATGAACACCTTGCTGCCATCGAGGAGGTAATCTTCGCCATCGCGCACGGCGCGGGTCTTGAGGGCCGCAGCGTCGGAGCCCGCCCCCGGCTCAGTGAGGCAGTAGGATCCCAGCAACTCGCCGCTGGCCAGCCTGGGTACCCACTCCTCGGCCACCTCGGCAGGCAGCCAACTGCCCAGCATCCAGCTCACCATGTTATGGATGGTGAGATAGGAGGTGGTGGAGGTGCAGCCCATGGCGAGGCGCTCGAAGATGAGGCTGGCATCGAGCCGGCTCAGGCCCAGACCGTCATACTGCTCCGGGGTATAGAGGCCGCACAGGCCCAGCGCCGCCGCCTGCTTGATGGTGGGGATGGGGAACTCGTGCTCCCTGTCCCAGCGCGCGGCGTGGGGTTTGAGCGCCAGATCGGCGAAGGCGCCGGCCGACTCGACACAGGCCCGTTGGGATTCGGTCAGGGTAAAATCCATCTTGTTCGCTTCCTTTGTATTTGTTCCGTCGATCCGTTGCTGTCAATGGGGGCACCCGGGCAAAGTGGGCAACCCCTGCCGTCAGCGCAGCTGAATGGTCATATTGGGGCCGCTGGGAATGTCTTCGTCGAACCAGCGTTCGGTGACCGTCTTGGTCTCGGTGTAAAAACGCACCGCCTGCTTGCCGTAGGCATGCAGATCCCCGTAGAAGGAGCCACGCCAGCCGGTAAAGGAGAAGAACGGCAGCGGCACCGGGATGGGCACGTTGATCCCCACCTGGCCCACCGCCACCTCGTGGCGGAACTTGCGAGCGGCGGCGCCACAGCCGGTGAAGAGGGAGGTGCCGTTGCCATAGGGGTTGGCGTTGATGAGGGCAAGCGCCTCGTCGAGGCTCTCCACCTCGAGGCAGGCCAGCACGGGCCCGAAGATCTCCTCCTTGTAGATGCGCATCTCGGGGGTCACGCCGCGAAACAGGGTCGGCCCCACCCAGTTGCCCACCGGGTAGCCGGGTACGTCGCAAAAACGGCCGTCCAAGAGGCACTCGGCTCCCTCGGCAATCCCCGCCTCGATAAGCCCCTCCACCCTGACTTTCGCCTCCGGGCTGATGAGGGGGCCATAAGCCGCCTCGGGGTCGTGCCAGACGCCGGGTTTCACCTTGGCGAACTCGGCGGCGAGCTCGGGGATCCACTCCCTGGCGCTCCCCACGAACACCGCCACGCTGATGGCCATGCAGCGCTGACCGGCGGCGCCGACCCCGGCTCCCACGAGGTTGCCGAGTACCTGCGCCTTGTTGGCATCCGGCATGATCACCATGTGGTTCTTGGCGCCGACAAAACACTGGGCGCGCTTGAGCTGTGACGTGGCGCTGCGATAGACGTGGCCGCCGACCCGGGCCGAGCCCACGAAACTGACTGCCTTGACATCGGGATGGGCCAGCAGCGCATCCACCTGCTCGGCGCCGCCATGCACCACCGACAGAATGCCCTTGGGGGCCCCCGCCTCGGTAAACAGCTCGGCCAGGCGCATGGGAGTGAGCGGATCCTGCTCGGAGGGCTTGAGCACGAAGCCGTTGCCGCAGGCCACCGCCAGCGGGAACATCCAGAGCGGGATCATGGCCGGAAAGTTGAACGGCGTGATGCCGACGCAGACCCCGAGAGGCTGCACCCAGGAGTGGCCGTCGACCCTGCGCGCCACGTTGCCCATGGTCTCCCCCAGGGTCTGGCTCGCGATGGCGCAGGCCTGCTCCACCACCTCGATGCCGCGCCAGACGTCCCCCTTGGCGTCCGCCAGGTTCTTGCCGGTTTCCTGGGCCAGCAGGGTCGCCAGCTCGTCGTGATGCACTTTCAACAGATGCTGGTAGTTGAACATCACCCGGGCCCGCTCGGAGGTCGGCACCTCTCGCCACAGCAGATAGGCCTCGTGAGCGGCGCGCACCGCCAGCTCAATTTCCGCAGAGGTCGCTTTCGGCACCCGCGCCAGCAGATGCTGGTCCGCCGGGTCGGTCACCTCTATCCACTCGTCGCTTGCGGACGGGCAAGCCTCGCCACCGATGTAGAGCGGCAGATCCCCGTACTGGGTATGATGCTGGCTCATGCCCCCCTCCTAGCCCGTTGGCAGGCGATGGCAGGCCACCCTGGGCCGGCCACATCCATGTTGCTGTTGCACATCCTGTTCACTCCTTGCGCTCCTCTGCCCGGGTAGCCCTTGCGACGGGCTGCCATCGAATTTACCTTAGACTAACAACCAATTTACGTTTACGCTAACGTAAACTTGAATCACGAATGGACTGACCAGTCATCACCCTGATGGCAGGGGAAATCGGCAGTCCACTGCACCAAGGAGAGCACGGATGCATGCCCTGATGGATGAAACCCTCCAGGCCCTGACCGAACAGGTCGAGGCTTTCTGCCAGAAAGTGATCGCACCGCGGGCCAGCGAGATCGATCAGAGCAACGCTTTCCCCCGGGATCTCTGGCCCCGCATGGGGGAGCTGGGGCTGCACGGCATCACGGTGGCGGAGGAATATGACGGGGTGAACCTCGGCTATCTGGCCCATGTGCTGGTGATGGAGCAGGTGAGCCGCGCCAGCGCCTCGGTCGGCCTCTCCTACGGCGCCCACTCCAATCTCTGCATCAACCAGATCCACCGCCACGGCACCCCTGATCAGAAGGCGAGATATCTGCCTGATCTGGTCAGCGGCAAACACGTGGGGGCGCTGGCCATGAGCGAGCCGGGCGCCGGCTCAGACGTGGTGAGCATGCGCCTCACCGCGGTGCGCGAGGGGGATCACTTCGTGCTGAACGGTAACAAGATGTGGATCACCAATGGGCCCGATGCCGACACCTTCGTCATCTATGCCAAGACCGATGCCGCTGCCGGGTCCAAAGGGATTTCCGCCTTTATCGTCGAAGCGGGCACCCCAGGTTTTTCCACCGCCCAGAAGCTCGACAAGCTCGGCATGCGCGGATCCAGTACCTGCGAGCTGGTATTCGACAACTGCCGGGTGCCACAGGAGAACCTGCTGGGCCCCCTGCACGGCGGGGTCAAGGTACTGATGAGCGGGCTCGACTACGAGCGGGTGGTGCTGGCAGCAGGCCCCCTTGGCATCATGCAGGCCTGCATGGACGTGGTGCTCCCCTATGTGCGCGAGCGCAAGCAGTTCGGTCAGGCCATCGGCGAGTTCCAGCTGGTGCAGGGCAAGCTCGCCGACATGTATACCCGTCTCGCCAGCAGCCGGGCGCTGGTCTATTCGGTGGCGAGCGCCTGCGATCAGGGCCGCACCAGCCGCAAGGATTGCGCCGCCGCCATCCTGTTTGCCGCCGAAAATGCCACCCAGATGGCCCTCGATGCCATCCAGCTGCTCGGCGGCAACGGCTACATCAACGAATACCCCACCGGCCGCCTGCTGCGGGACGCCAAACTCTACGAGATAGGCGCCGGCACCTCGGAGATCCGCCGCTGGCTCATCGGCCGTGAGCTGATGGGGGATAACGCATGAGCAGGATCCATTCCCGTCTCGACACCGCGAGCCCCGACTATGAGGCCAATCGGGCCGCCATGCAGGCCCTGGTCGACGATCTGAATACCCGCCTGGAGGAGATAGCCTTGGGCGGCGGCGCGGCCAACAACGCCCGCCATCAGGCCCGCGGCAAACTGCTGCCCCGCGAGCGCATCGACCAGCTGCTGGACCCGGGCTCCCCCTTTCTCGAGCTCTCGGCGCTGGCGGGCTGGCAGGTCTATGACGAGCCGGTGCCCGCCGCCGGCCTCATCACCGGCATCGGCCGGGTCTCTGGGCACCTGTGCATGCTGGTGGTGAATGACGCCACCGTGAAGGGCGGCACCTACTACCCCCTCACGGTGAAAAAACATCTGCGCGCCCAGGCCATCGCCGAGCGGCTGCGCCTCCCCTGCCTCTATCTGGTGGATTCCGGCGGCGCCTTTTTGCCGATGCAGGACGAGGTGTTCCCCGACCGGGAGCATTTTGGCCGCATCTTCTACAACCAGGCTCGCATGTCGGCCCAGAGCATCCCCCAGCTGGCGGTGGTGATGGGGCTCTGTACCGCCGGGGGCGCCTACGTGCCCGCCATGGCGGACGAGTCCATCATGGTCAGGGAACAGGCCACCCTCTTTCTGGCGGGCCCGCCCCTGGTCAAGGCCGCCACCGGCGAGGAGATCAGCGCAGAAGCCTTGGGCGGCGCCGAGGTGCACTGCGTCCACTCCGGGGTGGCGGATCACATGGCCCGGGACGATGCCCATGCCCTGGCCATCGCCCGCACCCTGGTAAGCAACCTGGGGGACAACCAGACGGCGGCGTCACCCGCCCCATCCGCTCCCTCCTATGATGAGCCGCACTACCCCATCGAGGAGCTCTACGGCCTGGTGGGCACCAGTCTCAAGCGCCCCTATGACGCACGAGAATTGATCGCCCGACTGGTGGATGGCTCTGTGTTTGACGAATTCAAGGCGTTGTTCGGCACTACCCTGGTGACGGGTTTTTCCCGCATTGAGGGCATGCAGGTGGGGATCCTCGCCAACAACGGCGTGCTGCACAGCGACAGCGCCCAGAAGGGAGCCCACTTCATCCAGCTCTGCAACCAGCGGGGGATCCCGCTGCTGTTTCTGCAAAACATCACCGGCTTTATGGTGGGGAGTACGGCGGAGAAAGAGGGGATCGCCAAGCACGGCGCCAAGCTGGTGACCGCCGTGGCCTGCAGCCGGGTGCCCAAGATCACCCTGATCGTCGGCGGCAGCTTCGGTGCCGGCAACTACGGCATGTGCGGGCGCGCCTATGAACCGGATTTTCTCTTCAGCTGGCCCAACAGCCGCATCTCCGTCATGGGGGGCGAGCAGGCGGCCGGGGTGCTGGTGCAGGTGCGCCGGGACAAGCTGGCCGCCGAGGGCAAGACTCTGGGCGAGCCGGAGGCGGCCGCCATTCGCGCCCCGGTGATCGCGCAGTACGAGCGCCAGGGTCACCCCTATTACGCCAGTGCTCGCCTGTGGGATGACGGCGTCATCGACCCGGCCCAGAGCCGCACCGTGCTGGCCCTGGCGCTGGCGGCCTGCCAGGGGGCCGAGCCGGGCCCCCGGCAGTACGGCATCTTCCGGATGTAAGGAGTTCATATGTCAGACCCGCTCTTCAACGATCCCCTTGCCCATTTTCGCCTGGAGCGCCACGGCCCGGTGATCGAGCTGGTGCTCGCCCGCCCGGCCCGCCACAACGCCCTCGATGCCGACCTGATGCAGGGGCTGCTCGACTGTCTCGACGAGCTGGCCCACGGCCAGCCGCTGGCCGACCGCCCCCACGTGCTGCTGCTGCGCGCCGAGGGGCCGCATTTTTGCGCGGGCGCCGATCTCGAGTGGATGCGCAAGATGGCCGGGGAGGCATTCGACCCCCGCGCCTTTGACAAGAATCGCGAGGACGCCCGGGTGCTGGCCCACCTGATGCAGGCACTGGACGAGCTGCCCTTCCCCACGGTGGCCCTGGTGCAGGGGGCCGCCTACGGCGGAGCCTTGGGACTTATCTGCGCCTGCGACATCGTGCTGGCCAGCGAAAATGCCCGCTTCTGCCTCTCCGAGGTGACCCTGGGACTGGTGCCTGCGGTGATCAGCCCCTACGTGGTGCGCGCCATGGGGATGCGCCAGGCTCGCCGCTACATGCTGAGCGCAGAGCCTTTCGATGCCATCACCGCCTGCCGACTCAACGTGGTGCACAGGCTCAGCCAACCTGATCAGTTGCTGGCGGAGGGACGCGCCATGGCCCTGCGGTTGTGTCGCAACGGCCCCCAGGCGATGAAGGAGACCAAGCGGCTGCTGGCCGCCCTCGAAGGGCGCCCAGGCCACCAGCACGAAGAGCAGACCGTCGAGACCATCGCCCGGGTACGGGTCGGTCTCGAGGCCCAGGAGGGGATCCAGGCCTTCTTCGACAAACGCCCCCCAACCTGGCGCCCCCGTTTCAAGGACGAAGCATGACTCAATACCACCCCATCAAGCCCCTGCTGATCGCCAACTGTGGTCAATATAACTGGAATGTGGATCAACACGTTTCGCACTTTTGCACCTTGAACAACAGGGAGGCAGCATGACTCATCACACTCCCATCAAGCGCCTGCTGATCGCCAATCGCGGCGAAATCGCCGTGCGCATCATCAAGACCGCCCGGCGCCTCGGCATTCACACCATCGCCCTCTACTCGGACGCCGACGCCCACACCATGCATGTGCGGGAAGCCGACGAAGCCTGGCATCTGGGACCCGCACCGGCCAGAGAGAGCTATCTGGACACTGGCAAGGTGCTGAAGATTGCCAAAGAGGCGCGGGCCGATGCCATCCATCCCGGTTACGGTTTCCTGTCCGAGAACAGCGATTTTGCCACCGCCTGCGAGCAGCGGGGCCTGCGCTTTGTCGGCCCAAGCGGCGCCGCCATCCTCGCCATGGGGGACAAGTCGGGGGCCAAGGGGCTGATGCAGGCAGCCGGCGTCCCCGTGCTGCCCGGTTATCACGGCGCGGATCAGCATCCCGACTTTTTGCGCGATCAGGCGAGCCAGGTGGGCTTCCCGCTCCTTATCAAGGCGGCCAGTGGCGGCGGTGGCAAGGGGATGCGCCGGGTCGATCAGCTGGCCGACTTTGACGACGCCCTGGCGGCGGTCAAGCGGGAGGCGAGTGCCGCCTTTGGCGACGACCATGTGCTGCTGGAGCGCTATCTCCCCCGCGCCCGTCACGTGGAGGTGCAGGTCTTTGCCGATGCCCTTGGCAACGCCATCTATCTGGGGGACAGGGACTGCTCCTTGCAGCGCCGCCACCAGAAGGTGATCGAGGAGGCCCCCGCCCCCGACATCTCCCCTGCCCTGCGCCGCGCCATGGGCGAGGCGGCCGTGGCGGCGGCCAAGGCCATCGCCTATCGGGGGGCCGGCACCATCGAGTTTCTGCTATGCGGGGAGGAGTTCTTCTTCATGGAGATGAACACCCGGTTGCAGGTGGAGCACCCGGTTACCGAGGCCATCACAGGCCAGGATCTGGTGGCCTGGCAGCTGGCGGTGGCCGAGGGCAAACCGCTGCCCCTCACCCAGGAGCAGGTGGTGCTGCGTGGCCACGCGGTGGAGGCGCGCCTCTACGCCGAGGACGTGGCCGCCGGTTTTCTGCCAGCGAGCGGCCCCATCCACTGGCTCACCTGGCCCAAGGGGGTGCGCATCGACACCGGCGTCACCGCCAGCGATGAGGTGAGCCCCTATTACGACCCCATGATCGCCAAGCTCGTCGCCCACGCACCGAGCCGCAGCGAAGCCTTTGCCACCCTGGCCGATGCCCTGGCAGCCCTGGATCTCGGCCCTCTGGTGCACAACGGCCCGCTCCTGCAGCGCCTGTGCGAAGCGCCAGAGGTGCTGGCGATGCGCCACCACACCCAGTGGCCCATCCCCACCGACACCCTGCCCGTTCCGGCGCTCGCCTGGCCCCTCGCCACCCTCTGGCTCGCCACTTGCGAGCGCGATGCCTCCCCCTGGCAGCAGGCCGCAGGCTTTCGGCTGGGCCCCACCCGCCGCTTTTGCGCCACGGTGCGCATCGGCGAGGAGACCCGCACTCTCACCCTCGCCGAGCGAGGGGGCGCCCTGCTCTGGCAGGGCGAGCAGATCCCGTTTGAACTCGGGTCAGATCAGATCCGCCTGTGCCAGGGTGGACATTGGCAGCGCTATCCGGTGCAGCCCCTCGGCGAGGGCGCCTATTTGCTGCACCTGGCGGGCAGACGCATCCGCTTCTCGCTCGATGATCAGCATCATCAGCTCCACCATGATCACGACACGAGCCATGTCCCGGGCATCCTGGCCCCCATGCACGGCATCGTGGTGGCGCTGCAGGTCGAGGCCGGCCAGCCGGTCAGCAAGGGGCAACCCCTGCTGGTGCTGGAGGCGATGAAGATGGAGCACGTCCTCAAGGCCGACCGGGACGGGGTGATTGAGGCCCTGCAGTGCCGCCAGGGGGAACAGGTGAGCCAGGGCGCCGTGCTGGTGCGCTTTGCCGAGGACCATACCGCGCAGGAGGAGCGCTCATGAGCCACACGCACGAGAACCGGGACGACAAGGTCAGCCTGGTGGAGATGGGGCCCCGGGACGGCCTGCAAAATGAGACCGCCACCCTCTCCCTGGCGCAGCGGCTGGCGCTCATCGCCCGCCTGGCCGAGAGCGGGTTGCAGCGCATCGAGGTGGGGGCCTTCGTGTCGCCCAAAAAGGTGCCGCAGATGGCGGATTCCGCCGCACTCTTCAACGCCATGCCGCGCAGGGGGCCGACCCGCTATGGCGCCCTGGTGCCCAATCTGCAGGGTCTGCAGGCCGCCATCGCCGCACGCGCCGACGAGATAGGCCTCTTCACCGCCTGCTCGGACGGCTTCACCCGGGCCAACATCGGCATCAGCGTGGAGGAGTCCCTGGTGCGCTTTGCCCCGCTGGTGCAGGAGGCGCGCAGCCTCGGCATCAAGGTGCGCGGCTACCTCTCCACCGTCATCGCCTGCCCGTTCGACGGCCCGACCCGCCCGAAACGGGTCGCCGCCCTGGCCGAGCGGCTGCTGGATCTGGGCTGCCACGAGATATCCCTCGGCGACACCATCGGCGTCGGCACCCCGGGCACCGTGGCTCCCATGCTGGATGCGGTGCTGCACGAGATCCCGGCGGGCCGGCTTGCGGTTCATTTTCACGACACCTACGGCCAGGGGCTGGCCAACCTGCTGCCGGCGCTCGAGCGCGGGATCCGCACCATCGACTGCTCGGTGGCCGGGCTCGGCGGCTGCCCCTATGCCCCCGGCGCCTCCGGCAATGTGGCGTCGGAAGAGGTGGTCTATCTGCTGCACGGCCTTGGCATGAGCACCGGCGTCGATCTCGACCAGCTGGCCGCCACCGGCCAGTGGGTGAGCGAGCTGCTGGGGCGCCCCAACGGCTCCCGGGTCGGCCAGGCCCTGCACGGGAGGGGACGGCGCCTCGCACAAGAGCGCGAGCAGCGCACCCCGGGAGGCCATCATGCATCATGAACCCGGCCCTTGCCGCTGTGCCAGGACCCCGCCAGCTCATCAGGAGGGCGCACCATGAGAGCCAGACACGCCAGTGGCAAGGAGAGGACCTACAGCATCTCGGAGCTGGCCCAAGAGTTCGACATCACCCCCCGCACCATCCGCTATTACGAGGACGAGGGGCTCATCACCCCGACCCGTGAGGGGCAGACCCGTATCTACAGCCACAAGGACAGGATCCGCCTGAAATTGACCCTGCGCGGCAAGCGCCTCGGGTTCAGCCTGGCGGAGATCCGCGAGCTGTTCGACATGTACGACACCGACCGCTCCAGCCGGATGCAGCTTCACTCCATGATCCAGCTCATCGAGGCCAGACGCCACTCCCTGCGCCAGCAACTGGAGGACATCCAGATGGTGATGGCCGAGCTCGATGCCGCCGAGCAGCGCTGCATCCACTCCCTCGGCGGCTTGAAAACCGACGGGGATTGACAGACTCTGGGGGTATCTCGCCCCCGGTATCCCGGTTTTCCAGTGGATATTCGCAGTGGCAGGCCCTGACCCGGCAACCCCCTTGTTCCCCACATCGCCCGTCGCGACATGCCGGACAGAGTGGGCGGTTTGGGCAAGCGGCGAGGTGGGGCAAACGGGGGAAATCCGGCCTTGGTCGCACAATAATTCCCCAGCCCGGTCAGAGTGCGGCGCACCTCATGAGTCCTTCCCATGAACCGGGCACGATTAATTGCTACCATATGCGCATCAAATGGAGACCATCATGCTCAAGCCTCTGCCCGCTCGTCTGCTGCGCTATGCCCTCTATCTTCTCGCGCTCCTGCTCATCGGTATCACCATCCTGCTCTGGCAGGCGCCGACCCTCATCCAGCGCCATCTCCCCGGCTGGCTTGCCACCCATTACGGTCTGCACCTCTCCCTTGGCAAGATAGAGGTGGGGATCCGCTCCCCCTCCCTCGTGCTGGGGCCCAGCGCCCTGCTCGATGACCAGCAGCAAGCGCTGGTGTCATTTGAAGATCTGAAGCTCATTCCCGCCTTGAAAGCGAGCTGGCAGCAGCGCGCCCTGGTACTGGAAGAGGCCACCCTGACCGCCCCCAGGGCAGATCTGGTGCGCCTCGAGGATCTCAAGGGGGAGGCGCGCTTCAACCTGACCGATGCACTGGCCTCCCTGCTCTCCCCTGTGCCGGAGCAAGCGCCGCCAGCTAGCGCCGAGCCCGTGCTGGTGACCATCGGCAAGCTGTCCGTCGAGCAGGGCCGGCTCAGCTACCGGGACAGCCGCAAGCAGAGCAGCCCGGGGTGGGTGCCGCCCCTCACCCTGGACAAGCTCACCCTGCACCTGCCCGGCTTTTCCACCGCAGAGGGGGTGCTCAACCCCTATCGCCTGAGCGCCACCGTCAACGAGAAGAGCCCCCTCAAGGCCGAAGGGGAGTTCGACATGATGAGCGGCGCCGGCAAGGGCAACCTCAGCCTTGGCAAGGTGGCCATCGCCCCCTTCGCCCCCCTCTGGGCCCCCTATCTCAAGGCGACCCTCGCCAAAGGGGAGGCCAGCGCCGAGCTCGCCTATCGCCTCACCCAGGGCAAGCAGGGACTGGACTGGCAGTTGTCAAAGGGCAAGCTGACCCTGGCCAACTGGCAGCTCACACGCAACAAGGGGGAGGAATTTGCCCGCTTCAAGCAGTTGGCGCTGACCGGGATCCGCATCGATGGCAACAAGCAGCGCCTTGAGCTCGATGCCGCCACCCTCAAGAGCCCGGCCATCACCGCCGTCCTCGACCACCAGCAACAACTGGATCTCGCGGACCTGCTGATCCCCCAGAAGACCCCCAAGGGGGGCAAACAACCGGCCACCCCCGCCAAGCCCTGGCAATGGGCCCTCAAGCAGACCCGCATCGACCAGGGCAGCCTCACCCTGACCGAAGCCACCAGCGGCAAGCCCCTGAAACGGGCCATCTCCGCCATCGCCCTCACCCTGGGGCCCCTTGGCAGCCAAACCGCCCAACCCAGCCCCCTCACACTCAACGCAGCCCTCGACACCAGGACGACGGTGGCGTTTGACGGCACCCTGGGGCTGACCCCCTTCACCCTGAACGGCGCCATCCGCCAGCAGGGGCTGCCGCTGACCCTGGCTCAACCCTACCTGCAGGATCTGCTGCGCATCAGCGTGCGGGACGGCGAGCTTGCCAGCCGCACCAGGCTGGACCTGGCCACCGACCGCCAGGGGGCCATCAGCAAGCTGGAGATAAGCGGTGGACTCGAGGTCGCGGGGCTCAACGTGCTGGATCGGGCCGACAACCAGCGCCTGCTCCAGATAGAGAATCTGCAATTGAGCGGCCTGCACTATGATGGCCTGAGCCAGCAACTGCGCATCGCCGACATCCTGCTGAGCAAACCCTATGCCCGCATCGAGATCAACGAAGAGGGGATCACCAACGTGCAGCAACTGCTGCTGCCGCAACCCGCCGCGAACGCCAGGGAGAGCGCCCCCGCCCCGCACATCGTCATCGATCAGATCCGTACCGCCCAGGGCAACCTGCGCTTCGCCGATCGCAGCCTGAGCCCGGAGTTCGTGGTGGACATCGCCTCCCTCGACGGCCAGAGCCGCCATATCAGCAACACCCCGGGGCAGCGCTCCGAGCTCGCCTTCAACGGCAAGGTGGACCGTTATGCCCCCGTCACCATCCGGGGGGGTGCCAACCTGCTCATCGAGGATCCCGTGCTGGATGTGGCCGTGGCCTTCAACAACCTGGAGCTCACCACCTTCACCCCCTACTCCAGCACCTATGCAGGCTATGCCATCGACAAGGGGCAGCTCTCCATGAAGCTCAACTACAAGCTGCAGGGCAACCGGCTGGAGGGGGACAACGACATCACTATCAAGAAGCTGCAACTCGGGGAGAAGGTCAAGAGCGAGCAGGCCAAGGATCTGCCCCTCGGCCTCGCCATCGCCCTGCTGAGCGATTCGAACGGCGTCATCAAGATGAACCTCAAGGTGAAGGGCAATCTGGATCAGCCTGATTTCAGCCTGGGCAACATCTTCTGGGACGTGCTCGGCAATACCCTCGGCAAGGCCATCACCTCCCCCTTCTCCCTGCTTGCGTCCCTGACGGGGGGCACCAAGGATCTCGACGAGCTCCCCTTCCTGCCTGGCGATCCCGCCCTGACCCCGACCCAGCAGACCAAGCTGACCACCCTCGCCCAGGCCCTCAAGGAGAGGCCCAAGCTCAGCATGAACATCCGCGGCAAGGTCAACTTCAACGAAGAGCGCCCCATCCTCCAGCGCCAGAAGCTTGAGCGGCTGCTGGCCAAGACCACCGGCAGCCCGGTGGATTTGACGCTGCTGGAGCAGGATCCCGCCATGCAATCCGCACTGGCAGAGGCTTATGAAGCCAAGTTCAACGAAGATCTCGGGGATCTGGCCGACCGCTTGCGACTCGATGAAGGGAGCGAGGCCCTGCGCGCCCAGGCGGTGTTCCTGCTGCGGGATCAGCAGCTCATCACCGCCAAGTCCCTGCGAAACCTCGCCATGCGCCGCGCCCAGAACACCAAGGAGTATCTGGTGGATACCCAGGGCATCGCGCCGGAGCGCCTCTTCGTGCTCGACAGCCAGGTAAAGGAGACCGACAAGGAAGCCAAGGTGGTGCTGACCCTGGACAACTGATCCGGCGCCCGCCGGATGCCCCTCTTGTTTGCCCCGACGGCACATGGCCCGAGGGGCTCCCACCCCCGACCCCTGCCATCAGGATATGTCTCTCGCTAGCCGTCCCGAACAATCCGGTTATCCCTTTATCCAGCATGTCGGCATGTCAAAATAGATGGCCCGATCAGATACACAGTGTCTAATCGGGCCAATCCTGAACACCCTCTCGCGCACGCCACAGGGCCAACCCCGCGCCCCCCTTCCATTTCGAAGCCTCTTCACTGGCCCCCGTGCTGCCGCGCCTTCCATCTTGAGGCTCTCTGCCACAGAACGCGCCCTTGGCCCAACCTCTTGCGTCTCGGTTTTTGTCATCTGGGCCCATGGCCCATCCCGCCTCTGGCTTTTTGACAAGGGCAGCCTCTGATCCTGCCCGTTAATCTTGCGCCCCTTTCGCCCGTGGCAGTCAACACGGCGCGCTTGCGGGTTTCTCAGGCACCCCGCCCTTGTGTAGGGAACACGGTGGCGAGCGCGGGGTTGACGAGAAAATGGGGAGTGCAACGGACACTGCGATGGCAAGCGATACGGGAGGCCGATGCGCCACAAACAGGAGGGAAACACTCTGGTCTGATGGCATATGAACTCATTTTTCAATCAAGCCGCCATGACGCGACCATCCGGGGCGCGTTTCCCTCACCAATCCCAGTCACCATCGTCGTTGCCGACTTTCATGCCAAGGTGCCTTTTATACAAAATCGCAACGTTGAAAACGTTTTTCATTCACCACTCGTCTACCTGAATGGCACGAATGGTTGGCCACTTAAACTTTCGTGTTCTTTTTTTACCATTTCTGTGTGTCCCCCCCTTGCCCGGGACCCTGAGCCTGCCTAAAATCGCGCGTCTTTTATCAACCCCACCTCTATTGTTGGAGAACACCACGTGAGCGAAAAATTGGCCAACCCTGCCCCTCTGGGTCTGATGGGTTTCGGTATGACCACCATTCTGCTGAACATCCATAACGCAGGTTTCTTCCCCATCAGCGCCATGATCCTGGCCATGGGTCTGTGCTATGGCGGTCTGGCCCAGATCATCGCCGGCATCATGGAGTACAAGCGTGGCAACACCTTCGGTGTCACCGCCTTTATCTCCTACGGTACCTTCTGGTGGAGCCTGGTGTTCCTGCTGATGATGCCGGGCATGGGTCTGGCCGAAGCCACTCCCCACGCCTACATGGGCTGGTACCTGCTGATGTGGGGCATGTTCACCCTGTTCATGCTGATCGGGACCGTCAACTTCCCCCGCGTGAAGCAGTTCGTGTTCGCCTCCCTGACCGTGCTGTTCTTCCTGCTGGCCGCCCGTGACTTCACCGGCAGCACCCTGATCGGCACCATCGCCGGTTTCGAAGGCATCATCTGCGGCGCCAGCGCCATCTACCTGGCCATGGCCACCGTGATCAACGAGCAGTTCGGTCGCACCGTGCTGCCCATCGGCGAGCAGAAGAAAGCCGCTCCCGCCCAGCTCAAAGCCGCTGCCTAAGCACCCGGCGACATCGCTGTCACGAAAAAGGCACCCTCGGGTGCCTTTTGTGTTTCTGCCGCCCGGACACAGTGCCGGTCAGCCCTGCGCTCAGGGATCTCCCGCCAGCAACCGGGTGGCCGGGTAGCGGGCGGCGGGATCCTGGCCGTAGAAGCGAGCGAACTGGTCATAGACCGCGGGGTAGACGGCGCGCAGACGCAACGGATCGGTGAAGAAGCTCTCGCTGCACACCGCGAAGAATTCGGCGGGATGCGAGGCGGCGTAGGGGTCTATCTCGGTCACCTCCTCTCTGGTCAACTGATCGTTCATCTCGTCAAACGCACCTTGCAGCGCCCGGGTCCATTGCTGGGGATCCATGCCCCGCGGCAGGGGCGGTGCACCGTCCGCATCCCCTCCCAGCATGTCGAGCTTGTGGGCAAGCTCATGGATCACCAGGTTGAATCCGTCCCAGTCCCCGTCCTGCTGCAATTCGCTCCAGGCCAGTACCAGTGGCCCCTGGGGCCAGGATTCACCGGCGTTCTCCTCTTCAAATTCGCTTACCAGCCCGAACTCGTCCTGCACCTCCTGACGACGGGTCACGGGCTCGGGGATGATGATCACCTCGTGGAAACCTCGATACCAATCGAACCCCAGGTGCAGGATGGGCAGCACTGCCTGCAGGGCCAGCACCCCCTGCTGGCGGGGCGTCAGTTCCACCCCGATCTGGGTGAGGGTCTTGCGCGAGAGAAAATGGCGCGCCAGCTCCATCAGCTTCTGCGCCTCTTCTTCTTCAAGCCCCTGCAAGATGGGCACCGCCGCCAGCGCCTCGCGCCACTCCTGCTCTTCTGGGAGACGGGGCTCCCGGGGAGATGCACCACCCAATACCTCTTTCAACCTGGACCAGAACACACGGACTCCTCTTGCCAATCAGACAGCTTTCACAAAACGTTTCGGACGCTCGCAATACCCTTGCGCCAGATAAAATCGGTGCGCCCCTTCGCGCTTGAGGCTGCTGGAGAGCTCCAGCTGGCCACACCCCAGGGCTGCCGCCCGCTGCTCTGCCGCCGCCAGCAGCAGGGCCCCGATGCCCCCGCCCCTTGCACCCTCATCGACAACCAGCGCCGAGATCAGGCCCCAGGCTGGTGCAAGGTGCATGGGTTGCAAGTGGTGCCACACCAGCACCCCCACCGGGCTCCCCTCGCACAGGGCCACCAGGACCTCCCGCGCCGGATCGGGCTGGGCCAGCCTGGCGCTGACCGCCCCGTCAGGATTGGGGTAGCCCAGCTGGGCAAACAACCCCGTCAATCCGGCCCCATCTTCCTCCCCGGCGAGGCGAATGATGTATCTGTTTTCCCTTGTTGCCACTCCTGGCCTCCTATTTGCATTACTTCAATCAGCCCTCTGGGCATGGCAAAGCGGCAGATGATGGGTATGTACCGAATCTTGTCCAGTTCCATTCACCATTTGTTAATGTCAATTCACAAATTAACAAAGTCACAACACTTTTCACTAGGAAGGCCCTGAACAAACCGATATGTTAAATCCCGCGGACTAACCAGTCGAAAGTCCCGCACAATCCTGAGTGACCCCCTTGGTCACCGCATATTTCAATGTTAAGGGAGCGAGGCATATAGACCTCGCCAAGACAGCGCAACAAAGGAGTTGTTGTACATGAATGAGATCGTCAATGCCATCAATGGCGTGATTTGGAGCCCAGCGCTCATCTATCTGTGTCTGGGGGTAGGCCTCTACTTCTCCCTGCGCAGCCGTTTCCTGCAACTGCGTCATATCAAGGAAATGGTGCGCCTGATGTTCGATGGCAAGAGTACGGATGCGGGCGTCTCCTCCTTCCAGGCCCTGGCCATGACCCTGGCCGGTCGCGTCGGTACCGGCAACATCGCCGGTGTGGCCACCGCCATCACCTTCGGCGGCCCGGGCGCCCTGTTCTGGATGTGGATGGTTGCCTTCCTCGGCGCCAGCTCCGCCTTCGTGGAGTCCACCCTGGGCCAGGTCTACAAGGAGAAGATCAACGGTGAATACCGCGGCGGCCCGGCCTTCTACATCGAGAAGGGGCTCGGCATGAAGTGGTACGCCTGGACCTTCGCCATCGCCACCATCTTCGCCTGCGGCGTGCTGCTGCCGGGCGTACAGGCGAACTCCATCGGCTCCAGCCTGCAGACCGCCTTTGACATCGATCCCAACGTCACCGCCGCCGGTCTGGCGCTGCTGCTCGGTTTCATCATCTTCGGCGGCGTCAAACGCATCGCCAATTTCGCCAGTACCGTGGTGCCCTTCATGGCGCTGGGTTACATCATCGTGGCCTGCGTCATCATCGCCCTGAACATCGGCCAACTGCCGGGCGTGATCCTGCTCATCTGGAAGAGTGCCTTCGGGATGGAAGCCGGCTTCGGCGCCATTCTGGGTCTGGCCATCATGTGGGGTGTCAAGCGCGGGGTCTACTCCAACGAAGCCGCCCAGGGGACTGGCCCCCACGCCTCCTCCGCCGCGGCGGTGAGCCACCCGGCCAAGCAGGGCCTGGTGCAGGCGTTCTCCGTCTACATCGACACCCTGTTCGTCTGCTCCGCCACCGGCTTCATGCTGCTCATCACCGGCCTGTACAACGTGCAGGGCCCGGACGGTGCCGCCCTCTACACCGGCATCGCCGGCATCGCGGCAGGCCCCGGCTATGTGCAGACCGCCATGGAAAGCATGATGCCAGGCTTTGGCAACTACTTCGTCGCCATCGCCCTGTTCTTCTTCGCCTTCACCACCATCGTGGCCTACTACTACATCGCCGAAACCAACATCGCTTTTGTCAACCGCAAGATTAACCGCCCCTGGCTCACCTTCTTGCTGAAGATTGCGCTGATGGCTGCCACCGTCTACGGCACCGTCAAGACCGCCGATCTGGCCTGGGGCCTGGGTGACATCGGCGTCGGCCTGATGGCCTGGCTCAACATCGGTGCCATCCTGATGCTGCAAAAGCCGGCTTTCGCCTGCCTCAAGGACTACGAGGCACAGCTGGCCAAGGGTCTGGATCCCGTGTTCCACCCGGAAAAGCTCGGCATCAAGAACGCCGACTACTGGATTGAAAACCGCGCCGAAGTAAACCTGATGCGCGAGCAGACCGGCCACCCCTTCGAGGCGGACCCGGATACCGTTGCCAAGTAATCAGACGGCACAATGCAAAATGGCAGCTTCGGCTGCCATTTTCATTTGTGTTGGATGGGTGAGGGGTTCAAAGCGCATTGCGGCGCGGTCCGAATGGCAGGCGCCAGCGAAACAGGCTGTTGAGGGTCGCCCGCCACTGGTTGGGGCGCCCCAGGATCTGCCTCTGCAACCGGGTCTCTTCCTTGAGCATGGCCTCGTCACTGCGAGCCCAGGCCTGGATGTAGAGCTGCTTGATCCCCGCCAGCGCATCCGGCGACTTGGTGATCAGGGTCCGGGCAAAGGCCCGCGCCTCTTCCAGGGGATCCGCGCACACCCGGCTCACCAGGCCGAGGGACTTGGCTTCGCTGGCTTCCAGCTCGCGCCCGCTCATGGCAAGCTCCATGGCGGTATCCATCCCCATCAGGTTGCGCAGGGTGACGCTGCCGCTCATGTCGGGGATGATGCCCCACTTGATCTCCATCACCGAGAAGCGGCAATCCGGGGTGCTGAAGCGAAAATCGGCGCCGAGCGCTATCTGCAGGCCGCCGCCAAAACAGACCCCCTGGGTCACCGCAATCACGGGCACCGGCAATTGATGCCAGCCATAGGCCACCCGCTGGGCCAGGTTGGTCGCCTCGTCCGCCTCGCGCTTGAGGATCTCAAGCGCCACCACCGGCTGCCTCAGCATGGATTTCACATCCAGCCCGGCGCAGAACGCCCGCCCCTCCCCGTGCAGGATCACGGCCCGCAGCCCTTTTTGCCGGGATACCGCGTTCAGCGTCTCGTCGATGGCATCGAACATGGCCCGATCCAGCGCGTTGAGCTTGTCCCCCCGGCAGAGCATCACCTCGGCGATCCCCTCCTGAAACACCCATTTGACCCTTGGCTTTTCCATCTCCGTCTTCGTCCTTTTGATTCAACTGGTCATACCACAACGTTACCAGAGTGTTATGGGCAGGTACAGGGAGGCCGCCCCGGGCCTGCGACTAAAGTCGGCTGGCCCGGTGGTGGAGTCTTTGTCAGACTGGCCCCATGGTCACGGTGGAGCCTCTCATGTCACTTCTGTTCAATTTTGCCCGTCCACCGTTCGACGGCCTGGACGAGGAGGCACGCCAGCGGCTCGGTCAGCACCTCAGCATCTGCTACTTTCGCGCGGGCCAGACGGTGCAGCACGCCGGGGAGGAGCCCGCCGGGCTCTACCTCATCATCAAGGGGGCCGTGGAAGAGTCTGCCCCCCATCAATCCTTTGGCGACTATGGCGAGGGGGACATGTTCGACGTCCGTGCTCAGTTTGACGGGCACTGCCGCCACCGTTTCGCCGCCCTGGAAGATACCCTCTGCCAGCTCATTCCCCGCCCCGTCTTTCTGGCCCTGTGCGACGAGCACCCCCATATCGCCCGCTACTTCACCGCCACCCTGGCGGAGCGCCAGCGGGAGCAGGAGCGCCGCGGCCAGCTCGGACAGCAGAACCTGGCAGAGTTCATCCTGACCCGCATCGCTCCCGACCATCTGCAGGCGCCGCTCATCGTGGAAAGCAGCCTCTCGCTCCTGGCCGCCACCGAGGCCATGGTGGCCAGGGGCACCGACTGCCTGCTCTATCCCGGAGCAGACGGCAGCCTGAGCCTGGCCACCCGCAAGACCCTGCTCCACGCCCTCACCCTCAAGGGATTGCCGCTCAGTGCGCCGCTGGCGGTGCTGACTCCCACCCCGCTGACGGGTCTGCCACTGGGGAGCTATCTGTTCGATGCCCTGCTGCTGATGACCCGCCACCGCATCAAGCGCCTGGTCATCTGGCAGGGGCAGGAGGTGGCAGGCATCCTGCATTTGACCCAGGTGCTCGGGCTCTTCTCCACCCACTCCCATGTGTTGACCCTGCGCATCGCCCGCGCCGACTCCCCGGCCGCCCTCGAGGCGGTCGCCCGGGAGCAGCAGCAGCTCATTCGCTCCCTGTTTGCCCAGGGGATCCACACCCTGTTCCTGATGAAGCTCATCGCCACCATCAACGAGCAGTTGATCGCCAAGGCCTTTTCCCTGGTGATCCCTGCGGCGCAGCAAGAGCAGGTGTGCCTGCTGATGCTGGGGTCGGAGGGGCGTGGCGAGCAGATCCAGAAAACCGATCAGGACAATGCTCTGATCCTGCCGGATGGCCTGCCGTGGCCCACCCAGTCGGCGGATCTGGCCGCCTTCAGCGCCCTGCTGGCGCGCCTGGGTTATCCCCCTTGCCCGGGCAGGGTGATGGTCAACAACCCGGCCTGGGTGAAGCCGCTTGGCGGCTGGCTGCAAGGGATAGAGCAGGCCTGTGTGCGCGCCAGCGAAGCGGATCTGCTCTGGCTCGCCACCCTGGCCGATGCCCAGGCCATCACGGGAGATCGCGCCCGGCTCGCCCCCGTCGCCCGCCACCTGCGGGCCTGCCTCGCCGACCGGCCGGATCTGCTGGCGGAGATGGCAAGGGCAGCCGTCGCCTTTCACGCCCCCCTCACCCTCTTTGGCAGGCTGGAGCAAGCCCCGGAGGGGCTGGATCTCAAGCGGGGCGGCCTCTTCCCCCTTGTCCACGGCGTCCGGGTGCTCTCCCTGGAGGCGGGGATCCTGGAGACCTCGACCACAGGACGCATCGAGGCCCTGGTGGGCCAGGGACGCCTCAGCCGGGACTATGGCACCAATCTGGCGGAGGCCTTCCGGCTGTTCATGCGGCTTCGGCTGCGCAGCCAGTTGCAGGAGGGAGACGGACGGGTGCGGGTGGCCGACCTCGGCCCCGCAGAGCGGGATCTGCTGCGCCATGCCCTGCACCAGGTGAAGAAGTTCCAGCAATGGCTCACCTTGCACTTTCGTCTTAGGCAATAGCGATGTGGATGCACTGGCGCCGCCGCTGGCTTGGCAGGACGTTTCGGGAGGGGGAGTTTGCCCCGCTCTTTGCCCGCCCTGCTGGCGACGAGTGGGTGGCGCTGGACTTCGAGACCACCAGCCTGGATCCGGCGCTGGCGGAGATCGTCTCCATCGGGGCGGTGCGCATCCGGGGCAACCGGATAGAGACGGGCGATGCCCTTGCCATCCGGGTCCAGGCTCCCGCCAGCCTGAGCGCCGGGTCCGTGGTGATCCACGGCCTGCGCCATCAGGATCTGCAACAGGGAATGGCACTGGAGCCCGCGCTGCGCGCGCTGCTGGAGTTCATCGGCCCCCATGAGCTGGTGGGGTATCACATCGCCTATGACCTGCGCATTCTCAACCTCGCCTGCCAACGGCTGTGGGGGCTCACCCTGCCCCAGCGTGGCATCGAGGTGAGCCGCCTCTATCACGATCACCTCTATCGCCGCTATCCCGATGCCGCCATCGATCTGCACCTGGCCGCGATCTGTCGCCATCTGGCGCTGCCAGCCCTGCCCCCCCACGACGCCCTGAGCGATGCCGTCACCGCCGCCCTTGTCTTTGTACGCCTGCATCAGGGCGGCCCCCTGGCTTATCCCAAAGTCTAATTGTCCAGAAATAACATTTAATTCACATTTTGCTTACATGGACAGCCGTGCTGTCCGGTAGGGAACCCCTCATCCACCGCTGACATTCACTGTCATGGAGAACTGCAATGGAACAGCAACCGTATCTTCGGATCCAGCAAGATCCCAACTTCCAGGCACTGGTCGCCAAACGCCAGCGTTTTGCCTGGACCCTCTCCATCCTGATGCTGGGGCTCTACCTGGCGTTCATCCTGCTCATCGCCTTTGCACCGGGCTGGCTTGGCACCCCCTTGAGCGAAGGCTCCAGCATCACCCGTGGCATCCCGGTCGGGATTGGTCTCATCGTATCGGCCTTCGTGCTGACCGGTATCTACGTATTTCGTGCCAACGGCGAGTTCGACGAGCTGAACCAGAAGATCCTCAAGGGAGCGCAATCATGAAAGGCACGTTTCTGCTGCCACTGGCAGGTCTGATCTCCACCCCCTTGCTGGCGGCCGACGCCATCAGCGGCGAGGTGCAACGCCAACCCCTCAATATCTCGGCCATCGTGATGTTCGTGGTCTTCGTGGCCGCCACCCTGTTCATCACCTACTGGGCCTCCAAGCGCAACCGTTCGGCTTCCGACTACTATGCCGCCGGCGGGCGCATCACCGGCTTCCAGAACGGTCTGGCCATCGCCGGTGACTACATGTCCGCCGCCTCCTTCCTCGGCATCTCCGCCCTGGTCTATACCTCGGGCTACGACGGTCTCATCTACTCCATCGGCTTCCTGGTGGGCTGGCCCATCATCCTGTTCCTGATCGCGGAGCGGCTGCGCAACCTCGGCAAGTACACCTTTGCCGACGTGGCCTCCTACCGCCTCAAGCAGACCTCGGTGCGCAGCCTCTCCGCCAGCGGCTCCCTGGTGGTGGTCGCCCTCTACCTCATCGCCCAGATGGTCGGTGCCGGCAAGCTCATCGAGCTGCTGTTCGGCCTCCAATACCATGTGGCCGTGGTGCTGGTCGGCATCCTGATGGTGCTCTACGTGCTGTTCGGCGGCATGCTGGCCACCACCTGGGTACAGATCATCAAGGCGGTGATGCTGCTCTCCGGTGCCTCCTTCATGGCCATCATGGTGATGAAATCCGTCAACTTCGACGTCGGTACCCTGTTCAGCGAAGCGGTCAAGGTGCATGCCAATGGTGCGGCCATCATGAGCCCGGGCGGCCTGGTCGCCGACCCCATCTCCGCCATCTCCCTTGGGCTGGCCCTGATGTTCGGTACCGCAGGTCTGCCCCACATCCTGATGCGCTTCTTCACCGTGAGCGATGCCAAGGAAGCCCGTAAATCGGTGTTCTATGCCACCGGCTTCATCGGCTACTTCTACATCCTCACCTTCATCATCGGCTTTGGCGCCATCCTGCTGGTCAGCACCAACCCGGACTTCAAGGACGCCACCGGCGCCCTGCTGGGGGGCACCAACATGGCGGCCGTCCATCTGGCCGACGCCGTGGGTGGCAGCCTGTTCCTGGGCTTCATCTCCGCCGTGGCGTTTGCCACCATACTGGCTGTAGTGGCCGGGCTGACCCTGGCGGGGGCCTCCGCGGTCTCTCACGACCTCTATGCCTGCGTCATCAAGGAAGGCAAGGCCAACGAGGCCGACGAGCTGCGCGTCTCCAAGATGACCACCCTGGTACTGGGTGTGGTCGCCATCGGCCTTGGCATCCTGTTCGAGAAGCAGAACATCGCCTTCATGGTGGGCCTGGCCTTCTCCATCGCGGCGAGCTGCAACTTCCCGGTGCTTTTCCTCTCCATGTTCTGGTCTCGCCTGACCACCCGTGGCGCCGTCTATGGCGGCTGGCTCGGTCTCATCAGCGCCGTGACCCTGATGATCCTGGGCCCCACCGTCTGGGTGAAAGTACTGGGTCATGCCCAGGCCATCTTCCCCTACGAATACCCGGCGCTCTTCTCCATGGGGCTGGCCTTCATCGGGATCTGGTTCTTCTCGGTCACCGACAAGTCCCAGGCAGCCTCCGACGAGCATGCGAAGTTCTTCCCGCAGTTCGTCCGCTCCCAGACCGGGCTCGGTGCCTCCGGCGCCTCCGCCCACTAAGTGGCATCCCACGCATCCAAGCCGGCCCAGTGCCGGCTTTTTTCATGACCGCCCCCTCGCCTCCCCTCTGCAAGAGAGGCCGGAGCCCGTTGCCGGCCTGGTCGTGAAACCTTCCCCCCTGCAATAGGGCCAGATCACAGTTCCTGCTAAAACTTTCGGGGGATCTGTGCCATAATGCGCGCCATTTGACAGACCAACCGGGACATTCCAGTGCTTTCAAGCAACAACATCACCATGCAGTTCGGCGCCAAGCCGCTGTTTGAGAACATCAGCGTCAAGTTTGGCGGCGGCAACCGCTACGGCCTCATCGGTGCCAACGGCTGTGGCAAGTCCACCTTCATGAAGATCCTCGGCGGCGATCTCGAACCCACCGGCGGCAATGTGAGCCTGGATGTCAACGAGCGCATCGGTAAGCTGCGCCAGGATCAGTTCGCCTACGAAGAGATGCGCGTACTGGACGTGGTCATGATGGGCCACACCGAGCTGTGGGCCGCCATCGCCGAACGCGATGCCATCTACGCCAACCTGGAAGCCACCGACGACGACTACATGAAGGCCGCCGAGCTGGAAGGCCTGGTCGCCGAATATGATGGCTATACCGCCGAATCCCGCGCAGGCGAGCTGCTGCTGGGTGCCGGTATTCCCATCGAGCAGCACAACGGCCCGATGAGCGAAGTGGCCCCGGGCTGGAAACTGCGGGTACTGCTGGCGCAGGCGCTCTTCTCCAACCCCGACATCCTGTTGCTGGACGAGCCGACCAACAACCTGGACATCAACACCATTCGCTGGCTGGAGCAGGTGCTCAACGATCGTGAAAGCACCATGATCATCATCTCTCACGACCGTCACTTCCTGAACTCCGTCTGCACCCACATGGCGGATCTGGACTACGGCGAGCTGCGGGTCTACCCGGGCAACTACGACGAGTACATGCTGGCTGCCACCCAGGCCCGCGAGCGCCTGCTGGCCGACAACGCCAAGAAGAAGGCCCAGATCGCCGATCTGCAATCCTTCGTCTCCCGCTTCAGCGCCAACGCCTCCAAGTCCAGCCAGGCTACCTCCCGCCTCAAGCAGATCGACAAGATCAAGATTGAGGAAGTGAAGGTCTCCAGCCGTCAGAACCCCTTCATCCGCTTCGAGCAGGACAAGAAGCTCTACCGCAACATCCTGGAGATCGAAGGCGTCTCCAAGGGTTATGGCGACGGTCCCCTGTTCAAGGGGCTCAACATGATGCTGGAAGTGGGCGAGAAGGTCGCCATCCTGGGTACCAACGGGATCGGTAAGTCCACCCTGATCAAGACGCTGGTCGGTGCCCTGGCACCGGATACCGGCACCATCAAGTGGTCCGAGAACGCCCAGATCGGCTACTACGCCCAGGATCACGCCGAAGACTTCGACACCGATCTCAATGTGTTCGACTGGATGGCCCAGTGGAAGCAGGAGAACGAAGACGAGCAGGCGGTGCGCTCCGTGCTGGGCCGTCTGCTCTTCTCCCAGGACGACATCAAGAAGCCGGTCAAGGTGCTCTCCGGTGGTGAACAGGGTCGCATGCTGTTCGGCAAGCTGATGATGCAGCGCCCCAACATCCTGATCATGGATGAACCGACCAACCACCTGGACATGGAATCCATCGAATCCTTGAACCTGGCGCTGGAGATGTACAAGGGCACCCTGATCTTCGTCTCCCACGACCGCGAGTTCGTCTCCTCCCTGGCGACCCGCATCCTGGAACTGACCGAAGACGGCATCCGCGACTTCGGCGGCACCTACGAGGATTACCTGCGCACCCAGGGTGTGGTGTAATCCCCCGCCTTCAAGCAAAGCGATCAGAACCGGCGCCTCGTGCGCCGGTTTTTTTATGCCTCCTTGATCACGCCCCACAGCAAGAGAAGGATTGGGGATAGGGAGAGCAAGAGTACAGCGCGCTGTCATACACCTGTCCCGCACATCCCCAGCCAGGATAGGCAGCACAAGCCCGTGCCTGGCCCTTCCCTCCTGCGCCCGCCCGCTCTGCCGGGCTGTCAATGGCACAAAAAAACGGCTCCATCATGGAGCCGTTTTCACACTTGGGGCCGTGAGGCTGACTTACTCGACAGTGGCTTCCACGTCGGTGAAGTATTCGATCTTGGCCGCCTTGCGCAGCTCGTCGATCAGCGACTTGTAGTCGGCCTGTGCCTTGCCCTGACCCAGCTGACCTTGCAGCAGGCTCACCATCTGGGACGGCTCCTTGATGACGTTGACCTTGTCCAGCGCCACCACCACACGATCACCGTTGGCTTCGGTCACCAGCTCGACGCTCGGCTTGCCATCGGTCGGATGGGGCATGCGGAACGCCTGGGTCACCAGGTTCTGGTCCATCTCCTGGGCGAAACGGGATACGCCGGTATGGGTATCCACTTTCAGACCCAGCGCGGTCAGGTCGGCCTGAACGTTCTCACCGGCCTTGAGCTTGTCCAGCAGACCCTGGGCCTTGCCACGGGCCACTTCACTGGCCTTGTCGTGCTTGATGGCGGTGATCACCTGCTCTTTCACCTCGGCAAGCGGCTTGGCCGCCTTCGGCTGGTGACCCATGATGTGCAGCACCAGCGCCTTGCCGTCGGCCAGCTCGATCACGTCGGAGTTGGTGTTGTCATCGCGCAGCTGTTCGGAGAACGCCACGGAGAGCACCTTGGGATCATTGAGCGGTGCCGGCGCATCGGCCTGGCTGAAATAGCCGGTGGACTGCACCTGGAGGCCCATGGCTTCGGCGGTCAAGTCCAGAGAGTCCGGGTTCTCGAAGCTGCTGTCGGCCATCTTCTGCTGCTCGGCGAAGAACTGCTCCTTGGCCTTCTCAGACTGCAGACGGGCGATGGTATCGCTCATCACGTCCACGAAAGGCTTGGTCTTGGCCGGTTCGACGGCCAGCAGCTTGATGATGTGGAAGCCGAACGGGCTCTTCACCACGGCGGAGAGATCGCCAGCCTTGGCCAGCGCGAACGCGGCTTTCTCGAAGGCAGGATCCATCACCCCTTTCTCGAACCAGTCGAGCTCCCCGCCCTTCTTCGCGGAGAAGGTATCGGAGGAGTCGGCCTTGGCCAGCGCGGCGAAATCGTCACCCGCCTTGGCCTTGGCCAGCACGGCCTCGGCTTTCTGCTCGGCGGCCTTTTCATCCTTGCCAAACGGGATCAGGATGTGCGCCACCTGACGGCGCTCGGGACGCTGGAACAGATCCTGATGCTGGTCGTAGTAATCCTGGGCATCCTGCTCGGTGACCTTGATGTTCTTGCCAAGGTTCGCGGCATCGAGCAGCAGATAGTCGACCTTGACCGTCTCGTCGTTCATGAAGCGAGCGCTGTTGGCCTTGTAGAACTGCTCCACCTCGGCATCGCTCACCTCGATCCCGTCCACATAGGCGGAAGCGGCCAGACGGATCAGGCGCAGGTCACGGGTCTGGTTGTAGAGACGATCCAGTTGCTCTGCTTCACCCTTGAGGGCGAACTCCGATCCCAGCACGGCGCCCATCAATTGCTGGCGCACCATGTCCTGGCGCAGGGAGTCGCGGAACATCTCGGGGGTCATGCCGGCACGGCGAATGAGCTGCAGGTAGCGGTCATTGCTGAACTTGCCGTTCTCGGCAAACTCGGGCATGGCGACGATGGCCTGCTTGATCTGCTCATCGCTGACGCGCAGACCCAGGGAGCGGGCCTTGTCATCGATCAGCGCCTGATCGATCAGACGGTCCAGCACGCCACGGCGGAACTGTTTCATGTAATCGGGATTGGCGGCCAGCTGGTTGAAGGCCTCACCCATTTGGGATTCCATACGGGCCCGCTCATTGCGGTAGGCATTCTCCAGTGCGGGGGCACTGATGTCATTGCCGTTGACGGTGGCGGGGGCGGTACGTGCCGGGCCATTGAGGTAGCTGCCTACCCCGGCCAAGGCAAAGGAGAGGATGATCAGGCCCAAGATAACCTTGGCTACCTTGCCCTGCGCCCCTTCGCGTAGTTTATCCAACATCATGTTTGTACTTATGCTCCCGAACTCGATGGGCGTAAATAATGAAAAGGCGCACCGATTGCGATGCGCCTTGGTCAAGCAGTATGAGGGAGAGCCCTCTCACTTGTCTGGTCAGAGACCAAGGACGGTGCCGATAGATATCAGCGACCGGCTTAGTTGACCGCGTCTTTCAGGGCCTTGCCGGCTTTGAAGGCAGGAACTTTACCGGCAGCGATTTCGATGGTCGCACCAGTTTGCGGGTTGCGGCCGGAACGGGCTGCACGCTCGCGAACGGCGAAAGTACCGAAACCAACCAGAGCAACCTGGTCACCCTCTTTCAGGGCTTCGCCCACGGCATCGATGAAGGCATCCAGCGCACGGCCAGCGGCAGCTTTGGAGATATCAGCACCGTCTGCAATCTTGTCAATCAGTTGAGATTTATTCACTCTTATATTCCCCTTTTATCGAACATCGCTGCGGCGCTGATTTCCCTGGCCACAACAAGTGGAGGTTTTATAACAAGCCTCCTGATCAGTTGCAAGTGACAATCTGGCGCAAACCCGCGCCACATCACGCATTGCGACTCATCATGAGTACCCGATCGGTGGTCAAGGCTACTTCCGTTGTCCGGTGCATGCAAGCCTTAACCACCCCCCGAATGCGCCAAATTTGCGGCGCATCAACATTTACACGACAGAAACGCGTTCGAAACCTTGCGGATTGTCCTGCAACGCCAGTGCAAGCACCTCATCAATCCAGCGAACCGGATAGATTTCAAGATCTTGTTTGACGTTGGCCGGGATCTCCTCGAGGTCACGTTCGTTCTCTTTCGGGATCAGCACACGCTTGATGCCACCACGGTGGGCCGCCAGCAGTTTCTCCTTGAGACCACCGATGGGCAGCACCTCGCCACGCAGGGTGATTTCACCCGTCATGGCCACGTCGGCACGCACCGGGTTGCCGGTGAGGCTGGAAACCAGGGCGGTACACATGGCGATACCGGCGCTCGGGCCGTCTTTCGGGGTCGCCCCTTCCGGCACGTGCACGTGGATGTCGCGCTTCTCGTAGAAGTCGCCGTTGATACGCAGCTTCTCGGCACGGGCCCGAACCACCGTCATGGCCGCCTGGATGGACTCCTGCATCACGTCACCGAGGGAACCGGTGTAAGTGAGCTTGCCCTTGCCCGGCATGTTGGTGGTCTCGATGGTGAGCAGATCGCCCCCCACTTCGGTCCACGCCAGCCCGCACACCTGACCAATCTGGTTCTGGTCGGTGGCCTTGCCATAGTCAAAGCGCTGTACCCCCAGGAACTCCTTGAGGTTCTCCTGGTTGATCTGAACATGCTTGATGCTCTTGTCCAGCAGGATGCGTTTGACTGCCTTGCGACAGATTTTGGAGATTTCACGCTCCAGGCTGCGTACACCCGCCTCGCGGGTGTAGTAGCGAATCACCCCGATCAACGCCGAATCCTCGATGGTGATCTCGGAAGGCTTCAGGCCGTTGCGCTGGATCTGCTTGGCCACCAGGTGCTGCTTGGCAATGTTGAGCTTCTCGTCCTCGGTGTAACCGGACAGACGGATCACTTCCATCCGGTCCAGCAGCGGACCCGGTATGTTCATGGAGTTGGAGGTGGCCACGAACATCACGTCCGACAGGTCATAATCCACTTCCAGATAGTGATCGTTGAAGCTGCTGTTCTGCTCGGGATCCAGCACCTCCAGCAGGGCGGAAGCGGGATCGCCACGCATGTCCGAGCTCATCTTGTCGATTTCGTCGAGCAGGAACAGCGGGTTCTTCACGCCGACTTTCGCCATCTTCTGGATGAGCTTGCCGGGCATGGAGCCGATGTAGGTACGACGGTGACCACGGATCTCCGCCTCGTCACGCACCCCACCCAGGGCCATGCGCACATACTTGCGGCCGGTGGCCTTGGCGATCGACTGGCCCAGGGAGGTCTTGCCCACCCCGGGAGGCCCGACCAGGCAGAGGATGGGGCCCTTGAGCTTGTTCACCCGCGCCTGCACCGCCAGGTATTCGAGGATGCGATCCTTGACCTTGTCCAGGCCATAGTGATCCGCATCCAGCACCTCCTGGGCCTTGCCCAGGTCTTTCTTGACCTTGGAGCGGGCCTTCCAGGGCACCTGCACCATCCAGTCCACATAGCTGCGCACCACGGTGGCTTCCGCCGACATGGGAGACATCATCTTGAGCTTGGCGAGCTCGGCCTGGGCCTTCTCGCGGGCATCCTCCGGCATCCCGGCCTCTTCAATCTTGCGATTGAGGGCTTCGAATTCATCCGGGCTGTCTTCCAGCTCACCCAGCTCTTTCTGGATGGCCTTCATCTGCTCGTTGAGGTAATACTCCCGCTGGCTCTTCTCCATCTGCTTCTTGACCCGGGAGCGGATGCGCTTCTCGACCTGCAACAGGTCGATCTCCGACTCCATCATGGCCATCAGAAACTCGATGCGCTCGGACACGGAGGCGATTTCCAGCACCTTCTGCTTGTCTTCGAGCTTGAGCGGCATGTGGGCAGCCATGGTATCGGCCAGGCGCGCCGCATCGTCGATCGCCGAAATCGAGGTGAGTACCTCGGGCGGGATCTTCTTGTTGAGCTTGATGTAACCTTCGAACTGGCCGATGGCAGAGCGCACCAGCACGTCCTGATCCTTCTCCTCGATGGGGGCGGACGCGATGTACTGGGCCTCCCCGACAAAGAAGTCGCGATCGTCGATCATCCGCTCAAGGCGGGCACGCTGGCCCCCCTCCACCAGCACCTTGACGGTGCCGTCCGGCAGCTTGAGCATCTGCAGAATATTGGCCACTGTCCCGACGGAGAAAATTTCCTCCACCGTCGGTTCGTCAGTCGACGCATCCTTCTGGGCCACCAGCAGGACTTTCTTGTCCTGCTCCATGGCCGCTTCCAGACAGCGAATGGATTTTTCCCGCCCCACAAAGAGTGGAATGACCATGTGGGGATAGACCACCACGTCACGAAGAGGCAGGACGGGAATCTCGATGCGTTCTGAACGCTCTAGGTTCATATATGTCCTCTCGGCTTGTTATACCGTTGGCAAAGGCTTGGCTGAGTATATGGGGGCGCAAAGATGAGATTCAATCGCCTTGGCCGTAAAAAGCATGAAAGGGGCAAAAAGCCCCTTTATGTGATTAAAAATCAGACAGTTACTCTGAGGCTGCGGCCTGAGTCTCGGGATTGTCGTAGATCATCAGAGGCGCGGAGTCTCCCTTGATCACTGTCTCGTCGATCACCACCTTGCTGACCCCTTTCAGGGAGGGCAGGTCATACATGGTGTCGAGCAGCACGGCCTCGACAATGGAACGCAGACCCCGGGCACCGGTTTTGCGCTCCATGGCCTTGCGGGCAATGGCATTGAGCGCGTCGTCACGAAACTCCAGCTCCACCTCTTCCAGGGCGAACAGCGCGGCATACTGCTTGGTCAACGCGTTTTTCGGCTCTTTCAGGATCTGGATGAGGGCAGCCTCGTCAAGCTCGGTCAGGGTCGCGACCACCGGCAGACGGCCGATGAACTCGGGGATGAGACCGTATTTGATCAGATCTTCCGGCTCCACCTTGGCAAAGTTCTCGCTCAGGGTTGCCTTGGCATTCTTGGATTTCACCTCGGCGCCAAAACCGATGCCGGTGCCCTTGACGGAACGCTGCTCGATCACCTTGTCCAGCCCCGCGAAGGCACCACCACAGATGAAAAGGATCTTGGAGGTGTCGACCTGCAAAAACTCCTGCTGCGGGTGCTTGCGACCGCCCTGGGGGGGCACGGAGGCGATGGTGCCTTCGATCAGTTTCAGCAGGGCCTGCTGCACCCCTTCCCCGGAGACGTCGCGGGTGATGGAGGGGTTGTCCGACTTGCGGGAGATCTTGTCGATCTCGTCGATGTAGACGATACCACGCTGGGCCTTCTCCACGTCGTAGTCGCACTTTTGCAGCAACTTCTGGATGATGTTCTCCACGTCCTCGCCCACGTAACCGGCTTCGGTCAGGGTGGTGGCATCGGCCATGGTGAAGGGCACATCCAGCAGACGAGCCAGGGTCTCGGCCAGCAGAGTCTTGCCGCTGCCGGTGGGGCCAATCAGCAGGATGTTGGATTTGCCCAGCTCCACGCCACCGGACTCGCTGCCGCTGCGAAGACGCTTGTAGTGGTTGTAGACAGCCACTGCCAGCACCTTCTTGGCGTACTCCTGACCGATCACGTAGTCGTCCAGATGGGCGCGGATTTCATGAGGGGTCGGCAGCTCGCTACCATCGCGCTTGGGAGAGATCTCGCGGATCTCTTCGCGGATGATGTCGTTGCACAGCTCGACACACTCATCACATACGTAGACGGAAGGGCCAGCGATCAGCTTGCGCACTTCATGCTGGCTTTTGCCGCAGAAAGAGCAATACAGCAGCTTGTCGCCCTCACCCTTGCGTTTCTCTGTCATTCAGCGACCTCGTTTTATCAATAGAGGATGGATCGTCCTGTTGAGTTTACAACAGGACGGGGTACCCTGCTCAGCCGCGCTGGCTCAGGATGCCGTCAACCAGACCATAGGCAACGGCCTGCCCGGCGGACATGAAGTTGTCACGGTCGGTGTCGCGCTCGATAGTGGCCATGTCCTGACCGGTATGGAACGCCAGACGATCGTTCAGGGTATTCTTGATTTTCAGGATCTCCTGGGCATGGATCTGGATGTCAGAAGCCTGCCCCTGGAAGCCGCCCAGCGGCTGGTGGATCATCACTCGGGCATTGGGCAGGCAGAAACGCTTGCCCTTGGCGCCACCGGCCAGCAGGAAGGCCCCCATGGAGCAGGCCTGCCCCATGCAGACGGTGCTCACGTCCGGCTTGATGAACTGCATGGTGTCATAGATGGACATACCCGCAGTGACGGCGCCACCCGGCGAATTGATGTAGATGCTGATGTCCTGATCCGGGTTCTCGGACTCCAGGAACAGCAGTTGGGCCACCACCAGGTTCGCCATGTGATCCTCGACCTGACCGGTCAGGAAGATCACCCGCTCTTTCAGCAGACGGGAATAGATGTCGTAGGAACGCTCCCCTTTCGCGGTTTGCTCTACCACCATCGGGATGAGCGCATTGCGTGGGGATTCAGTCACATCGTTATAGTTCTTGTACATAAGGCATTGTCCCTAAAATAAAATGGCCCGAGTGGAGATCACACGAGCCATTATACTTAACAGTTTTGACCTTAAGTCAAATGTTCTTAGGCAGCGGCACCGGACTTGTTGATCACTTCGTCGAAGGCAACTTCTTTCTCGGTGACTTGCGCCTTGGACAGGATCAGATCGATGGCTTGATCTTCAATGGCCAGGTTGCGCACGCCGTTCAGCATCTGCTCGTTCTGCTGATAGTACTCGATCACTTCTTTCGGATCTTCGTAGGCAGTGGCCATGGACTCGATGATGCTGGTCACACGGGCGTCGTCAGCCTTGATCTCGTTGGTGCGGATAACGTCACCCAGCAGCAGACCAACGCGGACACGGCGCTCGGCCTGGGCCTGGAACAGCTCGGCCGGCAGCTCGGGGGCGTTGCCGCCCTGGAAGCCACCGAAGCGCTGCAGAGCCTGCTGACGCAGGGTGTCGATTTCCTGGGCAACGGCAGCCTTCGGCAGATCGATCTGGTTGGCTTCAACCAGTCCGTTCAGTACCTGCTCTTTCACGCTGTTTTTCAGGGCCTGGGCCAGTTCGCGCTCCATGTTCTTGCGCACTTCTGCCTTCAGCTCTTCAACGCTGCCGCTCTCGATGCCGAAACGCTTGACGAACTCTTCGGTCAGCTCGGGCAACACCTGCTCTTCAACCTTGTGCAGCTTGGAGGCAAACTTGGCAGCCTTGCCCTTCAGGGCTTCGGCGTGGTAGTCAGCCGGGAAAGTGACCTCGATGGTGAACTCGTCGCCCGCTTTCTTGCCCAGGATGGCGTCTTCGAAGCCCGGGATCATGCGGCCAGCGCCCAGTTCCAGGGTGAAGCCTTCAGCCTTGCCACCGTCGAACTCTTCACCGTCGATGGAACCGACGAAGTCCATGGTCACACGCATGCCGTTGGCGGCAGCCACAGCGGCTTCAGTCCAGGTGGCGTGCTGCTTGCGCAGGGTGTCGATCATGTTTTCCAGGTCGCTGTCCTTAACGGTTGCAACCGGCTTCTCGACCTTGATGGTCTCCAGACCGGCAACTTCGAACTCCGGATACACTTCGAAAGTGGCGGTGAATTCGAAATCCTGACCTTCTTTGATCTCTTTCGGATCCATGGTCGGGGCGCCAGCCGGGCTCAGTTTGTTCTCGATGATGGCCTTGATGAAGTTGTTCTGCATCATTTCATCGGCAACGCGGGCGTGAGCCATGGCACCGAACATCTTCTTGATGATGGCAACCGGAGCCTTGCCAGGACGGAAACCGTCGATGCGACGAGTTTTGGCCAGGCCATTCAATTCTTTGCGCACGGCGGCGTCAACGGTAGCGGCCGGTACAGTGATGGTAAGACGGCGTTCCAGACCCTGGGTTGTCTCTACAGAAACTTGCATTCTTTTACCTCGTTCAACTCAGCACTGCGTGCTGACCCTTTATTGCCCCCGGGCAAGCCCGGAGTCTTCCTGTTTATAAAGACAACGACTGTCTTTGTGATGAGAAAATATGACGCGACATTATAGCGGCGTGCAGTGGTCGCGTCGAGCCGCACATCCCCCATCCGGGGCACAGACAGCACAATTTGCGCAAGACTTTCTCCTATATGGGGAAGCCTTGCACCGAGTTCAAGCGTTCCATCCGCAATAATTTGCACTGGCTCACTCTTTTTCACGGCGAACGGGCCATTTTGATCGCCATCCGCCGCCAATCGGGCACAAAAATGGCGTGCTGCGACCCAAATTGTCCACCTTCTCGCCTGTGCCATTGCGTCCCCCGGCAGGGCTCGCTATGGTGACAGCCAATTCACGTGCTGCTGGAGTCACCCACATGTCCTTTTTCCGCTTCTTGTTCAATCTGCTCTGGTTCGTGCTGGGAGGCGTCTTCATGGGGCTGGCCTGGTGGCTGGCGGGGCTGCTCTGCTTCGTCTCCCTCATCGGGATCCCCTGGGGACGCGCCTGCTTCGTCATCGGCACCTTCACCTTCTTCCCGTTTGGCAAGCAGGCGGTGAGCCGCAAGAGCATGACGGGCCAGAGCGACATCGGCACCGGCGCCCTGGGGGTGATTGGCAACATTCTCTGGTTTGTGCTCATCGGGGTCTGGCTGGCCATCGGCCACATCGCCTCGGCGCTGGCCTGTTTCGTCACCATCGTCGGCATCCCGTTCGGCATCCAGCACCTCAAGCTGGCCCTCATCAGCCTGGCCCCCATCGGCCAGATGATAGTGACCAACCACGAGGCCGAATCGGGCCGCTACATCCGCTGACGGCCCATCTCAGGCTATCCTTGCGGGTGGAAAAAAGGGCAGACTAGGGTCTGCCCTTTTTCATTGCCCCATTCGAGGTCTTCCATGCTGCCCAGCCATTTTTTTGCCAACCTCGCCCGTATGCGCCTCATCTACCGCTGGCCCCTGATGCGCAACATCCAGCCCGAAAACATCGCCGAGCACAGCTTGCAGGTTGCCATGGTGGCCCACGCCCTCGGCCTTATCAGCAATCGCCTGTTCGGCGCTCAGGTGGATGCAGACCGGGCCGCCGTCATGGCCCTCTACCACGACAGCAGCGAGGTACTGACCGGGGATCTGCCCACACCGGTCAAGTACTTCAATCCCGAAATCGCCCGCGAATACAAGAAGATTGAGCTTGCCGCCGAGCAGCGCCTGCTGGGGATGTTGCCGCCTGAGCTGGTCGAGGACTTTCGCCCCCTGCTCGACTCCGGCGCCCAGGACGAGGCCCTCACCAGCCTGGTGAAGGATGCAGACACCCTCTGCGCCTACACCAAGTGTCTGGAGGAGCTGAGCGTCGGCAACCGGGAGTTCGAGCCCGCGCGAAAGCGCCTCGAGCAGATGCTGGACGCCAGGATGACCCCCGCCATGCGCTACTTCATCGATGTCTTCGTGGGGAGTTTTTCACTGCCTCTCGATGAGTTGAATGCCCATTGATGCCATCAACACGGCACCAGGCATCATCTCCTCCTGCGTATTGCCCCGATAACCGCCACTTCGGGGGTTTCCCCACAAAAGAGTGACAATAAAAAGGGCCCCGCAGGGCCCTTTATCACATCCATGGGCATCAATGCCCCAGTTCCCGGGACGGCACCAGGCCGCTCGCCCGCCAGGCGGGATAGAGGGTCGCCACCAGGCTCATCAGGATGGCGGCGCCGGTCACGATGAGCAAGTCCTGCATGTGCAGCTCGGTCGGCAGGAAGTCGATGAAGTAGATGTCCGGATTGAGGAAACGGTGCCCGATCACCCCTTCGATGGCGCTCAGGATCTGGGTCAGCTTGCTGGAGAGCAGGCCGCCCAGCAGGGCGCCTAGCAAGGCTCCCGCCACCCCGTTCACCATCCCCTGGATGACGAAGGTGAGCCGGATCTGGCCCGGGCTCGCCCCCATGGTCTTCAAGATGGCGATCTCGCTGCGCTTCTCGTTCACCGCCATCACCAGAGTGGAGACGATGTTGAAGCAGGCCACCGCCACCACCATCAGCATCACCACGTACATCACGGTGCGCACCATCTGGATGTCCTGATAGAGATAACCCTGACGGCTCATCCAGCTGCTGATATAGACGTAGTGCGGGAATTTCTGGGCCGCCGCCACCGTGATGGACTGGGCCTTGAGCACGTCGCTCACCTTGAGGCTGAACCCCTCCACCGCGCTGCCCATGCCTGTGATGGCCTGGGCGTCCGCCAGGTGCATGAAGCCGAGCAGGCCGTCGAGCTGGCCACCGATCTCGAGCAGCCCTACCACGGTGAGCGCCTCCCGTTTCGGGTTCTTGATGCCGGCGACATCACCCGCCTGGGGCAGCAGCAGGGTGACGGTGTCCCCTGTCTTGACCCCCAGCTTGTCGGCGATGATCTTGCCGAGGATGACTCCGTGTTCACCCGCCTGCAGCTCGCGAAGGCCCCGACCCGTCATGAAGTTGCCCGCATCGGAGAGATTGGCTTCCAGCTCCGGCAGCACCGCACGCAGCTGGACCCCCTTGAGGGCGGAGCCGTGCTCCAACAGGCCGTCCAGGCGAATGACGGGCGCAGCCGCCTCCACCCCGGGCTGGGCCAGCAGGTAGTCCCTGAGCCTCGGCCAGTCAGGCAGCGGCGCTTCCATGCCGATGAGTTCGCCGTGGGGGACCACGGAGAGCACCCGGTTCTTGAGCTCCCGCTCGAACCCGTTCATGGCGGAGAGGCCAAGAATGAGGGCCATCACCCCGAGGGCGATGCCGATGAGGGAGGAGGCCGAAATGAAGGCGATGAAGCCGTTGCGGCGGCGGGAGCGACTGTAACGCAGGCCCAGGAACAGGGGCAGCGGCTTGAACATCAGGCGACCTCCGCCATGATGCCGCTCACCAGGGTGACCCGGCGGTGGAGCTTGGCGGCCAGGCTCAAGTCATGGGTCACCACCACGAACGCGGTGCCAAGCTCGCGATTGAGCTCGCACAAGAGCTCATAGACGGCGGTGGCGCTGGCATGATCCAGGTTACCGGTGGGCTCGTCCGCCAGCACCAGGCTGGGTTCGTTGACCAGGGCTCGGGCGATGGCCACCCGCTGGCGCTCGCCACCGGAGAGCTCGGACGGTCTGTGGTTGAGACGGTGGGAGAGCCCCACCCGCCCCAACATCTTGCTCGCCTTCTCGGTGGCGCTGGCCACCGACTCACCGGCGATCAGCAGCGGCATGGCCGCATTTTCCAGCGCGCTGAATTCCGAGAGCAGGTGGTGGAACTGGTAAACGAAGCCCAGCTCCTGGTTGCGAAACCTCGCCTGGGTGCGGCTGTCCCAGCCATGGATGTCCTGCCCCTTGAACAGCACGGCGCCGCTGGAAGGGTTGTCCAGCGCCCCCATCAGGTGCAGCAGGGTGGTCTTGCCGGAGCCCGAGCTCCCCACCACCGCCAGCATCTCCCCGGGGGCGACGTCCAGCTCGATCCCCTTGAGTACCTGGGTCTCCAGATTGCCCTCTTTGTAGACATGATTGAGGGCCTGGCAGCGCAGCAGCGGCTCGCAGGAGACGGATTGATTCATAACGGGGGCTCCACTTGCACCAGTAACAACAGAAGATGAATTATTCATAACGCAGCGCCTCCGCCGGTTTGACCCGGGCCGCGCGGGAGGCCGGGTAAAGGGTGGCACTGAAACTCAGCAGCACGGCACCCAGCAAAATGGTCATGACCTGGGCCGGCTCGACGATGACCGGCAGACCGCTGCCCCCCGCCGCCATATAGAGGTTGAGCCCAAGGGCGTTCAGCAGAGGATTGAGGCCGAAGCAGAGCGCCAGCCCCGCCAGCCCCCCGAACAGGGCGCCGATGACGCCGCTCGACGCCCCCAGCACCATGAAGATCTTGACGATGCCGGATTCGCTCATGCCCATGGTACGCAGGATGGCCACCTCCCCTTCCTTGTCGGTGACCACCATCACCAGGGCGGAGAGGATGTTGAAGGTGGCGACCGCGATGATCAGCACCAGCATCAGCCCCATCATCCGTTTTTCCATGGCCACCGCCTGGAACAGCTCGCCGCGCTCGCGGCGCCAGTCCTGCCACTCCAGCCCGTCCGGCAACGCGGTCTTCACCACCTCGTCGGCGGCGAAGGGATCGTCCAGCCAGAGGCGGATGCCACCCACCTTGTCTGCGGGCAGGCGCAGCATGCGCTGGGCATCCCCGAGGGCAATCAGGGCCACCTGGCTGTCCACGTCGGCGCCGACCCCGAAGATGCCGGAGACGGTGAAAAGACGCTGGGCCGGCACCCGGCCAAAGGGGGTAAAGCGGGTACCTTCGGTCAGGATGAGACGCACCTGGTCGCCGATAGAGACCTTGAGGCGGCTGGCCACCCCCTGCCCCAGCACGATGTGGTATTCACCGGCCTGCAGGCTGTCAAGGCGCCCTCCCAGCATCTGGGCGTGCAGGATGTCATTCTTGGGCCAGCGGGCGGGATCGATCCCCTGCACGCTCACGCCGGTGAGCTGGCCCGGGCTTTGCAGCATGCCTTCGCTGTCGAGCATGGGGGCCGTGGCCACCACGTGGGGCAAGCGGGCCAGGTCGGGCAGACCTTCGGGCTCGGCCTCGATGCGTCCGGCCTGATTGGTCACCACCACATGGGGGATCACCCCGAGGATGCGCCCCTTGAGCTGGCCTTCGAACCCGTTCATCACCGAGATCACCACCATCAGGGCGGCGACCCCGATGGCGATGCCAAAGGTGGAGAACAGGGAGATAAAGGAGACGAAGCGGTTACTGCGTCGCGAGCCTGCATAACGCAGGCCGATGGCCAGCGACAGTGGCTGAAAAAGTCCGGTCTTCAAGGATATCTACGTTGCCAACGAAATAAGATACCGGATAATAAAGGGAAACCGTCTATGACAACAAGGGATAGCCTCCATGCAGGAACAGTTCTTCAGCGTCACCCATGCCACGCCGGTCAATGTGATCCCCATGCCGGCCGACTTTCGTCTGCCGACGCTGGAGGCCCTGGAGGCCGAGTTGCCCGAGCCGTTTCGCATCGCCTCCGCCATCACCTCCATCGATCTGGTGAGCAGCCGGTTGCTGCGCAGCCAGAACGAGTCCATGCACGATCTGGTGGAGATCATCAATCAGCAGTCCCGCAAGATCGACATGATCATGGGCTATGTGCTGGCGGCCCAGGATCACCCCGAGCACCGCTTCCACACCCTGCGCTTTGGCGCCGGGCAGCTCACCTACCTGCACCCCCACCAGGGGCACGGGGAGGCCCCCGCCCTGCACCAGATCGTGCGACTCAAGATCTTCCTGCGGGAAGAGGCCTCCGCCGTCTACTGCTACGGCGAGGTCGTGCAGCGGGACGCCGGAGAGCATGGCACCCACGTGGTGCTCGACTACGTGCGCATCCGCGAGGATGACCGGGAGCTGCTGGTGCGCGCCAGCCTGCATGTGCAGTCGAAACAGCTCAAGCTGCGTGCCCAGGAACGTCAGCGCTAACCCAGGTCCATGTCAAAAGAACGCCAACAGTAAAAGACTCCGATGATGCCAATGACCCTCCCCGCCTTGCCCGCCAAAGCGGGCCAGAAGACAACGTTCGGCCAGCTGGTCGGCAGCAGCCTGGCTCTGGTTGCCGCCCGCCTCACCCGGGAAGCCCGAAGACCCGTCCTGCTGGTCACCGCCGATACCCCGAGCGCCTTGCGCCTTGAACAGGAACTGGGGTTCCTGCTGGCGGATCAGGATTGCCCGGTGCTGCTGTTCCCGGACTGGGAGACCCTGCCCTACGACAGCTTCTCTCCCCACCAGGACATCATCTCCCAGCGCCTCGAGACCCTCTACCAGTTGCCGCAGATGCGCCACGGCGTGCTCATCGTGCCCATCTCCACCCTGATGCTGCGCACGGCGCCCCAGGCTTATCTCGACAAATACAGCCTGATGGTCACAAGCGGCCAGCGCCTCAACCTGCAGCAGCTGCGCGGGCGTCTGGCGCAGGCGGGCTACGTGGCGGTGGAACAGGTGCTTGAGCATGGCGAATTCGCCGCCCGCGGCTCCCTGCTGGATCTCTTCCCCATGGGGAGCAGCCGCCCCTATCGCATTGATTTTTTCGACGACGAGGTGGACTCCATCCGCCCGTTCGACCCCGAGACCCAGCGCTCCAGCGAGCCGGTGAAGTCGGTGAGCCTCCTGCCCGCCCGGGAATTTCCCACCGACGAGGGGGCCATCGAGCTGTTTCGTGGCCAGTATCGCGAACAGTTCGAGATCTCCCGGGCCGAGGGCTCCGTCTATCAGGAGGTGAGCAAGGGGCGCTGGCCCGCCGGCATCGAATACTACCTGCCGCTCTTCTTCAACCAGACCGCCAGCCTGTTTGACTACCTGCCCGAAAACACCCTGCTGCTCACCGTGGGGGAGATCTACCCCGCGGCCCAGCGTTTCTGGAACGACATCGGCCAGCGCTATGAAGACAGACGCTGGGACAACACCCGTCCCCTGCTGCCGCCCCAGCAGATCTATCTGCCGGTGGAGCAGCTCTTCGCCGCCCTCGGGGACTATGGCGCCGTGCGCCTGCAGGAGGCGACCGTTGACGGCGGAGCGGGTCAGCACGATCTGCCCCTCGCCCCCCTGCCGGATCTGCAGCTCGACCACAGCAAGGAGCAGCCCCTGCTGGCCATTGACGGCTTCCTGCAAGGCTTTGCCGGGCGCACCCTGTTTGCGGTGGAGTCCGAGGGGCGGCGCGAGGGGCTCGGGGATCTGCTCGCACGGATCAACCTGCAACCCCGGGAGTTTGCCTCCCTCGACGCCTTCCTCTCGAGCGATGCGCGCCACGGGCTGCTGGTCTGTCCCCTGGAGCGGGGCTTCCTGCTGCAAGAGCCCGGCCAGACGCCCCTTGCCCTCATCACCGAGGCCGAACTGCTGGGCGGCAAGATCCGCAGCAAGCGCCAGCGGGACAAGAGCAAGAACTTAAGCTCGGATGCGGTGATCCGCAACCTGGGCGAGCTGACCCAGGGCCAGCCGGTGGTGCACCTGGATCACGGGGTCGGTCGCTATCTGGGGCTCGAGACCATAGACGCAGGCGGCCTGCCCACCGAGTTTCTGACCCTGGAATACGCCGGCGGCGACAAGCTGTTCGTGCCGGTCACCAGTTTGCACCTGATCAGCCGCTACACCGGCTCCGACAACCCGCCCAGCCACAAGCTCGGCGGCGAGGCCTGGGTCAAGGCGCGGCGCAAGGCGGCGGAAAAGGTGCGGGACGTGGCGGCCGAGCTGCTGGATGTCTATGCCATGCGGGCAGCCCGTCACGGCTTTGCCTTCAAACACGACCGGGAGGCCTACCGCCAGTTTGCCGCGAGCTTCCCGTTCGAGGAGACCGAGGATCAGCTCAATGCCATCAATGCGGTGCTCGGCGACATGTGCCAGGCCAAGAGCATGGACCGCCTGGTGTGCGGCGATGTGGGCTTTGGCAAGACCGAAGTGGCGATGCGGGCGGCCTTTGTGGCCGTGCACGGTGGCAAGCAGGTGGCCGTGCTGGTGCCCACCACCCTGCTCGCCCAGCAGCACTACGACAACTTCCGCGACCGCTTCGCCAACTGGCCGGTGCGGGTGGAGGTGCTGAGCCGCTTCCGCTCCGCCAAGGAGCAGAGCGCGGTGATGAAGGAGATGGCCGAGGGCAAGGTGGACATCATCATCGGCACCCACAAGCTGCTCGGCGCCGAGCTCACCTTCAAGGATCTGGGCCTGCTCATCGTCGACGAGGAGCATCGCTTCGGGGTGCGCCAGAAGGAGAAGATCAAGGCGCTGCGCGCCGACGTGGATATCCTCACCCTCACCGCGACCCCCATTCCCCGCACCCTCAACATGGCGATGTCCGGCATGCGGGATCTCTCCATCATCGCCACCCCGCCCGCCAAGCGGCTCGCCATCAAGACCTTCGTGCGCCAGCACGAACCTGCGGTGGTGCGCGAGGCGGTGTTGCGGGAGCTGAAGCGTGGCGGCCAGGTCTACTACCTGCACAACGACGTGGAGAGCATCGAGAAGTGCGCCGCCGATCTTGCCGAGCTGGTGCCGGAGGCGCGTATCGGCATCGCCCACGGCCAGATGCGCGAGCGGGAGCTCGAGCGGGTGATGTCGGACTTCTACCACCAGCGCTTCAACCTGCTGGTGTGCACCACCATCATCGAGACCGGCATCGACGTGCCGAGCGCCAACACCATCATCATGGACCGGGCGGATCACCTTGGTCTCGCCCAGCTGCACCAGCTGCGGGGCCGGGTCGGGCGCTCCCACCACCAGGCCTATGCCTACCTGCTCACCCCCCATCCCAAGCTGATGACCAAGGATGCGGCCAAGCGGCTGGAGGCCATCGCGTCCCTCGAAGATCTCGGTGCCGGCTTTGCGCTCGCCACCCACGACCTGGAGATCCGCGGCGCGGGCGAGCTGCTCGGCGACGATCAGAGCGGCCAGATCGAATCGGTGGGCTTCACCCTCTACATGGAGATGCTGGAGCAGGCGGTGGAAGCGCTCAAACATGGCAAGGAGCCGTCGCTGGAGCAGCTCATGAGCCAGCACACCGAGGTGGAGCTGCGTCTGCCCGCCTTGCTCCCGGACGACTACATCCCGGACGTCAACATGCGGCTCTCCATGTACAAGCGCATCGCCAGTGCCGCCGACGAGCAGGAGCTGCGCGAACTCAAAGTGGAGCTCATCGATCGCTTCGGCCTCTTGCCGGAGCCGACCAAGACGCTGATGGAGCTGGCCGCCTTCCGCCAGCGCGCCACGGCGCTGGGCATTCGCCGGGTGGAGATGAGCGAGCGCGGCGGCTATCTGGACTTTACCCAGGAAACCCGCGTCAACCCGGCCTATCTGGTCAAGCTGCTCTCGGAGCAGCCGCGCATCTACAAGATGGACGGACCGACCCGGCTGCGCTTCCAGGTGCCGACCCAGGACAGGGCCATGCGCCTCAAACTGGTGGACGGCCTGCTGGCGGATCTCGCCCGCCATGCCACCCCCTGAGGGGAAGCATGACGTCAGCAGGGCGCGACCTGCCGCCTACAACAACGGGAGCCCCAGGGCTCCCGTTTCGTTGCTGGCAATGGGCGGCATCTCGCCCCCGGCCCCCCTTCTTGCCTCCCGATGCCTCGGTTCGCCCTTCTGGCAGCACCATTTTGCCGCCGAATCCATCTGTTGATACGATGCATTGAGTCATCACCCATCTGAAAAACAGATGGATGTGGGGATGATCGTGGGCAAAAAACGGGTTCAACGCGCCTCGATAGCCCCGCAGATGGCCCGTTCCGTATTTATCCCGCCCACGTATCCAGACCAGATATCCCGGCCAGGCATCCCGGCAAGGGGGCCACCAGCCATTGCACCGCGACAACCGAAGCGCCGCGTCGGTCCGTTAGCTCGTCAACCGCCAGCCCGTCAGCCCGTCAGTCCGTCAGTCCGTCAGTCCGTCAGTCCGTCAGTCCGTCAGTCCGTCAGTCCGTCAGTCCGTCAGTCCGTCAGTCCGTCAGCATATCAACCTGGCTACATCCGCCTGCACGCCAATAAAAACGGGAGCCTTGACGGCTCCCGTGACGAAGGGACGCTGGCCCGGGCTTAGCCCTGGTTGGCCGGATCCTCGTGGGCGGAGAACTCCCGCATGAAGGCCTCGGCCCGCTCCACCATCCTGGTGGACCCGACGAAGTAGGGGGTGCGCTGGTGCAGAGCGGTAGGCTGGATGTCCATGATGCGGCCAAAGCCATCGGACGCCTTGCCACCGGCCTGCTCCACCAGGAAGGCCATGGGGTTGCACTCATAGAGCAGGCGCAGCTTGCCGTTCGGGGAGTTGGTGCCGGACGGGTAGATGTAGATGCCCCCCTTGAGCAGGTTGCGGTGGAAATCCGACACCAGGGAACCGATGTAGCGGGAGGTATAGGGCCTGTGAGTCGCCTCGTCACGCTCCTGGCAGTATTTGAGGTACTTCTTCACCCCGTCCGGGAACTTGATGTAGTTGCCCTCGTTGATGGAGTAGATCTTGCCCTCCTCCGGAATGCGGATGTTCTCGTGGGAGAGGCAGAAGCAGCCGATGGAGGGGTCATAGGTGAAGCCGTTGACCCCAAAGCCGGTGGTGTAGACCAGCATGGTGGAGGAGCCGTAGACCACGTAGCCCGCCGCGACCTGACGGTGACCCGGCTGCAGGAAGTCCTCCAGAGTGACCCCGGCGCCCGGTTTGCTGACCCGGCGGTAGATGGAGAAGATGGTCCCGACCGAGACGTTGACGTCGATGTTGGAGGAGCCGTCGAGGGGGTCTATCAGCACCACATACTTGGAGTGACGGGAGAGCTCGGAATCGAAGGAGACGAAGTCCTCCTCCTCCTCAGAGGCCATGCCGCACACCTCGCCACGGGCCTCCAGCGCCGCCTTGAAGCGCTCGTTGGCATAGACGTCCAGCTTCTGCTGCACCTCGCCCTGCACGTTTTCGGCGCCGATGGAACCGATGATGTCCGCCAGACCCGCCTTGTTGATCTCCCGGTTCACCACCTTGGCGGCCAGGCGGATGGAGCTGAGCAAGGAGGTCAGCTCGCCGGTCGCGGTCGGGTAGTCCGCCTGCTTTTTGACGATGAACTCGCCCATGGTGATCATGTTTCGCATTCTTGTTCCTTTAAGATCGTTTCCGTTGGCCGTTGAAAACGTTTGCAAGTGTCGGCAAAAAAAGTGCCGATCCCCGGCAGCGTTGTTTTGTAACCCAATGTAACGCCTGTTTTTTGTTTTTGCAGCGAATTAAGCCGTACTTTAAATCGCCAGAAAACCGCGCCACCACGGGCTTTCGGCGTGAAACAAGGGTGTCATCCGGCATCTTTTGGGGGGTTAATTCGTGACAAGAATGCATCCGGGCCGACGCGGCTGCCCGCCTTGCTCCCCCTGGCGCCCGGCAATGTTGCGCCAGAGGCGCCCCTCTTGAGATCTGCCCCCCAATCCCGCACACTGGCTGCGCTTTGGAAGCAAAAAAACATAAGGATATTCAATGAAAAAGTCGCTTATCGCCGGGGCGGTTGCCGCTCTGCTCACCCTCCCCGTCCTCGCCGCCCAGGTGCCTGAAGGCACCCAGCTTCTGCCAGCCACCCAGCAAGTGTTCGTGCGCAACATCGGCACCGAGCCTGCCTCCATCGATCCCCAGATGGTGGAAGAGAGCGCGGGCAGCGACGTCGTCAACGATCTGTTCGAGGGGCTCTATACCCTGGATGGCAACGGCAAGCTGCAGGCGGCGGGCGCCCTTGGCTACGAGCTCGATGCCACGGGCACCGTCTACACCTTCAAGCTCAGACCCGATGCCAAATGGTCCAACGGCGAGCCGGTGACGGCGGCGGACTACGTCTATGGCTGGCAGCGGGCGGCGGACCCCAAGAACGCCTCCAACTACGCCTGGTTCATCGAGCTGACCGGCGTCGCCAATGCCAGCGACGTGGTGCAGGGCAAGCAGAGCCCGGATGCCCTGGGGATCAAGGCGCTCGATGACTACACCCTGCAGATCACCCTGAAAAACCCGGTCCCCTTCTTCCTCAAGACCCTCTCCCACTACACCACCTTCCCGGCGCCCAAGGCCACCATCGAGAAGTTCGGTCATGAGTGGGTCAAACCGGCCAACATCGTCTCCAACGGCGCCTTCGCCCTCAAGGAGTGGACCCCGAACGAGCGCCTCATCGCCGAGCGCAACCCCCACTACTGGGACAACGAGCACACCGTGCTGAACAAGGTGATCTATCTGGAGATCGTCTCCGATACCGCGGCCTACAACCGCTATCGTGCGAGCGAGCTGCACTACACCACCTATCCCCTGGAGCAGTATCAGCAGATCAAGCGCCAGAGCCCGGAGGAGCTGGTGAGCGCCCCCATGCTCGCCACCTACTACTACGTGTTCAACACCCAGCGCAAACCCTTTGACGACGTCAGGGTGCGCAAGGCACTCTCTCTTGCCATCGACCGGGACACCATCACGGAGAAGATCCTGGGACAGGGGCAGCTCTCCGCCTTCAGCCTGACCCCGCCGAGCGTGGACGGCTTCGAGCTCAAACGCCCCGCCAGCGAGCTGATGAGCAAGGAAGAGCGCATCAAGCAGGCCAAGGCGCTGCTTGGCGAGGCGGGTTACGGCCCTGACAAGCCGCTGACGGTGGACATCCTCTACAACACCAACGAGGGGCACAAGAAGATAGCGCTCGCCATCTCCTCCATGTGGAAGCACAACCTGGGGGTCAAAGCGGAGCTCAACAACATGGAGTGGAAGACCATGGTGTCGGCCCTGAACGAGGGTGACTTCGGGGTGAGCCGCTACTCCTGGAACGGAGACTACAACGATGCCTCCACCTTCCTCGACATCATGACCTCCAGCAGCAGCGCCAACAGCGGCAAGTGGTTCAACAAGGAGTACGACGCCCTCCTGGCCAAGGCCCATGACGCCAAGGACCCCGCCGAGCGCAACCGCCTCTATCAGCAGGCCGAGGTGCTGATCGATGAGGAGGCCCCCATTGCCCCTGTCTACTTCTACGTGAAATCACGGCTGCTCAAACCCAACGTCAAGGGCTACCCCTACCAGAACCCGCAAGACCTGGTCTATGCCAAGGATCTCTATCTGACGGCGCAGTGACGCTGGGCACCGAACCAAAAAGACCGCCTCGAGGGCGGTCTTTTTTTATCCTACTTTTCCTGACAGCCCGCCACCGCGAGCCGGGCGCGTCTTCGCACCGTCACGGGCCTCACCAGCAACTGCGCCAGCAGCACCCCCATCAGGGTCATGCCGCCACCGATGAGGTGATAGCTGGTGAGCCGCTCCCCGAGCCAGCTGATGGCAAGGGCGGCCGTCATAACCGGCAACAGGTTCATGAAGATGGCGGTGCGGCTCGCCCCGAGCAGGGCAATGCCCTGCATCCAGAGCCAGGGCGAGAGGGCCGAGGTCGGGATCCCCGCATAGAGGATGAGCCAGAGGGCGCTGCCATCGGGCCAGTGCCCGTCCACCAGCAGATAGAAGGGGGTGAGGAACAGGAGGCTGCACAGCACCTGACCGTAGAGCATGGACCAGTTGTCCAGCCCCAGATCCCAGCGCTTGAGCAGCACGCTGTAGAGCGCATAGGTGGCCGCCGAGAGCAGCATGTAGACGGAACCGATATGGATGCCCTGGGTCAGCAGCCGGGCCGGATCCCCCTGCCCCAACAAAATCGCCAGCCCCAGAATGGAGATGGCGCCTCCCAGCAGCGCCCCCCAGGTGGGCCGCTCGCGCAGCAACCAGATGCTGAGCAGCACCGTCATCAAGGGGGTCAGTCCCATCATCAGGCCAATCTCGGTGGCCCCCAGGGTCTGGGCCGCGTAATAGCCAAAGGTCTGGTTCAAGACCATCCCGAGCAGGGCCAGCACCGCCAGCTTCGAGAAACCGGCCCGCAGTTTGCGGCGCTCGCGCCAGGCCCGGTGAGCCAGAAACGGGGTCAGCACCAGGGCCGCCACCATCCAGCGCGACCAGGCGAGCGCCGCAGGAGACAACACCCCGACCGCCAGCTTGCTGACGATGCCATTGCCGGCCCAGATGGCCATGCAGGAGAAGGGAAACAGGAAGGCAAGGGGCATTGCTATATCCAGAATAAAAAGGCGGGTATTGCGCGCGAGTATAGAGAGGCAATCAGGATAAGCAAGCCTGCCAACGCAGGAAGAAGCGCCATGACGCGAACGGTTGGCACCGCGCCCAGGCGCCATCAACAATCATGCCCGCACAGGGGCGGGCATGAGGGGGACCAGGGTCAGCCTGAGGCGCATCAGGCGGCATCCATGTGGAGCCTTGAAATCAGTTCATTGACCTCGAGCACCGTCTGGCGATGGGGAATGTCGGCTTGCAATGGCATCATCAGCAAGCCCGACTGGAAATCGAAGCGCCCCCTGCCGTGGATGTAAATCCGCCCCTTGAAGAAGGTTTTGACATGTTTTGCCACCATCAGTGGCAGGTACTTCTTGAACACTCTCATCGTTTGCAACCTCTTGAAGTTGTATCCGTATGACAGCAGCTTATGCGAAATAATTCCGTTAAATTTATATAAAAAACCGGAAAATTCGACTCTCTCTTCCCCAAAAAACCAAACTGTAACTTATTATTAACTTTTACCGTATTGTATGCGGTCCTTCCAGCCAGAGCAAGACTCCTTTGCCATCTTGCCATTCGATGCAGGCCAGCCCGGACGTCGCGAACATGGGGGCCCCTGCCGCCGGGCAGAGACTCTGGACCAGATACCCCACCAGCGGCAGGTGGCTGACCATCAGGATGTTGTCATGCTCCGCCGCCAGCGCAGTGAGGTAGCTCGCCACGAAAGCCGGGTCCCCATAGGGGGTGATGTCGCCGCTCTCCTCGACCTTGAGGGCCTTGGGCAACTCGGGGGCGATGGCCTGCCAGGTCTGTCTGGCACGCAGGTAGTTGCTGTGGATCACCAGGTTCAGGGAGCCTGCCAATTGGGGAGCCAGCCAGCCAGCCATGTGGATGGACTCTTCGATGCCTTGCTCGGTCAGTGGACGCTGTTCATCAGTCTTTGCGTTCATGCCAGCCTGGCCATGACGCATGATGTAGATTTTCATTACAACCTCGCCCAGGGGGCCTGTTTAAATAGCGGGGGAATCTTACCCCGCCATGCCGGGGGAAACAATTGCGCCACCTCTCAGAAAAGGGTTTGCCTCGCAAGATAGCGGGGTCGATAATCATGTTTAAATTCAAATAAATTCACCGCGAGCCCCTCCCCAATGAGCCCATATGCCAGTCCCAATGACCATCGGCGGTATCACTATCTGGAGCTGGCAAACCGGCTCAGGGTCTTGCTGATCTGTGATCCCGAGACCGACAAATCCGCCGCCTCCCTGGCGGTGAATACCGGCCACTTCGACGATCCTGCGGATCGCCAGGGCATGGCCCATTTCCTCGAGCATATGCTGTTTCTCGGTACCCGCACCTACCCCAAACCCGGTGAATACCAGCAATTCATGAGCCGTCACGGGGGCAGCAACAACGCCTGGACCGGTACCGAGTTCACCAACTTCTTCTTCGACATCGACAACGGCTTCTTCGAGGCGGGGCTCGACCGGTTCTCCCAGTTCTTCATCTGCCCCACCTTTGCACCGGAGTGGGTCGACAAGGAGCGCAACGCGGTGGACTCCGAGTACCGCCTCAAGCTGCAGGACGACGTGCGCCGCAGCTACCAGGTGCACAAGGAGACGGTCAATCCGGACCACCCCTTCTCCAAATTCTCGGTGGGCAACCTCGATACCCTGGCGGATCTCCCCGGCCGGGATCTGCGCTCGGACCTCATTGCGTTCTACGAAACCCACTACAGTGCGGATCGCATGGCGCTGGTCATGCTTTCACCGGAACCCATCGAGACCCAGCTGGCCTGGTGTGATCGCTTCTTTGGTGCCATTCCGGATCGCCACCTCGGCCCTCCGGTCCTGAACCATCCTCTCTACCGGCTCGATGATCTCGGCATTCGCATCCAGCTGACCCCGGTCAAGGAGACCCGCAAGCTGGCGCTGACCTTCCCGCTGCCGTGCGTGGATGAGTATTACGACAAAAAACCCCTCACCTTCCTGAGCCACCTCATCGGCTATGAGGGGGAAGGCAGCCTGCTCTCCCTGCTCAAGGGGCGGGGCTGGGTCAATCAGCTCGCCGCCGGCGGCGGCATCAGCGGCGCCAACTTCAAGGACTTTGGCGTGAGCTTTGGCCTCACCCCCCTTGGGCTTGAGCATGTAGAGGAGATCATCGCCGCCCTGTTTGGCTATCTGAAGCTCATCGAGCGGGACGGGGTGCAGGCCTGGCGCTATGAGGAGAAGCGCAGCGTGCTGGAATCCGCCTTCCGCTTCCAGGAGCGTGGACGGGCCCTCGACACCGTCTCCGGCCTCGTGCTCAACCTGTTCAGCTACGGGCCGGACGATCTGCTCTACGGCGACTACATGATGCGCGAGTTCGATGAGCCGCTGATCCGGCGCTTCCTCGCCAAGCTGACCCCCCACAATCTGCGAGTGACCATCCAGGCCCCGGAAGTGAGCACGGATCGACTCGCCCGCTGGTACCAGACACCCTACAGCGTCCAGATCATCAGCGAGGCCGAGAAGATCCGCTGGCAGCAGAGTGAACCGGATCCCGCCCTGCACCTGCCGGCGCCCAACCCCTTCATCAGCACCCGCCTCGACGCCCGTCTGCCGGCACTGCCCGCCGACATGCCGTCCTGCCTCATCGACAGGCCCGGTTTCCGGCTCTGGCACCTGCACGAGCATCAGTTCAGCGTGCCCAAGGGCAGCCTTTACATCTCCGTCGACAGCGAACATGCGGTCAAGAGCCCGCGTCACATCGCCATGGCGCGTCTGGCCGTGGAACTGCTCACGGATCACCTCAACGCCCTCACCTATCCGGCGGAGCTCGCGGGTCTTGGCTACCAGATTTATGCCCATCAGGGGGGCTTTACCATCAACCTCAGCGGCTTTGCCGACAAGCAACCGCTGCTGCTCGACATGATCCTCGGCAACCGCACCCTGGGGTATCCGGATCCGGCCCGCTTTAGCGAGATCAAGGAGCAGCTTATCCGCAACTGGGAGAACCAGTCCAAGACCCGCCCCATCTCCCAGTTGTTCAACCAGCTCACCAGTTTGCTGCAACCCAACAACCCGCCCTTCGAGCAGCTGTTGCGCCACCTGCGCACCGTCGAACTCGGGGAGATGCCCGGCTTCGTCTCCGAGCTCTTTGCCAGGGTGCATCTGGAGGCCCTGGTACACGGAGACTGGACGGCCGCCGAGGCCCTCGAACTCGCGGCCCTGCTGGAGCGCCACCTCGGTGCCAACAGCCAGCCCAGCGCCGAGACCCGCCGCCCCCTCATCTCCATCCAGGACAGAGGCACCCTCATTCGCGAGCAGGGGTGCGATCACGAGGACTCGGCGCTGCTGGTCTACTACCAGTCGCGCACCACCCGGGCGCGGGATCTCGCCTGCTTCACCCTGGCCAACCACATCATGTCATCCACCTTCTTCCACGAGCTGCGCACCCGCCAGCAGCTCGGTTACGTGGTGGGAGCCGGCAACCTGCCCCTCAACCGCCATCCCGGTCTCATCTTCTATATCCAGTCGCCGGTGGCGGGGCCGCAGATCCTGCTGGATGCGGTGGAGGAGTTCATCGATCTCTTCCCGCTGGCCATGCTGGAGTTCACCGAGCAGCAGTGGCAGGAGAGCAAGGCGGGGTTGCAGGCCCAGCTCAGCGAGCGGGATGCCAACCTGCGCAGCCGCGGCCAGCGGCTCTGGGTCAGCATCGGCAACAAGGATCTGGGTTTTGATCAGCGCGAACGGGTACGCGAGGAGGTGGGCAGGCTCAGCCGTGCCGACCTGGTGCGCTTCATCACCCAGCTGAGATCCCGTACCTCGGATCGCCTCATCCTCTGCAGCTATGGCCTGGGCCACGAGCACGACGAGCGTATCACCGGCCAGTTTGTCGACGATCCCAGGGCATTTCGGCTCAACGCCGCCACCTTCGAAGGCTGACCTCCCCTGTTGGCAACGCGCAGGCAATAAAAAGCCGACCCCGTGGGGTCGGCTGGAAAAACCATAATCAATTGCGACCAGAGCCGCCAAAAGTGAACATGAGCGTGAAAATCAGACACTGGGTTGATGTTCGACCGGCGTTCAAACCAGAGCTCATCGGTCGGCACCAGCAGTGATTGAGAAACAGCCTCATCTTAGGCATTTCCCTGATTTGCCACGTTGATCTATGTCAAAGGAGGTAAAACAAGCGCCACTTCCATCCTTGGCAGCGGCCTCGCGCCCTCTCAGCCCCGGCGGATCAGCCGGTAAGCCACCTCGTCGAAATAGGAGAGCTGCCCCGAGAGCACCCTGGGGTGATCCAGCTCCGCCCCCCGGCCCAGCACCTCGACACCAAAGTCGCGCTCAAACAGGGTGCGCACCTCCATCTCCCCCACCGAGAACGGCGGCTGCTGCTGCTGCTCGGGCTGATACTCGAGGGTCACCAGCAACACCTGCCCCCCCGCCTCCACCAGGCGGCTCATCAGGGCGGCATACTGGCGGCGCATGGCGCCCGGCAAGGCGATGAGGGCCGCCCTGTCATAGACCAGGCGATAACGCTGACCAAGCTCCGGAGCGGCGAAGAAGTCCCCCTGATAGATGCGCAGATCCTCGTGCCGGTGGCACTGATAGGGACCCACCTCGCTTCTCTCTGCACTCAGGTTGTTCTCGTCAAAAAACTGGGTAATGGCGAGCTCGGAGAGCTCGAAGCCATCCACCGGATGCCCCTGCTCACGCAGCCAGAGCATGTCCCGGGACTTGCCGCAAAGGGGCACCAGCACGGGGTCGCTCCCTTGCTGGGCCGACCACCAGGATTGCAGCCAGCGGTTGAAATCTGCCTGATGAAAGCCAATCCGGTTCTCTTTCCACTTCTGGTGCCAAAATGCCGCTTCCATCATCTTCCTCTCGTCATCTGCAATGGTGCATCACTATCACAACTTCACCGAAGTGGCGCAAGCCCCATGATCCCGCCCCAGTGCACGAGAAAGCCCACGATGGGCAGGCCTCAGGCCACGACCCCAGGCAGGCTTGTCGCCATCGCTGCCAGCCGGGTCAGGATCTGCTCGAAGGTGGGTCGCCGGGAAGGCACCTCAAAGCCGCACTCCCCGGCCAGTCGATGAAGGGGGTCAAGGTCGGCGTCCCCCCCATCACAGCGCGCCAGCAGCTCGGCCAGCAGGCAGCCAAAGGCCCGCACTTCCAGGCGCTCCAGCCGCCCGGCCAGCACCTCATCGGCGCGGTCGTAACAGGAGGCGGCACCAAAGTCACCGAGCAGCACCCGGCCCGGTGCCTCCTGCGACGAGTGAGGCATCGCGGGCTGCAAGGAGTACAGCAGGTTGTGTGCGTAGAGATCGCCGTGGAGGATGCCCCGCTCGTGCAGGTGCCGGGCGGCCGCAGCCACCCCCTGCACCATGGCCATCACCTGGGCCGGGGTGAAGTTCAGATCCACCCCATAGACATCCCGGGTGCAGGAGTCCAGGCTCGGGGGGCCCGCCAGGGTGGCGAAGGCGGGGTCTATCAGGGGCATCACCAGTGCCGAGATGCCGGAGGGATGATCGCTCACTCTCCCCATCACACCGACCAGGTTTGGATGACGACCGGCGGCCAGGGATGCAGTCATCTCGCTCAGGGGCAAGCCATCGCTGGTGACGGCCCCCTTGAAGAGCTTGACCGCCACCGCCCCGGGCCCTTCAGCCCTCGCCCACTCGGCGCGATAGATGACGCCGGATGCCCCCTCCCCGAGCACATCCCCCAGTGAGATCGCCTGCCAGGGGATCTCGGTAGTGAACTCCGATGTGCCGTTCAGACACGCCTGTTCATCACAGAAAGGGTTGCCCGCAAAGGCCAGCCAGGACAGACGCGGCATCGAGGGCAGCCAACTCGGCAACGCAGGCAGGCGGTTGGCGGCGATGCGCAAAAGCTCCAAACAGTGGCAACCGGCAAGCGTCTCGGGAAGCTCATGTAGCCGGTTGCCAGAGAGCATCAGCTTTTGCAGATCAATGCAGCGCCCCAATTCTCCAGGCAGTGTCTCTATCTCGTTGTCGGTCAGGATCAACCAGCGCAATCTGGCGGGCAGGGAGGCGGCCGGAACGGTCGCGATGCGGTTGGCCTTGAAGCCCACCATGGTGAGCGCAGGGCAGCGCCCCAGCACCTCGGGCAGTTCGGTGAAGTTGTTCTCGGAGCAGAAGAGGATGCGCAGCTTCTTGCATTCGGCCAGCGCGTCAGGCAACTCGCTCAGCTGGTTGCCGGTGAGATCCAGCACCTCCAGGGTCTCCTTGAGGCTCAGGATCTCGGGAGGGAACACCGCGAGGTTTTCAGCAAGTTTGAGGTGGCGGGCGCCGCAGAGTTCGCCTGCGCGAAGCTGTTCCAGGGTATGCATGGGATCGTCTCTATCAACATTCGGGCTTGCGGTGGCTCACTGCGGGGCACTCCCCCCAGACCACAAAGGAGGGGCATTATAGGGAATGACGGCCAAAGATGGCCGATTTTCTTGCAACGCCTTCTCTTGCAAAGGCCCCCCATCGCCACACTCCCGCTCTCCGTTGCCATGAACCATCCCGGTCGCGTGCTTGGGTGGTTGAACATTTGTATGGCACCATATAGCATGGCGCCATACAAAGTCATTCGAGACTCACCATCATGATCACGCTGGAACAGAAACACCTCGCCCTGCTCGAGGATGCAGAGCGCCGCGGACACGCGGACACCCAAAACATGCGCGTCTGCTTTGAGGTGTTGACCCTCGCCGCTGCCATCGATCAGGCGTGCGCGGCGCGCCTGGCCCCTCACCGCCTCTCCGAAGGCAAGTTCGTGCTGCTGTTTTTGCTGCGCGACCTGCCACAAGGGCTGGCCCCCCACGAGCTTGCCGACAAGGCGGGGGTCACACGGGCCACCATCACCGGCCTGCTCGACGGGCTGCAACGAGACGGCCTGTTGGCTCGCCACAGCGACAGCCAGGACAGGCGAAAGATCTCGGTGCGCCTGACTGAGCTGGGCCAGGCCCTGGCACAGCACCTGCTCGATGAGCACAGCCAGTGGATAGGCTCCCTGTTTGCCGGGTTCGATCAGGCAGAGCGAGAGACCCTGAGTACCCTGCTCAAGCGGGCCTGGCTCAACGTCATCTCATCCCGTGCAGGCTGCACTGAGGCCGCCACAGAGGAGCACCCATGACACGCAGCCGCATCACGGATATCGCCCCCTCACGCCTCGCCCAGCTCAACCGGGGAGAGGCTGAGGCAAGCAACCTGACCGAATGCCTGGCGGTGGATTTTGCCGCCCTGATGCAGTGCACCCTGCCTTCGCTCGGGCCCCAGGCGCTGGCGTCGATGCACGCCGCATCCGGGGAGGGCATTACCCGGCGCATGGCACTGGCCGCCAGGCTGCTCCTGACCGAGAACGGCACGAGGGATCTTGCGGCGCTCAGCCGTCATCCCTCCGATACCGTGCGGGGCTGGGCCTGTTTCATGGTGGGCGCGAGCGAGGGGCTGTCGTTCAGCGACCGCCTGGCCCTCATTCGCCCCCTCGCCGATGACCCGCACTTTGGGGTGCGCGAGTGGGCCTGGCTCGCAATGCGAACGACCATTGCCGCGCAGCTCGAGGCGGCCATTGCCGCCCTGGTGCCCTGGACGGTGGAGCCGTCCGAGCGGCTACGACGCTTTGCAAGCGAAGCGACCCGGCCCCGCGGCGTCTGGTGTACCCATCTTGCGTCCCTGCGACAAGCACCGGAGCAGGCCCTGATGCTGCTCGAACCCCTCAAGGCCGATCCCGCCCCCTATGTGCAGGACTCCGTTGCCAACTGGCTGAACGATGCGAGCAAAGACAGGCCACAGTGGGTCACTGACCTCTGCGCGCGCTGGTCTCGCGAAAGCCCCTGCTCCGCGACAACCCGGATTTGTCAACGCGCCTTGCGCACCTTGCGCACCTTGCGCAAGGGCCAACTCCCGAAGGAACCCCTATGACCCACTATCTGGCAGAGCTCTACACCCCCACTCCCGCCTGGCTGGCACTGAGCCAGACGGCTCGTCAGCAGTTCTTCGAGGCCATTGGCACAGGCATGGCCAACCTCGCCGCCCTCGGGGTGGAGCCCATCGCCCTGGGCGAGACCGATGCTGCCACCCTCCATGGTGCGCCCCACCCCTTCTTCGCCATCTGGCGCGGGCCGGATGCCGCAGCCATCGAGGCCCTCGTCCAGGGGATAGCCGCATCGGGCTGGCACGACTACTTCGAGACGGTCAACGCCACCGGCGCCGGGGTCTCCCTGGGCGAGCACCTTGCACAGTTGGCCGCCCTGCCCTGCGCCGCCACATCCAGCCCCGCCCTGGCCTGATAACCCCTAAAAGAGCGTTATCCCACCAGGCTTTGCGTCAGTGCCACCGACACCGGTGGCACTGTTTTCCATGCCCTGCCCTTGCAAACCCAGGTCACCACCACCTGGGAAAGCGGCGCCACAGCCCCGCTCCCTTCTCACTTCCTTCCACTCCCTTCAATAAACGCTGATATCTCCCGATACCGTGATGGGCCATCGCCGATGGCACAAGTGAGCAAGATCCGGGTCGTCGTGACAAAGGTTCGCCGCCATAGTGCTTTCAAACCAACAGTGCTTTCGACCTCCCAAGGGGTTGAACCAAAGGAAGTTTGAACCAGGAGGGGGTTGAACCCATCCACTTGTCTGCCAACCCTGCATGAGCGTCGCCACCTGGCGCCATGCACATCTCGCGAGGGAACTGCCATGTCATCACTGTCCAACAAGGTCGCCATCATCACCGGCGCCAGCTCCGGTATCGGCCGCGCCAGCGCCATCCTGTTTGCAAGGGAGGGGGCCAGCGTCGTCGTCGGCGCCCGCCGCCAGACCGAGCTGGATCTGCTGGTGGAGGAGATCCGCCATGAGGGGGGGCAGGCGGTGAGCCTGGCGGGAGATGTGAAAAGCGAAACCTATGCCCGCGCCCTGGTGGATCTCGCACTGACCCGTTTCGGCGGACTCGATATCGCCTTCAACAACGCCGGCACCACGGGGACACCGGGCAGCGTGCCGGGGCTTGAACTGGCGCAGTGGCAAGAGACCCTGGATACCAACCTCACCAGCGCCTTTGTGGGGGCCAAGTACCAGATCCCCGCCATGCAGGCACGCGGGGGCGGCTCCCTTATCTTTACCTCCACCTTCGTCGGCCATACCCTGGGGCTGCCCGGCATGGCGGCCTATGCTGCGAGCAAAGCAGGCCTCATCGGCCTGACCCAGGTGCTGGCCGCCGAATATGGGGCACAAGGGGTGCGGGTCAACGCCCTGCTGCCGGGGGGCACCGACACCCCCATGGGGCGGGCCTTTACAGATACACCGGAGAGTCTCGCCTTTGTGCAGCATATGCATGCCCTCAAACGGCTGGCCCAACCGGAGGAGATCGCCCGCTCGGCCCTCTATCTCGCGTCCGATGCATCCAGCTTTACCACCGGCATTGCCCTGCTGGCCGATGGTGGGGTATCTATTTGTCGCACATGACCTTGTCGCACCCAAGATACTGCGGCTGCCAACTTATCGTGAGAGCGCCTTATGTCTGATTACGCCCGCATCGCCGATGCCATCCGTTTTATCGCAAGCCAGGTGGCGCGCCAGCCCACCCTGGACGAGATAGCGGCGCACGTTCACTTAAGCCCCTTTCACTTCCAGCGGCTGTTCAGCCGCTGGGCCGGGGTGACGCCCAAACGCTATCTACAAGTGCTGACTCTGGAGCGGGCGAAGGCGCTGTTGCAGGAGTCGCGCCCGCTGCTGGAGGTGGCCGATACCCTGGGCCTGAGCAGCGGATCGCGGCTCTACGATCACTTCGTGCAGCTCGAAGCGGTGACGCCGGGGGAGTACAAACAGCGCGGGGCCGGGCTGGTTATCGATCACGGGGTGCACGACACCCCCTTCGGCCAGGCGTTTGTCGCCCTCACCCCGCGGGGGGTGTGCAACTTCTCGTTTCTCGATGACCAGGCCCCAGAGGCGCCCCTGGCCGCCCTCGCCCACAACTGGCCAGAGGCAGAACTTAGGGAGGCGCCATCACGCACCCAAAGCGTCATCCACACCATGTTCGATGACAGCAAGACGCCGGATTGCCCTATCTCCTTGCACGTGAGCGGCACCAACTTTCAGATCAGCGTCTGGCGGGCGCTGCTGCAGATCCCGCCCGCCAAGGTGGTGAGCTACGCCCAGGTGGCAAACGCCGTCGGCAATCCCAAGGCCGCCCGCGCCGTGGGGCTGGCAGTGGGCGCCAACCCCGTCGCCTTGATGATCCCCTGCCACAGAGTCATCCAGCAAAATGGCAAACTCGGCGGCTATCACTGGGGGGAGACCCGCAAACAGGCGATACACGCCTGGGAAGCGGCGAGGTATGAGTGAGGTTCACCTTTTATGCTCTCCTGATAGGGGACAATAAGCGCAACGCATCATCCCTTAATAACTACTCCCACTTGACTTAAACAAAGCTTGGAAAAAATACGACAAAATATCCGATCCAATGAGTTGTTAGAAATATCACTTGCCAAATAGTAAGATTCTCGGAGCAGTGTATTCAGTAGCCTTAGACAAAATTACGCTTGCAAATAAACAAGCTAAAGATAAGACGATACTTAACATCGTAATTTCCTGCCAGCCTTGAATTAATCCATGTTTCTCTAGCTCAAAGACCATCGCGACCGGTACAGCCCCAGCTAATGCTCGGTATATGCCATGAATAGCAAAGCCAAGCTTGTGTGTAAACTCATGTAACTTTTGAAAAACATTTGATAAGAGCTGATTAGTTTTTAGCACTTGATTATTTACAAACCAAACCACAAAATGGATACATAGGAGATATAAAAAATAATTAAAAATAAGATCTCCAGGATTTAAGCTTGCAAGTGTTTTTACCGCTGAAAAATCTGGTTGATTTCTAGCTAGAAACATTGGTACTGAGCCCAACAAGAATGAAAATAAAATTTCTGTTTTCAATGAAGCTATCATAATCCAACCATATTTTTATCGTCCTATTCTGATGTAGGCAATGCAATACCAATACTACTGCATGCCACTTCACACACTAAACGTAACGCATGGTAAAAATTCCACGCATTGAAAAGCACTCTTAAATTGTTATGTACTTTTTGTGAAGTGCTGCTCTATATCATACCCAACAGCAGAGCCTCTTTGTTCAAACATGTTGATGTATTTCTTGATTTCTTGCTTACCGTTAGAACCAAAAATCAAGCTATTTAATGTCGCCCTGATACCGAATTGATTTTTAAGAGTATTAACTGGATTAGCCTGCGTAATGATTTTAAAAATCCCCAACCCCGCTTCCATAATTACTGGTTTGTGTGCAGAACCCAACCCGATTTTTGAATTAACATACTCCGAAACAGAATCTAATTGACTGCGATAGTTAACAATCTCCTCCAAGTTGTCTTCAGATAATGCATTCTGAAACAACTTTAACCATTCTCTCAATTTTGCAAAATCTTGCCTCATTTGTAGAGCAACATCAATAAGTTGGTTCGGATAAGATGATTCCTGAATGACTCGAATAGGAATAGCAGGTATATTTACAAATAGCGAATATAATGAATCTGTTCCATATGCTTTTCTTGACACCTTCATCTGTTCATCATTTAAAAATGAGGTAAGTTGATGCAGAGCATCCCCCGCAGGCAACATGAACCCTGAGTTAACAAAAAATCTCTTTCTCAGAGGATGCGGAGTATAACTCTTTTCATAAACAAAGCTTCGAGCACACATTCCTGCGCCACCCCACATTGTTGCTGATAAAAGTGGATGCTGAGCTCTTTTGGTTTCTTTCCAGCTTAATACATTTTCATTATGAGCTAACTTCAACGAATCCGTTGAGCTCATATGCTGAATGATACGATCACGTGGTTCAACTAGTTTATAAGGTTCTTCTAAAAATGGATAACTTCTTACTACACCTAAATTTTTGGCAGTTAGTATCGGACTACTTGTTTGTACCCATGCATTTTCAAATTTAGACTCAACTAAGATCTCGTCCCTTAAAACCAAATCAGTTAAAAAATCGAATAAAGCTTCTGTTTGGATTGATGGATAACTAACTTTTTTATAACTATGCGCACCATTTTTTATAGTGATTTCGTCTGCATACGCATTTTCCATACCATGCACAAACAAGCTAGATATATCTTGAAGAGACCAATTGTCCGCAATAATACCTTGTGCCACTCTAACTCCCTCCCTGACGAACAAATTTAATAAAACATATAATACCAAAATTTTAAGCTGGTTTGACTCGCAGCGGAAAGCTGGTCTGGTAACATGCGCTTGTTAGACTCCTACATTCAGAGCTGAAGCAAGTTCCTTCAAAATCCTTTCGGACAACTCAACCATGTATTTACTTACAACCGGCTCAGCACCATGAATTATTGAGTTTCTTAAGGAGATAAGATTTTTTATATCACCAAAAAGACCTTGATCAATTCTTTCAGCTTGATATATAAATTCGGCCAGTTTTACATTCGAGATCCTTCTTCTTGAACGATGCTCACCTTCAAACTCCGATTGATATGCTTGGCCATATTTTTGGAGTATATATTCGAGTTGATTATAATTGGTTAAGAAGTTTTCAAGGCTTCCCTTGTCTATTGTATCAGTAGTCGGGTCAACTCTTTGTTGGATAATTTTACTTTCTTTTTCGATTCTCTTCGGTGCAATGACATCAAATATGAAATAAGCAATAACTAATAAATTTATAAAAAATGCTGATTGTGCTGTATTCATCAGAATAGTATTTAGAGTTGCTCTTTCACTGCTTTCAGATGAGATTACAAGATTTGATAATACGAGAGTAAAAATTGACAATACCGTCACAAAGATGAGTATATTGAAGTATCTTTCCTTGAGGCTATCAACAGCAATTGTCAATGTATCATCTTCAAACTCTTCTCGACTCAGCTCATTTCGAAAAAATATAAACCCTGTCAATGTCAATCCATAAATCCCCGCCAACACTTGCGCTGAAGTAGAGTACAAATAAAATATCTGATTTTCGTTTAGGATTAACCAAGGGCAATTAATTCCTATTACGCTAGTAAACAGGGAAATAAATATAAGAATTATTAAAGACCCTGTGACAATTTTTGTCGGTGTCAAAAATACTCTCCTTTGTTTAAGAGAAATCTAACTGTTATTAACTTTAAGGCGGTACGAATCCAATAGCAGAGCCTTCCGTATAACTCCGGCCACCTTCACAGCCACAAAAACAACCATTTAAAATCAGAGCATTACTAGTATAGATCTGACATCTGAGCGTATTTTCCTGGCTTCCTATTTGGCCCTACCACTTCCACTCTATAAAAAACCGTCTATTAGTCAGCTATGGAAACGCCACCAACCCCCTCCTACGTGAACAAGTACGTACATTAATGCGCTTATATCACTACAGCATCCGGACAGATAAGTACGACTGATACTGAACTCGTAATCCCCCCCCTTCCATCGACTGCGACACCAACTAGCGCTCAGCATGCTCGTGCCATTCCCGAATAACAGCCAAGCTACCGCAGGGCTGTCTCCCGTTTGCTGCCTTTGGCCTGCACTGTTGCTCTGGCTTGACTCATAGGTGACTCCAAAGAGGCCATATCCAGACGACTATCCTAGCGAGCGAGAGAGACAAGAAAAAGAGAAAGGTGGGCGTTTCCCAAGCCAGATCAAGAAATTACTCCATCTTGGGGGGCAGCAGCGGCTCGCGTTACCCTCTTGCATCAAGATGGGGCATCGAAACGGCGGGTATCCGGCTCCATTGCACGTATCGTTCCTGACGAACAGGGTATGCTCCCCCTGCCCGGAGAAACCACAGCCTGCGGCCCTATGTAGACGCGATGGATGGCGTTCTGTCGCTCAACCCAGGCACTCACCACGACAACATTGGCAACAGGGCCTCTATCCCCTTCGCCAGGAGCAAAATTTTCTCGCAAACGATTGGAAAAAGAAAAGGCGCCTCAAGGGCGCCTTTTTGACAGTTTTGCGTGATCGCAGGGAGAGGCGTTAACCGCTTATTCCCATTCGATGGTTGCGGGCGGCTTGCCGGAGACGTCGTACACCACGCGAGAGATGCCGTTGATCTCGTTGATGATGCGGTTCGACACGTGGCCGAGGAAGTCGTACGGCAGGTGGGCCCAGTGGGCGGTCATGAAGTCGATGGTCTCGACGGCGCGAAGCGCAATGACCCAGTCGTACTTGCGGCCATCGCCCATGACGCCGACGGAGCGCACCGGCAGGAAGACGGCGAACGCCTGGCTGACCTGGTTGTAGAGGTCGGCCTTGCGCAGCTCTTCGATGAAGATGGCGTCAGCCTTGCGCAGCAAGTCGCAGTACTCTTTCTTCACTTCGCCAAGCACGCGCACGCCCAGGCCCGGACCCGGGAAGGGGTGACGGTAGAGCATGTCGTAGGGCAGGCCGAGTTCGAGGCCGACGCGGCGCACTTCGTCCTTGAACAGCTCGCGCAGCGGCTCCACCAGACCCATCTTCATCTCTTCCGGCAGGCCGCCGACGTTGTGGTGAGACTTGATGACGTGGGCCTTGCCGGTCTTGCTGGCAGCGGATTCGATGACATCCGGGTAGATGGTGCCCTGGGCCAGCCACTTGGCGTTCTTGAGCTTCTTGGACTCGTCGTCGAACACGTCCACGAAGACGCGGCCGATGGTCTTGCGCTTGGCTTCCGGCTCGTCGATCCCCGCGAGGGCGGAGAGGAAGCGCTCTTCGGCGTCGACCTTGATGATGTTCAGGCCGAAGTGATCGCCGAACATGTCCATCACCTGCTGGCCTTCGTTCAGGCGCAGCAGGCCGTTGTCGACGAAGACGCAGGTGAGGCGATCGCCGATGGCGCGGTGTACCAGCATGGCGACCACGGAGGAGTCCACGCCGCCGGAGAGGCCCAGGATCACTTCGTCGTCACCCACCTGCTCGCGGATGCGGGCAACGGCGTCGTCGATGATGGTGGCCGGGGTCCAGAGGCACTCGCAGCCGCAGATGTCCTTGACGAAGTGTTCCAGCATACGGGCACCCTGACGGGTGTGGGTCACTTCCGGGTGGAACTGCACGCCGTAGAAGCGCTTGGCCTCGTCGGCCATGGCGGCATGGGGGCAGGTCGCGGTCTGGGCGATGGTGGTGAAGCCGGCCGGGATCTCGGTGACCTTGTCGCCGTGGCTCATCCAGACATCCAGCAGGGCATTGCCGTTGTCGGCAATGGCGTCTTCGATGTTGCGCAAGAGGGCGCTGGTCTTGCCGGACTGGCCCAGCACTTCGACCTGGGCATAGCCGAATTCACGCAGATTGGAGGACTGCACCTTGCCGCCGAGCTGCTCGGACATGGTCTGCATGCCGTAGCAGATACCGAACACCGGCACACCGGCGTTGAACACGTACTCGGGGGCGCGCGGGCTGCCTGCCTCGGTCACGGATTCCGGGCCGCCGGAGAGGATGATGCCGCTCGGGTTGAACTCGCGGATCTGCTCTTCAGTTACATCCCAGGCCCACAGCTCGCAGTAGACGCCGATTTCACGGACGCGACGGGCGATGAGCTGGGTGTACTGGGAACCGAAATCCAGGATAAGGATACGGTGGGCGTGAATGTCTTTAGTCATTTTATTCCTGCATCAGGCTGATGTTGTCACAAAAAGCACGGGATAAAAAAGGGTGGAAAAACGGGGCGCAGAGCCCCGTTTCATCAGCCCATCCGGTAGTTGGGGGCTTCTTTGGTAATGGTCACGTCGTGAACGTGGGACTCTTTCATCCCGGCGCCCGAGATGCGCACGAACTCGGCCTTGGTGCGCATGTCGTCGATGGTCGCGCTGCCGGTCAGGCCCATGGAGGAGCGCAGGCCGCCCATCTGCTGGTGAATGATCTCTTTGAGGCGGCCCTTGTACGGCACGCGCCCTTCGATCCCTTCCGGCACCAGCTTGTCGGCGGCGTTGTCGGTCTGGAAGTAACGGTCGCTGGAGCCCTTGGACATGGCACCCAGAGAGCCCATGCCGCGGTAGGACTTGAAGGAGCGGCCCTGATAGAGCTCGATCTCGCCCGGCGCCTCTTCGGTACCGGCAAACATGGAGCCCACCATGACGCAGCTTGCGCCCGCGGCGATGGCCTTGGCCACGTCGCCGGAGAAGCGGATGCCACCATCGGCAATCACCGGCACGCCGGTGCCTTCCAGGGCGTCCACAGCGTCGGAGATGGCGGTGATCTGGGGCACGCCCACGCCGGTCACGATACGGGTAGTACAGATGGAGCCCGGGCCGATACCGACCTTGACGGCGTTGACACCCGCTTCCACCAGCGCCTTGGCGCCCGCGGCGGTGGCGACGTTGCCGCCGATGATTTGCAGGTCAGGATAGGCTTCACGGGTCGCCTTGATGCGATCCAGCACGCCCTGGGAGTGGCCGTGGGAGGAGTCAATCAGCAGCACGTCCACACCGGCTTCCACCAGGGCGGCGACGCGCTCTTCGTTGCCGGCACCGGCACCGACGGCGGCACCGACCCGCAGACGGCCACGCTCGTCTTTGCAGGCGTTGGGCTTGCGCTCGGCTTTCTGGAAGTCCTTCACGGTGATCATGCCCTTGAGCTTGAAGTCGCCGTTGACCACCAGCACCTTCTCGATGCGGTGTTTTTGCATCAGGGCCACCACCTCTTCACGAGGGGCCCCTTCACGCACGGTCACCAGACGATCTTTCTGGGTCATGATCTGTTCGACGGTCTGGGAGAGATCGATGACGAAGCGCACGTCACGGCCGGTGATGATGCCCACCAGCTGGTTGCCGTCAGTCACCACGGGGTAACCGGCGAAACCGTTCTTGTGACTCAGCTCCTTGATCTGGGCGATGGTCATGTCAGGGCGCACGGTAACGGGGTCGCTGACCACGCCGCTCTCGTACTTCTTGACCTTGCGCACTTCGGCAGCCTGCTGCTCGATGGACATGTTCTTGTGAATGAAGCCGATACCGCCTTCCTGGGCCAGTGCGATAGCCAGACGGGCTTCGGTCACTGTGTCCATGGCAGCGGAGATCATCGGAATATTCAGCGTGATCGCAGACGTGAGCTTGGTACGCAGGTCGGCGGTATTGGGGAGAACAGTGGAGTGGGCTGGAACCAACAGTACATCGTCGAAGGTCAGCGCTTCTTTGGCAATCCTGAGCATGGCAATATCTCACCGTTGAGGAGTGGGGGTGTAAAATATTGCCGACAAATTTTACTCATGCATTGGGCAGTGGTAAAGAAGTTTTTTGAATTTTTTATGGCGTAGCCCGATTTAACGCCACCAACAGGGCAAAAAACCAATAAATTCAGCCGTAACCATGCCGTTTTTCCCGACAAGATGATCTTTTTTGCCGTTGAGCCCCTTTCTGCCGCCAGTCTCCCGGAACGGCCTTTTTCCCTCTCAGCCGTCAGCCAGACCGGGGTTCAGTTCCCCTGATAGCGGCCCGGCTTGTGCCAGTTCATCAGCATGGCGTTCATGGCCAGCGCACTCAGGGTTGACCAGAGCAGCAGGGGAAGCGGCAGGGTGAGCAGAGAGAGCGCAAACACCAGCACATCCAGCACCATCTGGCTCTTTCCCGCATTGATGCCGGTGCGCCGTTGCAGCCAGAGCGTCACCACGCCGGTGCCCCCCACGGAGGCATTGTGACGCGCCAGAGACAAGACCCCCATGCCGAGGAAGGTTCCCCCCACCAGGGCGGCAAACAGGGGATGGACATAGCTCACCGTCAGCAGCAGCGGCACCGCCTGGGTGGCCGCCGAGAGGGCGACGTTGACGATCAGCGTCTTGAGGGTGAAGGCGCGCCCCATGGTGACGTAGCAGAACACCATGAAGGGCAGGTTCACCAGGAAGAAGAGCACGCCGATGGGCAGGGTGCTGACATGGGCGATCAGCAGGGCGATGCCCGCGATGCCACCGGTGATCATGCCGGAACACTTGAGCAGATTGAGCCCCACGGCGATAAACATGACCCCGAGCACCATGCCGTAGACATCGTCCTTGAGGGTATGGGCCAGCCCCCTGCCCGCAGCCGCTGGCTGCATGGTCATTTCACCTTCCATATGACTCCTTAGATCCGATTTGATGGTGGCATCCGTTGCCCGACAACCAGGCCGCGTTGGGGCTGATGGCGGCGACCCGTTCACCTTGCCGTCCCCACCCCCCAATCTTGCGCTCCCCCGCCCCCTGATCTCGCCATCATGGGGATGACAAGGCACAGCAAAAAGAGCGCCAATCAAAACAAGAGTCCGCGATAACATAAATAATCGGATTTAAATTCCGACAAATGCGCAATATGCAGGTAGAATCCACCACTTCCGTGATCGGCCATCACAGTGGCGCAGCATGTTTACCCGCGTCACCGAAAAAGGCCTCGTGCTATCCCCTTCACAGCCCGGTTTTTCGGCAGATCATGTCGATAGGATGCCGCTTTTCAGCATGGATGATGCTTGTCATGGGGGAAGCCCGGGGGCCATACGGCGTGTTTCTTCGGGGCGGGTTCCAGGGGCGGATGTGGATGTCGCGCACCAATAAAGAGCAATTGCACCAATATAGAGCAGCCGAGTGGCACAGTTTGCCTTGCACCGCAGCGCAAAGACGACATGGGCACCGCTTTGCTCACTGCCATGAGCACAGCAATGAGCACTCCAATATGCAGAGCATGAAGTGACTCGGGCGGCGGATGCACCACTCCCCTTCCCTCTAGCCCCCTGCCCATGAGCGTGCTGGTCGCGAGTCCACAGGTCTGCCCATCCACCAGCCCCCGCAGCTAGAGCCAGAGCCAGAGCCCCATCAGGATGGGGCATCCATTCAGGCATAGGCAGAAGGCAGAATAAAAAAGTCGGCCCGAAGGCCGACTCGCTGCACCCTGTGACAGGGCTTCCTTACTTGAGGTATTTGCCGTCAGCACCGACCTTGCCCGGGCCGTTCAGTACCCAGACCCGCGCCGAATAGGCGGGCACCGCAAAGCTCAGGCTGCCGTTGCTGACGCTCTGGCTCGCACCGGTTACCGCGTCCGTGTAGGTGCCGTTCTTCAGGCCACTCAGGTTTATCTGCTGGGCCGAGTTGGCCGCAAGGCCCACGGCGGCGTAGCTCCCTTCGGCACTCAGATCACGCACGAAGCTGATGCCGCTCCCCCACTCGTTCACCTGGCTCATGGGCGCTTTTTGCAGGGCGGGCACCGCCTTGCGGATCTGGTTCAAGCGCTTGATGTGCTGATAAAGCGGGTGGCTCGGGGTGGCGGGGTTGTCCAGCACCTCCCCGTAGTAGGCACGACCGGTCTGATCCACCGTCATGGTGGCCCCATCGATATCCTGGGGCTTGCCCGCCTGGAACATCACCTCCTCCCCGTAGTAGAGGGTCGGGATCCCCCGCGCCGTCCAGAGCAGGTTGTAGGTCATGGCCGCATTCCCCTCTTCCCCGCCGTAGCGGTACTTGAAGTCGTTGTCCGGCCCCACGTCATGGTTCTGGAAGAAGGTGATGAGCTTGGTGGCATCCCCATAGACCCAGTCCATGGCGAAAATCCCCCCTACCCCGCCAAAGTTCCCCCGGGTGACGTTGTCACGGAAGGTGGAGAAGAGGGAGAAGTCCAGCACAGAGAGGCCGGAATCGCCCCCTGCACGGGGATTGGCCGGGTTCGGCGTGGTGCGGGTATACCACCAGGGGCGGATCACCGCCGAGGCATTGTCGTTGGCCAGCTCAGAGCCCCAGCCGGTGCCCTTGACCAGGTTTTCGCCAAAGACGAACAGCCCCGGCTTGTGGGCCTGCCAGTCGTGGACATAGGTCAGCAGTTCGTCCCGCTCGATGTGCTTCAAGGTATCGATACGGATGGCATCGACCCCCATGTCGAGGTACTGACGAATGGCGCCGTTGAGGTAGTCCTTGACGTTCTGGTTGCCGGTGGCCAAGTCGATGCAGTCCCCCGCCATGTGCTTGCGCTGCAGGGCGAGCGGGCTCTCCCAGTCACCGCCGGACATGAAACCGTCCAGGTGATACCAGGCGGGATCCAGGGTCTGGGCGTCGATGCCGAAGAAGCGGTTGGGGTTGTAGCCTGCGCTCGGCACGGTGGCGCCAGTCTTGGGGTCTACCAGGGGCTGGGTGCCCGCCGGATCGGACTGGCAGCGGGCCTTATACCAGTCGGGAGCCGCCGGGTTGTCGTCGTCACAGCGGTTGGCACTGGCGTAGTCCCCAAGATTGCCCTGATAGGGACCATTGTTGATGAGTCCCTGGCTCGACCCCGCCGGTACGTAGTATTTGACGGGCAGGCGATCGATCCAGGTCTTGCCGCGCAGGCCGTACTGGCTCGAGTGGTTGAGCACCACGTCCTGGATCACCTTGAGCCCCTTGGCGTGGGCCGCCTGGATGAACTCCCGGTAACCCGCCCCCGGCGACTCCAGACGGGGATCGACCCGGTAGAAGTCGTAGGCATGGTAGCCGTGGTAGTCGAGGCCGGAGCGGTTCTCCACCGGCGGCGTCACCCAGATGGCGGTGAAGCCGAGATCCTTGATGTAGTCGAGCTTGGCGATCAAACCCTTGAAGTCGCCGCGCCACTGGGGATCCCCCGCCTTGTAGCGATCCCGGTTGTAGTAGTTGTTGCTGGCATCGCCATCATAGAAGCGGGCAGTCAGCAGGAAGTAGATGCTCTCGGCACGAAAATCGCCGCTCGCCACCCCCTGCTCGCCGATGCGGTACTCGAAGCGCTGCTCGCGCTGATTGCCGCTGGCGTCGATGGCAAGGGTGCGGATCACCAGATCGGTGCCACTCCCCTTGTCACTCGCCACCAGGGGCTGGCCTGCATAGCGGGCCGATGCCGTGGTGGGCTGGCTGCCGTCCGTCGTGAAATGCACGGCGGGGGCGCTGTCCTGATCGTCGCTCACCCCCAGGGTGATGGACTGGCTGTCCACATAACTCCCCGGGGACGGGGTGGCCGTCACCGTGGGGGCCTGCAGATCGGCCCCGGCCAGCGTCTCCACCTCGATGGCCTTGCGCAGGCTGTCAAAGCAGATGCGATAACTGGTGTTGGCGCTGACTAGGTAATCCTGGGCCGGATACGCCTCGGTCCAGTCCCCCTTGTGGTCAATCTTGAAGCGGGGGTTGTTGCTGCCAAAGGCCTGCTCGGTGCAGAAGGTGGTGCCATCCTCGCTGGTCATAGGGGTGAGCCCCCAGTTGTTGGCCGTGCCCCGGAAGTACCAGCTGTCGCTGCTCTGTCCTGCCCCGACCACCACGCTCACGCTGCTGCTGCCCTTGGCGCCCTGATCGTCGGTGACCGTGAGGCCATAGGTGAAGGTGCCGGTCTGGGTGGTGTTGACGACGATGCTCTCCGTGGTTTCGCCGCTGCTCCACAGATAGCTCGCGATCTGGCCGTCGGGATCCGTGGAGTCGCTGCCGCTCAAGGTGAGCGACGCCCCCTGGGTCACGTTCACCGTCCCCCCCGGGGTGATGACCGCGAGCGGCGGCTGGTTGTCATCCCCAAGGGGGGTGATGCTGTAGGCCAGGGTCTGATCGTTGACCTGGATGCGCACCGTGCCCACGGCGCTCCAGAAGATGTCGCTGCCACTTTTCTCCAGCACGCCGTCACCGTTGCTGTCGCCAAAGTTGACGGCCCAGTCACCAGCCTGATCAAACTTGAGGCGCTGGCTCGCCTTGCCATCCAGGTAGGCGTCCACCTGCCACAGGTGATCCCCTACCAGGGTCATGGGGAGGCTGGCCCAGCCGTTGAAGGTGCCGCGCACGTTGAGCTGCGGCAAGGTGCTGGCAAACCCCGAGGCCTCGCAACTGGCCACCGCCGTCGCGCTCACCGCCTGGGTGCTGGCGTTGATGCGGATCTGGTACGCCGTGTTGGCATTGACCCCGTAGTCGGCCGCCGGGTAGCTCTGCTGCCAGTTGCCGTACCTGTCTATCTTGAAGCGCGGGCCGCCGCTGGCATCCCCGCTCACGAAGCGCTGACAGGTATCAAAATTGACGCCGTCCGTCGACGTCATGGCGGTCGCCGCCCATCCATTCGCGGTGCCCCGGAAGAACCACTCCGCCGCCGTGCTCGGCGCCGTGATCAGGGTTCCCAACAATCCGGCCGCGAGTATCCATCTAGCCATTGATAGTCCTTTATTTTCATTGTTTGTGTGTGATGCCGGTGTGTCCCGGCATTCCCCCATCCGCAACGTCCCGCCTTCAGATGAGCCCGACCAGTCTAGAGTCCCCCATGGCCAATTCATGGCCAACACGCGCAAAATGTGACCACTGTCGACCTCGTCATGGGCTGTATGTGATTGATAGCGCTTTCATTTCCTGGCGCAGAAGTGAGGGGCACCCCCATCGGGGAGAGCAAGATGGCCGCCCTCCGCGACCACCTCGGGCACAGGGTCAGCCCCTGCCTCCTGCACGGCGCCGTTGCCATCGGGGACACTTGCCCCCATGATGCAATCCCTCTTGCCATCTCGGGCAACAGGGCGGTTCATTCAGGGAGAAACGATGAGACCATCGGATTACGGGAGATTGCTCGCGCTGGCAGCCATCTGGGGTGCCAGCTTCTTGTTCATGCGCATCGCGGCGCCGGCGTTCGGCTCGGTCAACACCACCTTCCTGCGGGTCTTCTTCGCCCTCGTCGGGCTCGCCGCCATGCTCCTGCTGCTGCGCACCCCCATGCAGTTTCAGGGCAAGCTCAAATCCATCATGGTGCTTGGCATCATCAACTCCGGCGTCCCCTTCCTGATGTATGCCGTGGCGGCCCTCTGGCTGCCCGCAGGGTATTCCGCCATCCTCAACGCCACCACGCCCCTGATGGGCGCCCTCATCGGCTTCTCCTTCTTTCACGAGGCGCTGACCTTGCGCAAGTGGGCCGGGGTGATGCTGGGGCTGGTGGGCATCGGTCTCATCACCACCACCGGGGAGGTCGACCTGAGCGGCCAACTGGCCATCGGGGTGCTGGCCTGCCTCATCGCCACCGCCTGCTATGGCTGCGCCGGCTTTCTGACGAGGCGCTGGGTCACCGAGCGGGGAGGCCTGGACGCCAAACTGGTGGCCTTTGGCAGCCAGATAGGGGCCGTCCTCTTCCTGCTTCCCTTCTTCGGCTACACCCTGGCGACCGGCCCCGCCGTCGACTGGGCCCAGCCTGGGGTCTGGGCCAGCGTGCTGGCGGTCGGCTTCCTCTGTACCGCCTTCGCCTATCTGCTCTATTTCAGGCTGATCGCCGACATCGGCCCCCTGCGAAGTCTCACTGTCACCTTCCTCATTCCGCCCTTCGGCATCCTGTGGGGCTATCTGGTGCTGGGGGAAACCCTCACCGGCGGCTTCGTGTTCGGCGGCGCCGTGGTCTGCCTCGCGGTCTGGCTGGTCACCAGCCCCGCCAAAGCCGTCAAGTCGGCCAAGGCACAAGCCTAGGCTCCGCGTCATCTGCCGGGCCCATGGCTCGGCAGATGGGCGCAACTGGGGTAAGATGACCCCCATCGTTTCTCCCGCCCCGGCGGACACCACAGCAGGGCCAGCCTTGAATCACCTCGAACCCGCCAGTCAGAGCAGACAACAGCAGATCTTCACCGTCACCCGCCTCAACAGCGCCGTGCGCATGATCCTGGAGCAGGATCTGGGGCTGGTGTGGCTGACCGGGGAGCTCTCGAACCTGGCGATGCCAAGTTCCGGCCACTGGTACTTCTCCTTGAAGGACATGTCGGCCCAGGTGCGCTGCGCCATGTTCAAGGGCAACAACCGCCGGGTGCCGTTCCGTCCCCAGGATGGCATGCAGGTGCTGGTGCAGGCGCGAGTCTCCCTCTATGAACCCCGGGGCGACTACCAGCTCATCATCGAGTCCATGCAGCCCGCCGGGGATGGCATGCTGGCCCTGCGCTTCGAGGAGCTCAAGCGCCGCCTCGGAGCCGAAGGGATCTTTGACGAAGGGCGCAAGCGCCCCTTGCCCCGGGAACCCCGCGCCGTCGGGCTGGTCACCTCCGCCACCGGCGCCGCCCTGCACGACATGCTGACGGTGCTTGAACGCCGCGCCCCGGACTTACCCGTTTTCATCTACCCGACCCAGGTGCAGGGGAGCGCCGCCACCGCCCAGATCGTCTCGGCCATCATGCTTGCCAACCGCCGCGCCGAGGTGGATGTGCTCATCGTCGGACGCGGCGGCGGCTCCCTTGAAGATCTCTGGTGCTTCAACGAAGAGGCGGTGGCACGGGCCATCGCAGGCTCCGCCATCCCCGTGGTGAGCGCCGTAGGACACGAGGTGGACGTCACCATCAGCGACTTTGCCGCCGACCTTCGTGCCCCCACCCCCTCTGCCGCCGCCGAGCTGGTGGCGCCGGACAGGCGCACCCGCGCCCAGCGCCTCGTGCACCTGCGCCAGCGGCTCACCCAGGCCATGAGCCGTCACCAGGTCGCCGCCCGCCATGGCTTCGTCCTGCTGCAGAAGCGGCTCGATCATCAGGATCCCAAGCGACGGCTGGAGCAGCAGTCCCAGCGCCTCGACGAGCTCGACCGCCGCTTGCAGCAGCACCTGCGTGATCGCCTGCACCAGGGGGAGCGGCGCCTCGCGGGCCTCGCCATGCGCCTGCAGGCCAGAAGCCCCGAAAAGCGGCTGGCCATCGGCAAACGTCGTCACCAGCTTGCCGAGGAGCGCCTCCATGCCCTCATCGCAAAACGCCAGGATCTCGCCCGCCACCGCCTCGCCATGCTGGGAGCCCGCCTCGACGGCATCAGCCCGCTGGCCACCCTGGGGCGCGGTTACGCCATCGTGCGCACCCCCTCCGGGGAGGTGATCCGCCGCGCATCCCAGGTCAATGCAGGCCAGACCCTGATCACCACCCTCGCAGAGGGAGCGCTGCGAGTGCGGGTGGACGAGGTCGACAACCGCTGACAAAAAGCGGGGGCCTGCACCAGGCCCCCGCCTCCTTTCTGTGCTCCGATAGCCCGTTATACCCGGGCATGACCGGCCATCTTGCCCGGGTGGCCGGATGGTCTCTCGCCCCCCTTGCTCCCCCCCGGTGGATTGCACCTCAGATACTCGAACAACCCGGCCTGCAAATTCACGTTCCAGAAACGCCCCGCCAGGGTGAGGGCGAGACGCTCGGCCGAGAGCCGTGCCAACCCGTGTCGCTGCCAGGCCTCAAAGAGCGGCATCAAGTGGGAAACCAGCCCCTGTGGCAATTGCGACAACGCCAGCCATCCGGTATCGAGCCCCCCTCGCAGCAGCCCGTCGAGACGGGCATCGGGATTGGGCCTCATCACCATGCCGGGAGCACGCACGCCCTTCGCCTGCGCCTCATGCCAGGGCGCCAGATCCCGGCCATACATGAGGCCGTGGCCGTGAATGTCGCCCCCCGCCCCTGCGCCGAAAGGCAGGATCTCGGCGCCCCACTTGGCCATCTGGTTGTAGCGGCTCTGCTCGGCATCGGTGCGCCGCCAGTGGCTGCAGGAGAGCCGCTCCCAACCCCCCGCCTCCAGCGTCCGGGCCCCGTCGGCATACATGACTGCCCGCTGCTGGCCATCGGCGGCCCAGCCCAGGGTGCCTTTCTCGTCGGCGCGCGCCAGGTTGGTGCCCGCCATGGAGATGAGTTGATAGAGATCCACCCCGTGCACACCGCTCGCCATCACATCCGCGATATCCTGGCGCCACACGGCCTCATCTTGCCCCGGCAGACCGAAGATGAGATCCGCCACGATCACCGCCTCGTTGTGGCGGGTCAGCGCCGCCAGCCGGGCCAGCAAGGTCTCCCTGTCATCGAAGCGGGCCGCCTGCTGGCGCACGCGGGTATCAAAACTCTGCACGCCGAACGAGAAGCGATTGAAGCCACCCGCCAGGGCCGTCTGCCACTTCTCGTCATCAAAGCCGTTGAGCCGCCCCTCCAGGGTCAGCTCCGCATCCACGGTCAGGGGAAAACGGCGGATGGCGCTGGCCAGGCGGGCGAGATCGCCCGCCGCCATGTCGGTTGGCGTGCCGCCCCCCACATAGACCGCCGAGAAAGGCCGGCTCTGGACGAGCGGCGTCTCGGCTGCCTGGCGCAGCGACCCGCAGAGTGCCTCCATGTAGCGGCTCATGCGCGTCGGATTGGCGCCGTTTTCGAAGAAGTTGCAAAAACTGCAGCGCTTGCGGCAAAACGGGATATGGATGTAGAGCGCTCGGGCCTTGGCCTCGCTCTCCTGCTGCCACCAGGCTTGCCAGCCGGCATCGTCCAGCATCAGGGGGGCGGCCCCTCCCCGGCTGGCATGGGCCGACGTCTTGGCGGTGAAGGCGAATTTAAGGGGATCCGGGGTACAAAGCCCCGTCATGGTCGAAGAAAGCTGGAGAGTCGTCACTGGGGTTACCCTGCGTAAATAACGCAAATGATAACGAATATCAGTTGCAGATATTTGTGCTGGATCAAGTCGGGAAGGATTGAGCCGTCACTCTGTCCCCATCAGAGCAGCAGCGCGTCAGGCAAGGAAGGCGTGAAACAACAAGGGAAGAGAGCCACTCTCCCGCTGGAGAGTGGTGGCACACACAGGATCAGGCGGTTGATTCAAGGCTCCCGACGGGAGCGCCGCACCGATACCGGCTGACGGGATCAGCCATTGCCGATGATGATGGCAACCCGGCGATTTTCCGCTCGTCCGGCAGCGGTCGCGTTGTCGGCGATGGGCGCCTCTTCTCCGCGGCCGCGGATATCCAGGTTCCCCTGGGGCATACCCACCGACACCAGGACATCGGCCACCGACCGTGCCCGCTTGAGGGAGAGTTGCTGGTTGTAGGCCTCATCACCGTTGGAGTCGGTATGACCGTCCACCCGGGCCCGGTTCAGTCCTACCTCAATCAGGGCCTTGCCGAGTTTCTCCACCACCTGGCGGGTCTCGGGGTTGAGGGCCCCCACATTGTTGGCGAACAGCACCTTGTTGGAGATATCCAGGGTCCATCCCTCGTCGGTCAGGTGAAAGCCCTGCTCCTTCAAGGCGGCGATCTGCTCCGCCGTGAGCCCCTGGGGAGGGCTCTGGCACGCCGCCAGCACACTCAGCAACAGTGCCACCAGGCCCGCTTTGATCGGGTTCAACATGCGCATTCTTATCATCCTTTCACTATTTCCGGTTCAACTTCACGTGCTCGTTTTTCGTGTTTCTCTCTCCTCCCTGCGTTGTCGTTTGGCTTGATACATGGCGTCGTCTGCCCATTGCAGCAGGGCATCCGCCGTCCTCCCCTGCTCGGGATAGCGGGCAGAGCCGATGCTGATCCCCACCCCGAGATGGCGACCGTCACTCAATACCACGGGGGTGTTCATGGCCTGCTGCACTCGCCCTATTACCTCGCGCACCTCGTCCTCCCCCTGGATCGGGGTCAGGAGGATGACGAACTCATCTCCCCCCAGCCGGCAGACCAGATCCAGGGGTCTGAGCTGATGCTGCACCCGCCGCGCCACGGCGATCAGCACTTCGTCGCCGATGCCGTGGCCCAGGTTGTCATTGATCTGCTTGAAACGATCGCAATCCAGATAGAGCAGGGCAAAACCTTCATGCCCCTTGTTGCCTGCCAGAATGGCCTGCCCCATGCGAGCCTCGAACAGAGCGCGGTTGGGCAGACCGGTCAGGGGATCATGGGTTGCCTGATGCAGCAGGCTGGCGTTCTCCCGCTTCTGGTGGGCCTGCCAGGCTTCCAGCTCGTCGAGCAGCGAATTGAAATCCTCCCCCAGCTCGTGCAGCTCGGCGATATTGGCCGCCGGCACCCGCTCCTTGAGGGCCCGCTGGCGGCTGACGTTGTAAGCCACCTCGGTCAGGGCCTTGAGGGGGGCCGTGATGGAGCGCTGCATCCGGCGCGCCACATGGAGTGCCCCGAGAATACTGATGAGCAGGCACACCAGGGTAGCCAGCAAGGTCTGCAACAGGAATCGCAGCAGGTACTGGCCGTGACCGACCAGATGCACCCTGGCTATCTCCTTGTGCTCGCGCACCATGGGGAGCGCCACGGGCCCCGGCAGGATCAGGCGGGCCAGGTGCTGCTCCAGGGTGGTCCAGGGGGTAGTGATGTCCCGGCGCCAGCTCGCCAGTACCTGGCCGTCCGGCAGCACTATGCTGGCGCTGGCTATGTCTTCCCGGGAGGTGATGGTCTCCAGGGCATCCAGTGCCGCCTCCTTGTCATGGAAGACCACGGCCGCCTCAGTGGTGTAGCTGATGGCCCGCGCCACCAGCTTGAGGTTGTGATCCGCATAAAGGCGCAGCGCCAGCAGCGCCGTGACGGTCAGAAACAGCCCGGCCATACAGACGGCAGTCAGGGAGATCATCATGTGGGTGCGCCCCAGACTCTGTCGCAGGGTAAGCCTGGGAGTGGCGTGATGGACCGTCATCGCACCTCCTCATCGGCTCGCGCGAGCTTGAGCACGGCCGGGTGCACTCGCACGCCACTACGGGCCAGCGCATCCAGATTGACCCGAAAACGCACCCTCTCCTCCCCGGCCTGCAGACAGAAGACCGCATCGGCAATGCACTCGCGGCTCTGCTCACTGATGCTGAGGATGGCGTGACCGCGAAGGCGCTCGAACAGGGAGAGGCGCTGCGCCGGTGCCAACACCCCCAGATAGATGACATCGCAGCGCTGGATCAGCGCCTCATCGTCCATGTCGTAGTGATGGACCTCCACCGGTCGGCCATTGGCCTGCCGTTCGATGGTCAGAAGGGATGACGCATATTCCGTCGGCGCCGTGATGCAGAGCCGAAGTCTGGCGGGCTCGCTGGGCCAGCGGGTGTAACTGAGGATATCGAGCACGGTCTGGCGCACCATGTCGCTGCGCGCCTCGGCGGAGGTTGCCGCCATGGCCTGGTTTGCCAGCATCAGCATGCAGCACAGTGGCGCCAGCCACATCAGTAACCGGAGGTAACAAAACATCTGCATGGTGCCCGCGAGAGTGTCAAGGTCGGCGCCGGGGTAACCCGACGCCCATGATGAGAGTGCCTGCATGGCACCGCACCGAGCTTACCAGCCGGGTGGCCAGCCCCCAGAGGCAAGTGGCACGGTTGCGTCACCGGGTGTCGCAGCCGTGCCTGCAAGGCGCTCAATGCCCCAGGCAGACACCGTCCATCGACACTACTTCTTGCCAATCCCATATTCGCGCAGCTTGTTGGCGATGGCAGTATGGGAGACACCGAGCCGCTTGGCCAGTTGACGGGTGGAGGGGAACGCCGGGTAGAGCCGCTCCAGCAGGCGGCTCTCGAAACGCTTCACCGCCTCGTCGAGCCCCCCTTCGAACCACTCGTCGATGAGCGGCATGGCATCGGCCGCCACCGGCAAGTCCACGTGCTCGGGTCCAATCTCGTCCCCTTCCAGCAGGGTCATGGCGCGGTAGAGGCAGTTGCGCAGCTGGCGCACGTTGCCGGGCCAGCGATAGGCGGTGAGGTACTCGGCCATGTTGCGGGTAAAGCGCGGACGCGGGCGCTGCAGTTCGCTGGCAAAGCGCGACACGAACTGCTGGGCCAGGGCCATGATGTCCGCCTTGCGCTCGCGCAGCGGCGGCAGATTGAGGCTAAGCACATTGAGGCGGTAGTAGAGATCTTCGCGAAACTTCCCTTCATGAACCAGATCCAGCAACTGCTTCTGGGTGGTGCAGATGAAGCGCACGTTGACCCTCACCTCCTGCTCGTCACCGACCCGGCGAAACACGCCATCTTGCAGCACTCGCAGGAACTTGGTCTGCAGATGGGGGGACATGTCGCCGATCTCGTCCAGCATCAGGGTGCCGCCGCTGGCCAGCTCCAGCACCCCGCGCTTGCCCTCGGTGTTGTTGCCAAAGGCGCCGGGGGCATAGCCGAACAGCTCGCTCTCGGCCACGTTGTCCGGCATGGCCGCGCAGTTGAGCGCCATGAAGGGGTGGCTGGAGCGCAGGCTGGCGCCGTGGCAGGCCCGGGCCAGCAACTCCTTGCCGGTGCCGGTCTCCCCCACGATGAGCAAGGGGGCGTCCTGCATCGCGAGCTTGGCTGCATGGGCCAGCACCTCTTTCATCTTCTGGCTCTCGGCCTGGAGGTGCTCAAAGCCCCCCACTTCCACCGCGTGCAGGGCACTGAAGTGCATGCCGACCCGGCGGGCGGATTTGAGCACCACCACGGCGCCGGCCAGAGCCTGCTTGCCCTTCTCTTCGGCCACGAACAGCGGCATCAGATCGCCCAGGTACTCTTCGCCACCGAGGCTCAGCTTGCAGGTCTGGGGCTTGCTCTCCCCCGACTCCAGCCAGCGGCCAAACGAGAAGCCTTTGACCAGGGAGGCGATCGCCACGCCGCGCACCTCGTCCGCTGGCAACGCCAGGGTGGTGAGGGCGGCCTGGTTGGCCTGGGTCACCCGCCCCTTGCTGTCGAGGGAGAAGACCAGGTCCGGCAGTGCCTTGAGCAGGGCCTCTATCTCGTGGTGTTCCCGCTCGGAGGGCATGTAGGGGATGGTCTTGACGTCATAGACGCCGGGAATGCGGCGAATTTCCGGCATCAGATGCTGAAAGTCACGGAACTCCAGCTCGGGGAAATTGAGATAGATGATGCCTGAGGTATCGATTTCGATGCCGCGCAGATCGATGTTGTGCTCCACCAGTCGGTCGAGCAATTCCCGGGTCAGGCCCAGACGGTCTTCACAGCTGACTTCAAGACGCATTCGGCACACACTTCCTAGCTAACATTCTGAATAACGGGATAATACAGACTCGATCCCGCCAGTGCGAGCGCTCCCCCACAAAAATGCGGGCCTGCCCCGCTTTCACCGGGCAGGCCCTGTCTGCGCTGGCGCCAGACGGCGGTTACTTCATCAGCCCGTCGGTGCGGGCAGCCATGATGAAGTCGTTGCGATGCAAGCCGCCTATCTTGTGGGTCCACCAGCTCACGGTCACCTTGCCCCATTCGAGCAAGATCGCCGGATGATGGAACTCCGCCTCCGCCAGTTCTCCGAGGCGGTTGGTGAACGCCAGCCCCTCCTTGAAATTGCGAAACACAAATTCACGACGCAGTTGCAGCTCGCCGTTCACCACCAGGGGCTGCCAGTCGGGGATGAGGTGCATCAGCTCCCCCAACTCCTGATCGCTCACCCTGGGGGCATCGGCGCGGCACGCCTCGCATCGTTGACTCGCCAGTTCAGTCATTCGGGACTCCTTTCATGAAACATCGTGGGAATGAATTCGGGTCAGCTCGCCTGCTTGCCGGCAATGGGGGCAAAGCGGGGTGGACGCAGGCCAAGACGACGGGCCTCGGCCACGGCCGCCATGATCCCCGGCCCCTCCAGACCATAGAGGGTATCGAGACGAGGCAGCACGAAATAGGTCGGCTGCATGATGTCGATGCGATAGGGGGTACGCAGGATCTCCAGCAGATCGAAGGGTTGCAGCTCGGGCTTGCCCGAGAGGGCATAGGCGGTCTCGCCGATGGAGGAGAGAATGCCGCCGCCGTAGATGCGCAGCCCCTCCTCCCCCTGCAGGAGACCGAACTCCACCGTGAACCAGTAGAGCCGCGCCAGATAGACCCGCTCCTCCTTGCTGGCATGGCGTCCGAGCCGACCATACAGGTGGGTGAAGTGGGCAAAGGCCGGGTTGGTCAGCATGGCGCAGTGGCCGAAGATCTCGTGGAAGATGTCGGGCTCTTGCAGGTAGTCGAGCTCGTCCCGGCGGCGAATGAAGGTGGCGACGGGAAAACGGCGATCAGCGAGCAGCGCGAAGAAGTGATCAAAGGAGATGAGGGCTGGCACCGCCGCCACCGACCAGCCGGTGGCGGGCATCAGGGCAGCGTTGATCTCGCCTAGCTGGGGGATGCGGTCCAGAGGCAGGTCGAGGCGTGCCAACCCGGCCTGGTATTCGTCGCAGGCCTTGCCATCGAGCGCCGCAAGCTGGCGTGCAATCAGGATCCGCCAGGTGCCGTGCTCCTCGTCCGTGTAGTGGATCCTGCCCTGCCCATCCGGTTGGCGGGCCGTGTAGAGACTTGCCATGAGTGCTCCCATCCTTCGGGTGCCAGCCGCCATCCGGGCGGTCACTGGCCGTTGAGTCATGGGATCACTGTAACGGTTTGCCCCTCAAAAAAGCAGCCGACCCCGGGGTCGGCTGCTTTTGACAATTGTAAATTATTTGTGACACCCCTATCAAATCCCAGCCACCTCACGACTTGTTGAGATAACCCGCCAACTGGCCGATCAGCCGCTTGCGCAACTCCCCCAGTTTCGGCTTCTCGTCGGCACACCAGGGGAGCGGACGACAGGCTTCCATGGTACGCATCCCAAGGCGCGCAGTGAGCAACCCGGCCCCGACCCCTTGGGCGGCGCGGGCGGAGAGCTTGGCGGTCAGCTCGGCCCCCAGCAGATCCATCCCTACCTCGGTCACCAGCTCGGTGGCCCCCGCATAGAGCATGTTGCGAAACACCTGGCGAATGAGGCGGATGCGGCTCCAGTAGCCGAGCTCGATGGCATAGACATCGGCGATGTCCTCGATCATCCGCAGGTTGCGCCAGAGCATCAGCATCATGTCGACCGTGGCGAGCGGGCTCAGGGCCACCAGCACGGCGGCCTCCCCCGACCATTTGGCGACGCGGGCCTGGGCCAGCTTGTCCCGCTCGGTGAGCACCAGGTGGCTGTAGAGGGTCAGCACTTCCCGATCGCTGTGGCTCTCGTCAAGCTGGGATAGCCAGGTGCGATACCCTTCCCGCCCCTTGTCACCGCTCTTCTCGGCCAGGGCCTCGCAGAAGGCCTGCCCCTGACCCACCCCCTGATGGGCCAGCAGATCTTCGGCTCTTGAGCGCACATCCTGGCGCCGCTTCAAGGTGCGCAGCCGCAGCCATTCGCGCCCCGCCACCCCGGCGGTGCCCACCGCCACCAGGCCGGAGGCGAGCAGCCAGGCGCCGCCCCAGAAGGGGGAGGCGGCAAACTGATCCACCAGAAAAGCGCCAAACTGGCCAAGCGACAGCAGCCCCACCCCGCCCAGCCCCCAGGCCAGCAGACGATGACGGCGCCGAGGCCTGACGGTAAGCGCGGGCTCCACCTCGGTGAGCTCGTCCAGCGCGTCCAGAGGCTCGAAGCTCTCCTCTTCCAGCCGCCGGGCCGGGGCGGGTGGCTGCGCTTCGCTTGCCACCGAGGGCGCGGGCTCCAGCGTCACCTTGCCTTGCAGGGGAGCTGCGTCATCGGTGCGCCATCTTGTTTGATCGTTCATCGCATTCTCTCCTGTGGGCGCCCCTCGAGCACAGCGGGCCACCCACCCGTTATTCGAGGTGATCCCCGAGCAGGAACTCCAGCGCCGCATCGAGCCGGATATGGGGGAGCGCCTGATGGGCGCTCATGGGCAACGGGCGAAAGGCCTGAAAATCAAACCCTTGAGTTTTCCACCACTGCGCAGGCGGGATCTGGGCAGGCACCTCCCCCGGGAAGAGCAGCAAGGGCTCGCCCGAGAGGGTAGTGCCACGAATGGCGGGAAATTCCCGTCCGTCGGCCACCCCCTTGCCCACCTCGGTGGCCTTGATGGCGGCCAGCGCCAGGCATTCGGTCTCTATCCCCTCAAAGCGGGCCTGACCCCGGCCACGGCTCACTAGGTGCTGCAGGAGCGACACCAGAGGCCCGTGCTGCTCCGGCGTGACGTGATCGGCCTTGCTCGCCACAAACAGCAGCTTGTCGATGCGCGGAGCGAACAGACGGCGCCACCAGTTGCTCTTGCCGTAGGCGAAGCTCTCCATGATGCGGGCGATGGCCTGCTGCATGTCACCAAAGCTCGCGGCACCGGCATTGAGGGGCGCCAGGCAGTCCACCAGCACGATCTGGCGATCAAAGCCTGCAAAGTGCTGCTCATAGAAGCCCTGTACCAGATGCTGCTTGTACTGCTCGAAGCGCTGCTTGAAGGTGGCGTAGAGGGTGCCGTCTTCGGGGGAGTGTGTGGGCATCTCCCATACCCAGGGCACGAATTGCAGCAGCGGCGCACCGGCATACTCGCCGGGCAACACGAAACGCCCGGGCTGGATGAGGTGAAGCCCGAGCGCCTGCTTGCAGGCGTGCAGATAATCGGTGTAGCGGGCGGCCAGTTCGCTGGCGGCCCGCTCCTCGAAGGCTTGATCCGCCTGCCAGAGCGGCGTCAACCAGCCTGCCGCCAGGGCTTGCAGCTCGGGACGACGCAGTTGCTCCCGCACCTGCTCGCTCCACTGCTCGTAGTTCAGATCCAGCAGCGGCAAATCCAGCAGCCACTCCCCGGGATAATCCACCAGATCCACATAGAGGGTGGAGATCTCACCCAGGTGCCGACGCAGCGGATGGCGGGTGCGATAACGGATCTCGAGGCGTACCTCGGCCACCCCCCGGGTCGGCGCGGGCCAGGCGGGCGGATCGCCAAACAGGGCATCGAGGCCCCGTTCGTAGGGAAAGGTGGGAATGTGGGCGTTTTGCTGGGGCACCCGGCGAGCACCGAGGATGCGTCCCTGACGCTGGGCGTCCCAGAGTGGCAGACGACCGTCGATGGCCGCGTGCTCCAGTTGATTGACCAGCGCCGTGATAAACGCGGTCTTGCCACTGCGAGAGAGGCCGGTGACCGCCAGCCGGATGTGGCGATCCCGGGCCCGGTTCACCGCGTCAACGGCCTTGTGCTGGAGCACCGACCAGGAGTGTTCGAGTTTGTTGCGTATCAAGGCGGGTCTTCTTCTCCTTGTGATCACATCCGAGAGACGGCCGCGAGGCGGTATCCTCGCGGCTCGGCACGATTAGAGCTTGCTGAACTCCCGTTGCAGGGTGAACTCCTTGGAGGTCACCAGCTTCTCGATGCGCTGCACCCTGGGCTCCAGTGCATCCAACTCCTGGCCGATGCGGGCAAGGGCCTGATGAGGTGTGACACCTGCCTGCCAGCTGCGCGCCTTCATCCGCACCTCTGCGAACTCGGCATCCTCCTGGGAGTAGAGGGTGACCGGCTTCTTGTCGAGCAGGAACCAGGCGGCAATATAGGCGGTGAAGGTGATGAAACCGGCGAAGATGAGACCACTGATGGCCAGCAGCCGCACGATCCAGGTCTCCACCCCGAAGTACTCTGCCAGACCGGCACAGACCCCGGCAATCTTGCCCCGTTGGGGATCCCGGTACAGGTTGCGCCCTTCACGACTGACACTGTTCATACCTTGTTTCTCCAACCGGGGACTTCCGCATCCAGAATCGACGCCAATACGGTTCCGGCCCGCTCCGGCTTTTTGCCACGGTCATGACATCTCTCATTGAAAACCGTCATACCTTGTTTCTCCAACCAGGAACCTCGGCATCCAGAATCGACTCCAGGGCGCCGACCCGTTCCTGCATCTTCTCGGCACGCACCAGCAAGCCCTGCAGCTGTTCACGCTCACCATCGGCAAGGCCGGCGCCAATGCGTCCCTTGGCGCGGTAGTGCAGCACCAGCCAGATGGGGGCCACCACCACCATGAAGACCACCATGGGAACCATCAATACACCCAGCAGATCTTCCATCTGTTACTCTCCCTGTTTCGGTGCCGGATTGTGCTGGCCCAGCTTCTGGCGCATGGCTTCCAGCTCGCGGCTGATCTGGTCGTCCGCTTCCAGCTCGGCAAACTGCTGGGCGAGCGCCTTGTCGGACTGCCCCAGATCGGCGCGGGCTTCCATCTCGTCGATGCGGCGCTCCATGCGCTCGAACTTGCTCACCACGGCCTGACTGTCGCCACGGGCCACCTGGCTTTGCACGTTGAGACGGCTGCTGGCGGCTTCGCTGCGAATGGCCATCGCCTTCTGGCGGGCACGGGCGTCTTCCAGCTTGGCTTCCAGCTGACGGATCTCCTCCCCCAGCTTCTCGATGCCGCTGTCCACCGCCTGCTGTTCACGAGACAGGGCGTCGGCAAGCTCCGCCTGCTTGCTCTTCTCGATGAGGGCGGCCCGGGCCAGATCTTCGCGCCCTTTGGTCAGGGCCAGCTCGGCCTTGCCCTGCCACTCGGCGACCCGCTCCTGATGGCGGCTCACCTGACGGCCGATCTCTTTTTGATTCGCGAGGAAGCGGGCCAGGTTGGAGCGCTCCTTCACCAGTTCATCTTCCATCTCCTGGATGATCAGACGCACCATCTTCTGGGGATCTTCCGCCTTGTCGAGCAGGGCCGTCAGATTGGAATTGATGATGTCGGCCAGGCGAGAAAAAATGCTCATGATTGTACTCCTGTGATAGGCATCGGGTTGTGTCTCCATTGACAATGGCAACTTGTGTGCCAATCTGGAACAATATTTAACTTGTTGATTTATATGGGCACTCAGAATGCAGTTCAAGTCCCGGGGAAACAAGTGATGATTAAAATAACCAACTTTTGGTAAGATTAACCAGATTTTTCAACTCACAGGGGCAGGGATGACCACGGCCACGGAAAGTCTGTTGGGTGAATCCAACGCATTTCTAGAAATCATCGAGCAGGCATCGCGCCTCGCGCCGCTGCGCAAGCCCGTACTCATCATCGGCGAGCGGGGGACCGGCAAGGAGCTCATCGCCCACCGCCTACATTATCTCTCGGATCGCTGGGATCAAAGCTTTGTCACCATCAACTGTGCCACCTTGAGCGAGAGCCTGCTAGAGACCGAGCTGTTTGGCCACGAGGCGGGCTCCTTCACTGGCGCCGCCAAGCGCCATCAGGGGCGCTTCGAGCGGGCCGACGGCGGCACCCTGTTCCTCGACGAACTGGCCACCACCAGCGCCCGGGTGCAGGAAAAACTGCTGCGGGTCATCGAGTACGGGGAGTTCGAACGGGTGGGCGGTGCCAAGCCCCTCAAGGTGGATGTGCGGCTGGTGTGCGCCACCAACGAGGATCTGCCTGCACTGGCAGAGAAAGGACGGTTTCGTCACGACCTGCTGGACCGGCTCGCCTTCGACGTCATCACCCTGCCCCCCCTTCGGGAGCGGCGCGAGGACATCCTGATGCTGGCGGAGCACTTCGCCCACGGCATGACCCGGGAGCTGGGGTATCCGCTCTTTGCCGGCTTCTCGCGCAAGGCGACCCAGCTGCTGCAAGATTACCCCTGGCCGGGCAACGTGCGGGAGCTCAAGAACGTGGTGGAGCGCAGCCTCTATCGCCAGGGCAACCCCCAGCTGCCGCTGGCGGAGCTGGTACTCAATCCCTTTGACTCCCCCTGGCGCCCCCGTGCCCGAGGTGACACCGCCCCTTCCACGGACGCGCCGACCTCGGCAGAGACAACCCCTACCCTGACCCTGCCGCTGGATCTCAAAGGGGCGGTGGCGGAGTACGAGATTAATTTACTCAAGCAAGCGATGCAGCAATCCCAGTATAATCAGCGCAAAGCAGCCCAGTTGCTGGCCCTGAGCTATCACCAGTTCCGGGGGATGCTGCGCAAATATCAATTGCTGGACGGGGATGACAACAGTGGCAACCAGGAGGCGGGCTGATGCCTGGCACCGGGTCTGTGCGCGCGGATAACGCGGCGCACGTCACCCCTGACGGGAGCGCCTGCCCGGCCGCCCCCCGCAACGCGCCCGCCCCCTGGCGGGCAACTTTGTCTGAAAACATGGTTCCAACATGAGAATGCTCACCCCCCTGCTGCTTGGTCTCCTGGTCCTGGTCAGCGGCTGTCAGAAACGCGATGAAGCCTCCAAAACCGGGCTCATCTATTGTGCCGAAGGGGCACCCCGAACCTTCAACCCGCAGCTTGCCAATTCGGATGCGACCCTGGATGCCAGTGCCCGTCCCATCTACGATCGCCTGCTCGAGGTCAATGCCAACACCCTCGGCATCGAAGGGGGGCTCGCCACCCGCTGGCAAAGCAGCGAGGACGGTCTCTCCTATACCCTGACCCTGCGCAAGGGAGTGACCTTCCACCGTACCCCCTGGTTCAGCCCGACCCGTCACTTCAATGCCGACGACGTCCTGTTCACCTGGCAGCGCCTGCTGGACGAACACCACCCCTTCCACGCCGTCTCCGGCGGCGAGTACCCCTATTTTTACAGCCTGGGGCTCGGCAACCTCATCAAGCGGGTCTACAAGAAGGGGCCCTATGAGGTGGTGTTCGAGCTGAACCGCCCCGATGCCTCCTTCCTCGCCACCCTGGCCAGCGACTACGCCATCGTGCTCTCCGCCGAGTACGGGGAGCAGATGCTAAAGGCCGGCACCCCGGCGCTGCTGGACAGCCGCCCCATCGGCACCGGCCCCTTCAGCTTCAAGGAGTATCGCCACAACGAGTTCGTGCGCTACCTGCGCCACCCCGGCTACTGGGGCGGCGAGGCCAGAATGGAGCAGCTCATCTACGACATCACCCCCAAATCCTCCAAGCGCCTTGCCAAGCTGCTGACCGGCGAGTGCGACGTGATGAGCACCCCCTCTGCCAGCCAGTTGTCGGTGATAGACAAGGACTCCCACCTGGATCTGTCGGTGCAGTCGGGGATGAACGTCGCCTTCCTCGCCCTCAATACCCGCAAGGCCCCGTTCAACAAGGTGCAGGTGCGCCAGGCCCTCGCCAGTGCCATCAATGTGCAGAATCTGCTGCAGGCGGTCTATTTCGAGACCGGCCAGAGCGCCGCCAGCCTGCTGCCGCCCCTCTCATGGGGCTACAACCCCTCCCTGCCCCAGCGCAAGCCGGATCTCAAGCTCGCTCGCCAGTTGCTCAAGGACGCGGGCTACCCCAACGGCTTCGAGATGCAGGTGCTGGTGCAACCCGGCGCCCGTCCCTACAACCCGGACGGCCTCAAAACGGCGCAACTGATGCGCAGCGATTTCGCCAAGATTGGGGTGAGCCTCAAGATAGTGCAGCAGGCCTGGCCGGTCATCGAAACCCGGCTCGCCCATGGACAATATGACAGCCTGCTCTCGGGCTGGATCGCCGACAACGCGGATCCGGACAACTTCTTCCGCCAGTTGCTGAGCTGCGCCGCCGTCGAGCGGGGCAATAACTACAGCCGCTGGTGCAGCCCGGCGTTTGATCAGCTGCTGGACGATGCGGTGACCACCCCGCAGCTCGCCTTCCGCCTGCGCAACTATTACTATGCCCAGTCCCTGCTCAACGAGCAGTTGCCGCTCATTCCCCTGGCCCATGCCCTGAGAACCCAGGTGAGTCGCAGCGACATTCAGGGGCTGACCCTGATGCCCTTTGGCGGCACCACCTTCAACCAGGCCCATCGGGAGTGACCATGACAGATAACCACTCCATCGTCGGGCCATCGGCGCACCGTCCCCAGGAGGCATAAGCATGTTTTTCTATATCCTGCGCCGCATCACTCTGCTGGTGATCACCCTCCTGGTGCTGACTCTGGGGGCCTACCTCCTGGAGTTTCGCCTCATCACCCAGGTACTGGATTTCTGGCACGGCTATCCTGACTTCCTCCAGCGCATCGCCGCCGGGGATTTCGGGCTCTCCAGCGTCTCCGGCCAACCGGTCCTCGACGAGATCCGTCACTACTTCCCGGCGACCCTGACCCTCTGCCTCGCCGCCTTCGCCATCTCGCTGCTGGTGGGCATCCCCCTGGGCACCCTGGCGGCCCTCTATCAGGGGCGCAGCCCGGACCTCTCCATCATGGCCGCCGGCCTCGTCGGCTATGCCATCCCGGTCTTCTGGCTGGGGCTGCTGATGGTGATGTTCTTCTCCCTGGATCTTGGCTGGCTCCCCTCCTCTGGCCAGATCAGCCTGCTCTACGACGTGCCCTCCATCACCGGGATCGCCATCGTCGATGTGCTGATGAGCCAGGAGCCCTGGCGGGAAGCGGCCCTGCACGACGCCCTGCGCCATCTGGTACTGCCTTCCCTGGTGCTGGCCGTGGTGCCCACCACCGAGGTGATCCGCCACGTGCGCAGCTCCCTCATCGACGTGATGAAACAGAACTACATCAAGGCCGCCGCCAGCCGCGGACTCTCCCGCCGCCAGATCGTCTGGCGTCACGGGCTCAAGAACGCCCTGCCCCCCGTGTTGCCGCTGCTGGGGCTGCAACTTGGCAGCGTGCTCACATCCGCCATGATCACCGAGGTGGTGTTCGACTGGCCCGGCATCGGCCGCTGGCTGGTGAGCAGCATCGCGCTGCAGGACTATGCCGCCATCCGCGGCGCCTTCCTGGTGGTGGCGAGCTTCGTCATCTTCATCAGCGTCAGCACCGATCTGCTGACCACCATCATGTATCCGGCACGGCGTAAAGAACTCTATGCAAGACAAGATTGATTGCGGTCTGTGGTTGAACCACGGCGGCCCATGGGCCGCCGGCGCACAGGCGTGCCCATCCCCTTGCGACCAGCACGGGAGCCTGCACCATGCACGATAAATCGAACATCTATCCGGAGCTCAAGATCCTCTCCCCCCTGGAGCAGACCTGGGCCTCCTACCGGCGCAACCCGCTGGCCATGGCGGGGCTCTGGTGCTTCGGTCTGCTGCTGCTGGTGACCCTCATCGGTCCCCTGGTGATCCCCTACGGCATCGACGATCAGCACAGCAGCCACCTGCTGCTCGCCCCCTCCTGGGCCAACAGCGGCAACATCGATTACTTCCTGGGGACCGACGATCTGGGGCGCGACATCCTCTCCCGTCTGGTGGCCGGGGCCAGACTCACCTTCGGCAACGCCCTGCTGGTGGTGCTCATCGCGCTGGTCATCGGCTCGGCCATCGGCATCCTCGGTGGCATGAGCAAGGGGGTGAAGTCGAGCGTGCTCCATCACCTGCTCGATACCCTGCTCTCCATCCCGTCCCTGCTGCTGGCCATCATCGTCGTGGCCATCCTGGGGCCGGGTCTGTTCAACACCCTGATCGCCATCACGCTCGCGTTGATACCGCCCTTCATCCGGGCCACCTACAACGCGGTCCACGCCGAGATGCAGAAGGAGTACATCATCGCCAGCCGCCTCGACGGCTCTCCGCCCCAGCGGATCATGCGTCTGGCCATCTTGCCGAACATCGTCGAGACCCTGGTGACCCAGACCACCCGCACCCTCTCCGCCGCCATCCTGGACATCTCGGCGGTGGGCTTCCTCGGTCTCGGGGCCCAGTCTCCCCAGCCGGAGTGGGGTGCCATGCTGGCCGATTCGAGCGATCTTATCTATCTGGCCCCCTGGACGGTGACCCTGCCCGGGATGGCCATCCTGTTCAGCGTGCTGGTGACCAACCTGGTGGGCGAAGGCATTCGCGAAGCACTCAAAGAGGGGAACGACTGATGTTGCCAGCCTTGTTATCTATCCCCGCCCCCGGACGCCCTGAGCGACCCGGCTGCGCCCTGAACGGGAGACATTGCTGATGCCCCTGCTCGATATACGCAACCTCACCATCGAAATCGACACCCCCCAGGGCAAGGTCAAGGCGGTGGACAGAGTCAGCCTGACCCTGAACGAGGGGGAGATCCGCGGGCTGGTGGGGGAATCCGGCTCGGGCAAGAGCCTGGTGGCCAAGGTGATCGTTGGCATCCAGAAGGACAACTGGACGGTGCGCGCCGACCGGATGCGCTTCAACGACATGGACCTGCTGACCATGGCGCCCAAGGAACGGCGCCGCATCATGGGGCGGGAGATAGCGATGATCTTCCAGGATCCCATCAGCTGCCTCGACCCCTCCGAGGAGATAGGCACCCAGCTCGAAGAGGCCATCCCCACCAGCGCCTTCACCGGCAAGTTCTGGCAGCGCTTCCAGTGGCGCAAGAAGCGGGCCATCGCCCTGCTGCACCGGGTCGGGGTCAAGGATCACCGCAAGGTCATGCGGGCCTATCCCCACGAGCTGTCGGACGGCATGTGCCAGAAGGTGATGATCGCCATGGCCATCGCCAACCAGCCGCGCCTGCTGGTGGCGGACGAACCCACCAGCGCCATGGAGTCCACCACCCACTCCCAGATCCTGCGGTTGCTGGACAAGATGAACAAGCTGGGCAATACCACCATCCTCATCATCAGCAACGACATCGCCGCCATCGCGAACCTGACCGACACCCTCAACATCATGTATTGCGGCCAGATGGTGGAAGTGGGGACCCGGGACCAGATCCTGGAATCCCCTCACCACCCCTATACGGATGCCCTGCTCAAGTCCATCCCGGACTTTGACAAGCTGGTGCGCCACAAGTCCCGGCTCGAGACCCTGCCCGGGGTGATACCGCCGCTGCAGCACCTGCCCATCGGCTGCCGCCTCGGCCCACGCTGCCCCTACGCCCAGAAGCAGTGCGTGCAGACACCGCTGATGAGCAAGGTCAAGGGGCATCAGTTCAGTTGCCACTTCCCCCTCAACATGGAAGAACCGAAGAAATGAACCGGCACCAGACCCTGATCCGGGGCACCTGCCCGCCCCGTCAGCCCCTCTATCCGGCGAGCGCACCCAAGGAGACCACGTCGTGACCGAACCTTCCCTGTTGCAGGTCAGGGGCCTGTGCAAGACCTACCAGAACCGCACCGGCCTGTTCAGGCGCCGCGCGGTGGAGGCGATAAAGCCCCTCTCGTTCGATCTCGAGGTGGGCCAGACCCTGGCCATCGTCGGGGAGGCGGGCTCGGGCAAGAGCACCCTGGCCCGCATTCTGGCGGGCATGATTGAACCGAGCGGCGGGGAGATCGCCATCGAGGGGCAACCCATGGTCCACGGCGATTACCAGACCCGCTGCAAGCTGCTGCGGATGATCTTCCAGGACCCCAACACCTCCCTTAACCGGAAAATCCGGGTCGGCCAGATCCTGGAGACCCCCCTTCGCCTCAACACGGCCCTGAGCGAGGAGGAGCGCCGGGAGAAGGTGATCCAGACCCTGCGCATGGTGGGCATGCTGCCCGACCACGCCCTCTTCTATCCCCAGATGCTCTCCGCCGGCCAGCAGCAGCGGGTGGGGCTGGCACGGGCGCTCATCCTCAATCCCAAGATAGTGGTGGCGGACGAGGCTCTCTCGACCCTGGATATTTCGGTACGCTCCCAGATCATCAACCTGCTGCTGGAGATGCAGGAGACCATGGGGCTGAGCTATGTGCTGGTGGCCAACGATCTGGGGATCGTGAGCCACATCAGCGACGAGGTGCTGGTGATGCACGAAGGGCGTGTGGTGGAGCGCGGCAAGACCTTGCGGGTCTTCGCCGATCCCCAGCACGACGTCACCCGCCGCCTCATTCAGAACTACAACAACGAATACCGCCGCTGATCCCGCGGCGCGTTTCCCCTTGTGCCAGACATAAAAAAACCCGGCCTGATGTCTCATCAGTCGCCGGGGGATTGCGCTCAAAAAGTGATTGCGTCGCTCGTAGTAGGAACAGGGGAATGGTAGGCAGCCCCCGTCATCTCAACAACTGTCAGATCTGACAGGCAGTCCGCTATGGAAACGGAATTGCGGATCCGGTGAACAGATGAGCTCGGCCTCCAGGCGACCGAAGAAGGCCACTCGCTCGCTGATGTCTTCGTCTGCGAACGTCTGTGCCAGGGCCAGGTAGTCCTGATAGTGACGCGCCTCCGAGCGCAGCAGGGAGACATAGAAGCGGCCAAGCTCCTCGTCAAGATGAGGGGCCAACCTGGCAAAACGCTCGCAGGATCGCGCTTCGATATAGGCACCGATGATCATCTTGTCCACCACGGCCGCCGGCTCGTAGGTGCGCACATGGGTCAGCAGGCTGCGGGCATAGCGGGAGGCGGTGACGGGACCATAGGGGATGCCCCGTGCGGCCATGATCTCCAGCACCTGCTCGAAGTGGTGCAGCTCCTCCTGGATGAGGCGCACCATGGGGAACAGCAGGGGATTGCGCTCCAGCTCGGCAAACACGCTCCTGTCTGATTCGCCCATGGTGCGCTTGCCGAGGATCTCCGCCTTCTCCGGCAAGGCATCGAGCTCCCGGTAGAAAGTCAGCTTGGGCAGCAGGTGACGCTTCTCCTTGGTCAGGCAGTAGCGGCGCACCAGGCTGTGGGCGGTGAGTGCCGCCTTGTTCTCGCAGTTGGCGTGATCGATAAGCAGGGTCGGCAACTGGGCGGGATCCCGCGCCATTTCCACCCACTCATCCGGGGTCTCGCAATGCAGGAACTGGCGAACGGGGGCTAACAGGTCATCCATCTGAACTCTCATCTGTTGATACGACACGCGGCGCCTGGCGCCGGGGGGCCTATGCTAACGGATCCCGCCCGGCCTGCCCACCGCCATCATGGCTCAGCCCGTCAGACGCCTGAGGGAGTCGCGGCGGATCAGGGTGCCGCTGAAGGCGGGCAGTGCGTCCCGGCTCCCCTCCTCCACCATGGTGATCAGGCGGTTGATGGTCTCCTGGATCATCCCGTTCACCGGCATCTTGACGCTCGACAGCGCGGGAATGACGTAAGGGGCCAGGGGAATGTCGTCAAACCCCACCACCGAAACCTCGTCAGGCACCATCACACCGGCTTCGTGCAGCCGTTTGATGGCCCCGATCGCCATGTCATCGTTGCTGGCCACCAGGGCGCTGAAGCGAGCGCCTCGCGCCAGCAAGGTCGAGACGGCGGCCGCGCCACAGGCGGGGGTCCATTTGCCGGGTGCGATCAAGGTCTCCTGCACGGGGATGCCGTGCCGGATCAGCGCCTGCCGGTAACCGGTCAGGCGCTCGGTGCCGGTGGGGGAATCCGCAGAGCCTGCGATGAAGGCGATCTCCCTGTGCCCCATGGCCACCAGCTTGTCCACCACCGCCTCCGCCGCCGCCTGCTGGTCCGCATAGACGCAGTGGGCCGGATGGCGGCTCAGACGCCGGTTGAGCACCATGATGGGCTGCTCATGCTGCTCGATGATCTCGTCCATCTCCTCCACCCCAAGAAAGCGCGGATAGATGATGACGCCATCGCAACGGGAATCGAGCAGATACTGGATGGCCTGGCGCTCCTCGTCGGCGCTGTGCTTGCCGTCCGCCAGTATGAGCTGGCGCCCGCGATCCTCGGTCATCCGCGCCACCTGGGAGAGCAGCTCGCCGAAGTAGACGCCGTGGTAGAGGGTGTTGGTGACCACCAGTCCCAGGGTCCGGGTATGCCTGGTCGCCAGCTGCCTCGCCACCAGGTTGGGGCGATAGCCGCACTCCTCGATGGCCTGCTGCACCCGGTCCCGGGTCTCCTGGCTGGTGTAACCATTGCCCGACAACACCCGGGAGACCGTCGCCTTCGACACCCCTGCCCGCCTTGCCACCTCCAGCATCGTCGTCATTGTGTTCTCCCTTGCTCGTAACGGGGCGCAGTGTACTGCACCGCCCCCGGCTTGTCGTCGCACGAATGGCGTGCAGGCCCGGGTTCAGTGATCTCATTCACGGATCCGGACGCTCGCTGCACAAGATGCTTGTCTCCCGCGCTCAGGCCGCGCACTCTATGTGGAACCGGTTCCACATTCAGTTTCATGCGCGTTCCCGCCCTTCGCGGCGGCGGGGGCGAGCAGGCCCACTTGGTGAAAAGGATCTACCTCGATGTCAAAAAACTATGCGGCTCTGGCCGGTACCGTCATCACCGCTCTCGGCGGCGCCGACAACGTCGTCGCCGTGACCCACTGCATGACGCGGCTGCGCTTTGTGCTCGGCGATCCCGCCCGGGTCAATGGCCCTGCCCTCAAGGCGATCACGGGCGTGCTCGGGGTGGTGCAGGCGGACAACCAGTGTCAGGTGATCATCGGCAACACCGTCTCCCACGCCTATCGCGAGGTGCTGGCCCTGCTGCCCCAGGGCGGCGGGCAGACTCCGCTTGCGGAGGCTTCCGCTGGCTGGAGCCTGCGCCGCATGGGCGCTGCCATCCTCGACGCCCTGATCGGCACCATGTCCCCCCTCATCCCGGCCATCATCGGCGGCTCCATGCTCAAGCTGCTGGCCATGGTGCTGGAGATGACCGGCGTGCTGGAGAAAGGCTCCTCGACCCTCACCATCCTCACGGTGGCCGGGGATGGGGCCTTCTTCTTCCTGCCCCTGATGGTGGCCGCCTCCGCCGCCGTCAAGTTCAAGACCAACATGTCCCTGGCCATCGCCATCGCAGGCGTGCTGGTGCACCCCAGCTTCATCGAGCTGATGGCCAGAGCCGCCGAAGGGGAGCAGGTGACCTTCGCCCTGGTCCCGGTGACCGCGGTCAAATACACCTACACCGTCATTCCGGCCCTGGTGATGACCTGGTGCCTCTCCTACATCGAGGGCTGGGTCGACCGCATCACCCCGGCGGTCACCAAGAACTTCCTCAAACCCATGCTGATCGTGCTGATCGCCGCCCCCCTCGCCATCCTCTTCATCGGCCCCGTCGGCATCTGGATTGGCACCGCCATCTCCGGCCTGGTCTACACGGTCCACGACTACCTGGGCTGGCTGTCGGTGGCCATCATGGGGGCGCTCTGGCCCCTGCTGGTGATGACCGGCATGCACCGCGTCTTCACCCCGACCATCATCCAGACCATCGCCGAGACCGGCAAGGAAGGCATGGTGATGCCCTCCGAAATTGGCGCCAATCTCTCTCTTGGCGGCTCGTCCCTGGCGGTGGCCTGGCGCACCCGTAACCCGGAACTGCGCCAGACGGCGCTCGCGGCGGCCGCCTCCGCCATCATGGCGGGGATCTCCGAACCCGCACTCTACGGTGTGGCCCTGCGCCTCAAGCGTCCGCTCATCGCGAGCCTCATCAGCGGCTTTGTCTGCGGTGCCGTCGCCGGCATGGCGGGGCTCGCCAGCCACTCCATGGCCGCCCCCGGGCTCTTTACCAGCGTGCAGTTCTTCGATCCGGCCAACCCCATGACCATCGCCTGGGTGTTCGGCGTGATGGCCCTCTCGGTGGTGCTCTCCTTCGTGCTGACCCTGGTGATGGGGTTCGAGGACATCCCGGTCGAGAGCCCGGCCCCCCGCGCCGAGCCCGTGCAACCCGTCGCCACCAGCCAGGCGCAGGCCGGGCTGTGACACCCCATTCAGACATAACAAGAGGTAACCAATGTCGTTAACAAGATTTCCCGAGGGCTTTCTCTGGGGCGGTGCCCTGGCCGCCAATCAGGCGGAGGGCGGCTATCTCGAGGGGGGCAAGGGGCTGACCACGGTAGACATGATCCCCCATGGCCCGCGCCGCATGGCGGTCAAACTCGGCCAGGAGAAGCGCATCACCCTGCAAGATGACGAGTTCTACCCAAGCCACGGGGCCATCGATTTCTATCACCGCTATCGGGAGGACATCGCCCTGATGGCCGAGATGGGCTTCACCGTGTTTCGCACCTCCATCGCCTGGGCCCGTCTCTACCCCAGGGGGGACGAGCGCGAGCCCAATGCCGAGGGCATCGCCTTCTACCGCGCGGTGTTCGAGGAGTGCAGAAAGTACAACATCGAGCCCCTGGTGACCCTGTGCCACTTCGATGTGCCCATGCACCTGGTGACCGAGTACGGCTCCTGGCGCAACCGCCAGATGGTGGAGTTTTTCACCCGCTACGCCCGCACCTGCTTCGAGCAGTTCGACGGCCTGGTGAAGTACTGGCTCACCTTCAACGAGATCAACATCCTGCTGCACAGCCCCTTCTCCGGGGCGGGGCTGGTGTTCGAGGAAGGGGAGCACCAGGATCAGGTGAAGTATCAGGCTGCCCACCACGAGCTGGTGGCCAGCGCCCTGGCGACCCGGATCGCCCACGAGGTGAACCCGACCAACCAGGTGGGCTGCATGCTGGCGGGGGGCAACTTCTACCCCTACTCCTGCAAGCCCGCCGACGTCTGGACCGCCCTCCAGAAAGATCGGGAGAACCTCCTCTTCATCGACGTGCAAGCCAGGGGCGCCTATCCGGCCTATGCGCAGAGGGTGTTTCGTGACAAGGGGGTCACCCTGGTGAAGGGGCCGGAAGATGACGAGATCCTCAGGCACACCGTGGATTTCGTCTCCTTCAGCTACTACGCCTCCCGCTGCGCCGCCGCCGACATGAATGCGGGCAACACCAGCGAGGCCAACGTGGTCAAGTCCCTGCGCAATCCCCACATCGAGGTGAGCGAGTGGGGCTGGGGTATCGATCCCCTGGGCCTTCGCATCACCCTCAACACCTTGCACGATCGCTACCAGAAGCCGCTCTTCCTGGTGGAAAACGGCCTGGGGGCGGTGGACGAAATGAACGAGCAAGGGGAGATAGAGGACGACTACCGCATCGACTACCTGCGCGCCCACATCGAGGCCATGGGGGACGCCATCGAGGACGGCGTGCCCCTGATGGGGTACACCAGCTGGGGCTGCATCGATCTCGTCTCCGCCTCCACCGGCGAGATGAGCAAGCGCTATGGCTTCGTCCACGTGGACCGGGACGACGCCGGCCATGGCACCCTGGCCCGCCGGCGCAAGAAGTCGTTCTGGTGGTACAAGAAGGTGATCGCGAGCAACGGGGAGGATCTGGCCTGAGGCCCCCCTCAGTTTCGCCGCAAGGCGCATCCATGCAACAGGGGGGCCGAGGCCCCCCTGTTGTTCATCACGCTGGCAATCTGAAAACGTTTAACTGCCTTCGTTGAAGATCTCGAGGTTGCTGGTCCCTTCCTGCCACTCGCGCACCGCCTTGTTGTCGTCGCTGCGCAGGGCATTGAGGTGGTCCAGATAACCCTGATCCACGTCGGAGGTCACATAGTGACCGTTGAAGACCGAGGTCTCGAAGTGGCGCAGCTCGGGGTTGATCTCCCGCACCGCCTCTTCCAGATCTTCCAGATCCTGGAAGATGAGGCCGTCGGCACCGATAAGCTTGCACACCTCTTCCACTTCACGGCCATGGGCAATGAGCTCGTTGGCGGTGGGCATGTCGATGCCGTAGACGTTGGGGAAGCGAATTTCCGGTGCGGCCGAGGCGAAGTAGACCTTGGCGGCCCCCGCTTCACGGGCCATCTGGATGATCTGCTCGGAGGTGGTGCCCCGCACGATGGAGTCGTCCACCAGCAACACCTTCTTGCCCTTGAATTCGGAGCTGATGGCGTTGAGCTTGCGGCGCACCGACTTCTTGCGCTGGGTCTGGCCCGGCATGATGAAGGTACGGCCGATGTAGCGGTTCTTCACGAAGCCCTGACGGTACGGCAGGCCCAGGGTGTGGGCGATTTCCAGCGCCACGTCGCAGGAGGTCTCGGGGATGGGGATGACCACGTCCACGTCGAGATCATCCCACTCCCGTGCGATCTTCTGGCCCAGCTTGCGACCCATGTTGAGGCGGGCGGCATAGACGGAGACCTTGTCGATGAAGGAGTCGGGGCGGGCGAAGTAGACGTATTCGAAGATGCAGGGGTTCATCTGCGGGTTCTCCGCACACTGCTCGGAGAAGAGCTGGCCCTGCTCGGTGATGTAGATGGCCTCGCCCGGGGCGACGTCACGCACCGTCTCGAAACCGATGGCATCGAGGGCCACGCTCTCGGAGGCGAGCATGTACTCCACCTGCCCCTGCTCGTCGACCCGGCGACCCAGGATCAGCGGGCGAATGCCGTTGGGGTCACGGAACCCGATGAGGCCGTGGCCGATCACCAGAGAGACCACGGCATAGGCGCCGCGGATCTGCTGGTGCACCTTGCGTACCGCCGAGAAGATATCTTCCGGGCGCAGCGCCATCTTGTCGCACAAGTCCAGCTCGTGGGCCAGCACGTTCAACAGCACTTCGGAGTCCGAGGTGGTGTTGATGTGGCGGCGGGCCACCTTGAACTGCTGCTCCTTGAGCTCCTTGGCATTGGTGAGGTTGCCGTTGTGGGCCAGCACCATGCCGTAGGGGGAGTTCACGTAAAACGGCTGCGCCTCTGCCGCACTGGAGCTGCCTGCGGTGGGATAACGGACGTGTCCGATGCCGATATTCCCTTTCAGGCGCTGCATGTGGCGCACTTCAAACACATCCTTCACCAGACCGTTGGCCTTGCGTTGCCGGAAGTTTCCACTGTCAATGGTCACGATCCCGGCGGCATCCTGTCCCCTGTGCTGCAACACCGTCAAGGCGTCGTAGAGGGCCTGATTGACGGGGGTGGTGCCAACTATACCGACAATACCGCACATGTCTTTGCTACCTCGAAGTCACTGTACCTGTTGAAGAAAACTGGACGAGTTCATCATGAACCCGAAAAACCACTGGATCACCGGCTTGAACTCCGGCACCAGCCTGGACGCCACCCACCAGTCGCTCTGGGAGAGGCTGGTGAAGGTATCCATGAAAAACAGCAGGGCGCTGACGATCAGCACCCCGCGAATGGCGCCAAAACAGACCCCGAGCACCCTGTCGGTGCCGGAAAGCCCGGTCTTTTCCACCAGCAGGCCCACCACGTAGTTCACCACGCTGCCGAGGATCAGGGTCGCCACGAACAGGGCGGCGATGGCCAGACCGTTGCGAACCATGGCATCGGAGAAAGAGGTGAAATAGACGGCGAGATCAGGATAGAAATGGCTGGCAATGAAAAAGGCGACGAACCAGGTGACCAGAGACATGGCCTCCTTGAGAAAGCCGCGCACCAGGCTGATGAGGGCGGAGAAACCGACGATGCCGATGATGGCGTAATCAATCCAGACCATAGAAAAAGATGTCCTGCGAAATTGCGGCGCAGTCTAACAAAAACGATTGCGCAATGCTTGATAAAATTGTGTTACAGGCCCGAAGGGAGCTATCCCTTCCCCTTGCGGCGGGTTTCCCGGGCCCAGAATGCACAACGCCATGGCATGCCATGGCGTTGTCGTCTGCAACGAGCGCTTACCCGATGTGGGTCAGGCCGCCCATGTAGGATTGCAGCGCAGCCGGGATGGCGATGCGGCCATCTGCCTGCTGGTAGTTCTCGAGCACGGCCACCAGGGTACGACCCACCGCCAGACCGGAACCATTCAGGGTGTGAATGAGCTGCGGTTTGCCGTCGATGCGCACGCGAGCCTGCATGCGGCGCGCCTGGAAGTCGGTGCAGTTGGAGACGGAGGAGATCTCGCGATAGGTGTTCTGGGCCGGCAGCCACACTTCCAGATCGTAGGTCTTGGCGGCGCAGAAGCCCATGTCACCGGTGGAAAGTGCCATCACGCGATACGGCAGCTCCAGCAACTGCAGCACCTTCTCGGCGTGACCCACCATCTCTTCCAGGGCATCCCAGGATTTTTCCGGGTGCACCAGTTGCACCATCTCGACCTTGTCGAACTGGTGCATGCGGATGAGGCCACGGGTATCACGACCGTAGGAGCCCGCTTCGGAGCGGAAGCAGGGGCTGTGGGCGGTCATCTTGATGGGCAGCTCCTGCTCGTCGAAGATCTCGTCACGGGCCATGTTGGTGAGCGGCACTTCGGAGGTCGGGATGAGGGAGAACTTGCGCACCTTGCCTTCGTCTTCCCCTTCCCCTTCGATGCCGGTATTGAAGAGGTCCTGGGAGAACTTGGGCAGCTGGCCGGTGCCGTACAGGCTGTCCGGGTTGACCAGATAGGGCACGTAGCACTCGGTGTAGCCGTGCTGCAGGGTGTGCAGGTCCAGCATGAACTGGGCCAGGGCGCGGTGCAGACGGGCAATCTGGCCCTTCATCACCACGAAACGGGCACCGGAGAGCTTGACGCCGTTCTTGAAGTCGACCCCCTTGGCCGCCTCACCCAGATCGATGTGATCGCGCACCGGGAAATCGAACTCACGCGGGGTACCCCAGCGGCGGACCTCCACGTTGTCGTTCTCGTCACGGCCCACCGGGGTGGTCTCGCTCGGCAGGTTGGGGATGGCGTCGGCGATCCCCTTGAGCTGGGCCAGCAGGGCCTCCAGCTCGACCTTGCTGGTCTCGAGCTCGTCGTTGATCTTGGTCACCTCGGCCTTGAGGGGGGCAACATCTTCACCACGACGGGCAGCCTCACCGATGGACTTGGAGCGGGCGTTGCGCTCGGCCTGCAGCTCCTGGGTGCGGGACTGCAGATCCTTGCGTTTCTCTTCCAGAACATTGACCGCCGCTACGTCCAGAACGTAGCCACGTGTCGCCAGACGAGCGGCAGCTTCGGTGATGTCGCTGCGCAGATATTTGGGATCCAGCATGGTTTACCTACTTTTTTTAATGGGATCTGGGCCCGGGTCATCGTGACCGGGTTGGGAAACAGATCCGGAAGTTAACATCGGTTGGCGCACCCCTTTGCCTTCGGAATCGGGCCTTCGAAATCAAGAAGATGGTGCAAGGCCAAGACAACCGGGGTCAGACGGGCAGTGTAGCAGACCGCCCCCCCGCCCGAACAGGGACTATTGCGCCCGTTTTTGCCGGGCCCCCCTCTCCTGATAGCCTTGCCGTGCGCGTTCCGGGCGAGGGGCTTGAAGGTCTTTCCTATCGCTTGCGCGGGCTCTGCTTGTCCAGCTCGTGCAGATAGTCGAGCTTCTGGGCTATCTGCTTCTCAAGCCCCCGCTCGGTGGGTTGATAGTACTGCTTGCCGGCAAGCTCCGGGGGGAAGTACTGCTCGCCGGCGGCATAGGCCCCCGGCTCGTCGTGGGCGTAGCGATACTCGGCGCCGTAGCCCAGCTCGCTCATGAGCTTGGTAGGGGCATTGCGAAGGTGCGGTGGCACCTCGAAGTCCGGCAGGTTCTTGGCGTCGTGAAGCGCCGCCTTCCAGGCGGTGTAGACCGCATTGCTCTTGGGGGCGCAGGCGAGGTAGACGATGGCCTGGGCGATGGCCCGCTCCCCTTCCGCCGGACCGATGCGATGGAAGCAGTCCCAGGCCGAGAGCGCCACCTGCATGGCACGGGGATCGGCGTTGCCCACGTCTTCCGAGGCAATGGCCAGCAAGCGGCGGGCGATGTAGAGGGGATCGCAGCCGGCGCTCACCATGCGGGCATACCAGTAGAGGGCCGCATCCGGTGCCGAGCCGCGAATGGACTTGTGCACCGCCGAGATGAGGTCGTAAAAGTGATCGCCGCCCTTGTCGAAACGGGCCACGTGCTCCCCCACCACGGCGGCGAGCAGGGTACTGTCGATCACCCGCGCCCCTGAGCTGTCGGCCTCGGCCATGTCGGCCAGGAGCTCCAGATAGTTCAGAGACTTGCGCCCGTCTCCGTCCACGGCTTTCGCCAGCGCCTCCTTGGCCCCGGGGGCAAAGCGCAGGCTAGGGTCATTGAGACCGCGCGGGTCCTGCATCGCCTGATCGATCATGGCGAGGATGTCCTGCTCCTCCAGCCTCTTGAGCAGATAGACCCGGGCCCGGGAGAGCAGCGCATTGTTGAGCTCGAACGAGGGGTTCTCGGTGGTGGCGCCGATGAAGGTGATGGTGCCGTCTTCGATGTGGGGCAGGAAGACATCCTGCTGGCTCTTGTTGAAGCGGTGGACTTCATCCACGAACAGGATGGTGCGCACCCCGCGCCAGCCGTTCTCCTTCGCCTTGTCGAGGGCCGCGCGGATCTCCTTGATGCCGGAGGTGACCGCCGAGAGCCGCTCCACCTCCGCCTGGCAGTAGTGGGCAACCAGTTCTGCCAGTGTGGTCTTGCCGGTGCCGGGGGGCCCCCAGAGGATCATGGAGTGGCAGTGCCCCGCCAGGATCGCTTTTCGCAGGGGCTTGTCCGGCCCCAGGATATGCTGCTGGCCGATGTACTGCTCGAGGGTTTGCGGCCGCATCCGGGCCGCAAGCGGACGAAAGTCCGAGGAGAAATCCAGGGATAAATTGCTCATCTGCATTGACCTTGCATCTGATCGGTCATAAACAACACCCGGTCAGACGATAACGCCGGTAACGGCTGGCTCATCAGCGCTGGTCGTCCAACTCGACCCCCTTCGGGATCTTGAAGACAAATTCGTTGCCCTTGAGCACCGGCTTGCGGTTGAAGCTGCTCAGGGTGAACTCGCTCCACTGGCCCTGGGCCTCTTTCACGTCGAAGCGACTGATGTTGTTCTGACGGTCGAAGGTGATGCGAAAGGAGGCGATCAACTCGTCCTTGTTGCGGCTGGTGACGGTGTAGACATCCCCTTCCTGGGTCACGTCATAGTTCTTCCAGAGGCTGTTGTCGTTGCCCGCGATGAGCACGAAGGGGGTGTTGAGCACCGCATCCTTCATCTTGAGGGCGGTGACCTGCTCAACGAAGGGATCGTACACCCACACATCCTTGCCATCGGCCACGATCAAACTCTCGTCCGGGGAGGTAGTGTGCCAGTTGAAGCGGTTGGGTCGCTGTACCAGCAGGGAACCGCTCGCCTTTTGCAGCTCCTTGCCCTTGCTGTCATAGACGGTCTGGGCAAACGTCGCGGAGAAGACATTGACGGAGGAGAGCTTCTCCTTGAGATCGCTGGCCGCATCGGCCCACACCTGGCTGCTGGCAACCAGCAGAATGGAACCCATCAACAGTTGTTTTTTCATCAGGCTCTTCATAGGGAGGTTCTCGATAAAAGGCCACGCCCGCAAAGGGCATGGCCAGAATGATACAGGAGTTAGGCTTAGTCACGAACCGGCGGCGGGGCCAGCACGTCGCGCTGGCCGTTGCCGCCCGGGGCGCTGACGATGCCCTGGTTTTCCATCTGCTCGATGAGACGGGCCGCCCGGTTGTAACCGATCTTGAACTTGCGCTGGACGCTGGAGGTGGAGCCACGGCGGGATTCCACCACGAAGGCCACCGCCTCGTCGAACAGGGGATCGAGCTCTTCATCGCCGCCCCCGCCGAAGTCGCCACCGCCGCCCTCGCCGTCCGACTCGCCGGAGAGGATCTCGTCGATGTAATCCGGCTCGCCACGCAGTTTCCAGTCCGCCACCACCTTGTGTACCTCGTGGTCATCGACGAAGGCACCGTGGACACGGGTGGGGTTGGAGGTGCCGGCAGGCATGTAGAGCATGTCACCCATGCCGAGCAGGGATTCGGCGCCCCCCTGGTCCAGGATGGTGCGCGAATCGATCTTGCTCGACACCTGGAAGGAGATACGGGTCGGGATGTTGGCCTTGATGAGGCCGGTAATGACATCCACTGACGGACGCTGGGTCGCGAGGATAAGGTGAATACCGGCCGCCCGTGCCTTCTGGGCGATACGGGCGATAAGCTCCTCCACCTTCTTGCCGACGATCATCATCATGTCGGCGAACTCGTCCACCACCACCACGATGTGGGGCAGTTTTTCCAGCTCCGGCGGCATCTGATCCATGGAGTCACCCGGACGCCACAGGGGGTCGACCAGGGGATCCCCCGCCTCGATGGCGGCCAGCACCTTGTCGTTGTACCCCTTGAGGTTGCGCACCCCGACCGCGGACATCAGCTTGTAACGACGCTCCATCTCGCCTACGCACCAGCGCAGGGCGTTGGCGGCATCCTTCATGTCGGTGACCACCTCGGTCAGCAGATGCGGAATGCCTTCATAGACCGAGAGCTCCAGCATCTTGGGGTCGATCATGATGAAGCGCAGATCCTCGGGGGAGGATTTGTAGAGCATGGAGATGATCATGGTGTTCACCCCCACCGACTTGCCCGAGCCCGTGGTACCGGCCACCAGCAGGTGGGGCATCTTGGCGAGGTTCACCACCACGGGTTCCCCCGCGATATCCTGACCCAGCCCCATGGTGAGCGGATTGCGGCTGGCCGCGAACGCCTCGCAGTCGAGGGTTTCCCGCAGGTAGACGGTCTGGCGTACCCGGTTGGGCAGCTCGATCCCGACGAACGTCTTGCCCGGGATCACTTCCACCACCCGCACGCTGCTGGCCGACAGAGAACGGGCGAGATCCCGGGAAAGATTGGTGATCTTGCTCGCCTTCATGCCCGGCGCCAGGTCCAGCTCGAAGCGGGTAATGACGGGACCGGGATAGACGCCCACCACCTTGGCCTGCACGTTGTAATCGGCGAGCTTCGCCTCCACCAGCCGGCCCATGCGCTCCAGCTCGTCCTTGCTCATCATCTGGGTCTTGGCGGGCGGCCTGTCCAGCAGATCGATGCTCGGCAAAGGGGCCAGACCGGGCTGGGGACGGCGCTTGGCTTTCACCGGAGCAGCGGTAACGGGAGCATCGGGTTCGTCATCCCCCTCCGCCCAGGGCAAGTCGAGGTCATCTTCTTCCTGGCGCACGGCGGGACGCGGACGGCCATTGGCCACGCGCTTGCCCTTGGCGGCAGGCGCCGGAGCCTCGTCCTCTTCGTCGTCAAACTGCGGATCGAACTGGAAGGTGTCTTCGTCAAGCTCCGGCAGCCATTCGTCAGCTTTTGTCTTTTGAGCGCGATTCTTCGCCTTGGGGTTGCGTGTCCAGCTGCTGTGGGGGTCTTCGTCATCCTCTTCCTGATCGAAGCTACCCACGCCCCCTTCCAGCAGGGGATCCGGCCCCTCATAGCGGGGCTGGCGCCAGCCACCGGTGAGCCAGCGGCCCAGTGTGGTGGGGAAATGGTAGATGGCGCTGACGGAGCCGGTGCAGGCGGCACCGATGCGCTCGACAATGGTGAGCCAGGACCAGCCGGTAAAGAGGGTGATGCCGGTCGCCACGAAGCAGAGCAGCATCAGGTTGGCCCCCACGCCGCCAAACAGCGGCACCACGGCGGAGGCGATCACATCCCCCACCAGGCCGCCGGCGGAAAAGTTCTGCAAGTCGTTGAAGTTCATGCTGGCGATGGCGGACATGCCAAGCACCGTCAGCACGAAGCCGATGATCCGTACCGACAGGGTGAGGTAATCCACTTCCAGCAGCTTGCTCGGGCGCCAGAACAGGCTCCAGCCAAGCAGCACTACCAGGGGGGGCACCAGATAGGAGAAGGCCCCGAAGGTAAACATGGTGATGTCGGCGAGCCAGGCACCGGCGCTGCCCGCGAGGTTTTTCACCTCCCCTTGCCAGGAGGTTTGCGACCAACCGGGATCGGCGGGATGGTAGGTCAGCAGGGCAAGCAAAAGATAGGCAGCCATCAGGGTGATGGCGATCAAGACGGCCTCGAAGATCCGTTGTGTACCTGATAAAGGAGTAAACAGCTTTTTATCGGCCAAACTCCGGCTCCTTTGTGAAAACATGAATGCGGGGATAGGGGGCCTAGTATCCCTGAAAAGCCCACCGATTGTCAGCCAGTGCCTGAGGGCGGGCCTGAAACTCTCTATAAGAAGAAACGAGCGGACCGGCCGCTCGTTTCTGACTATCGTGACTCGTCATGGAACTTGCAAGTCACAGCACAACCCCGCTTATCGGGTGCTGATCACCAGACGACTGCTCTGTTTGACCTCTTCCATCACCACGTAGGTGCGGGTGTCGTTCACGCCCGGCAGACGCAGCAGGGTTTCACCCAGCAGGCGGCGGTAAGCGGACATGTCGCTGACGCGGGTCTTGAGCAGATAGTCGAAATCACCGGACACCAGATGGCACTCCTGGATCTCTTCGAGCACCTGAACAGCCTTGTTGAACTGCTCGAACACATCGGGGGCGCCACGATTGAGGGTAATTTCCACGAACACCAGCAGAGACGCGTCCAGATAATGAGGGTTCAGAATGGCGGCATATCCTTCGATATACCCTTGTCGCTCGAGGCGACGAACCCGTTCCAGACACGGTGTGGGACTCAGGCCAACTCGTTTGGACAACTCAACGTTCGAAATCCTGCCATCCTTTTGCAGTTCATTCAGAATGTTGCGGTCAATCCTGTCCAAATCCTTTAGCCGACTCTTAGCTTCCATCATTTAATTCCATCCTTTGGCTATTTTTTGGTAAGAATCACCAGTCATTTTATAATAATGGTCACAAATCCTGTCAATACCTGAATATACTAGGCGCAAATGTCGCTTAACATCTAGGCAACATAAACCACCAATCGATAGACGAGGGATAGCATGATTATCGGTGTACCTAAGGAAATAAAAAACCATGAATATCGCGTAGGCATGGTTCCGGCCAGTGTACGTGAACTGACAGCACGAAACCATACTGTTTTCGTCCAAAGCGGCGCAGGAAATGGCATTGGGTTCAGTGACGCAGATTATCTGGCTGCCGGAGCCGAGATCCTGGCCTCCGCTGCCGAAGTTTTCGCCAAGGCGGAGATGATCGTCAAGGTCAAGGAACCCCAGGCAGTGGAACGGGCCATGCTGCGTCCCGGCCAGACCCTCTTTACCTATCTGCATCTGGCGCCGGACCTGGCCCAGACCCAGGATCTCATCGACAGTGGTGCCGTCTGCATCGCCTATGAAACCGTCACAGACGGTCGTGGCGGTCTGCCCCTGCTGGCCCCCATGTCGGAAGTGGCCGGACGCATGTCTATTCAGGCCGGTGCCCAGGCACTGGAGAAATCCCGTGGCGGCAGCGGCGTACTGCTCGGTGGTGTGCCCGGTGTGGAACCGGCCAAGGTGGTGATCATCGGTGGTGGTGTGGTGGGCTCCAACGCAGCCCGCATGGCCGTCGGCCTGCGTGCCGACGTCACCATCCTCGACAACAACGTCGATACCCTGCGCCGTCTCGACAGCGAGTTCCAAGGGGCTGCCAAGGTGGTCTACTCCAACCGCGAGACCCTGGAGCGCCATCTGCTGGCGGCGGACCTGGTCATCGGCGGCGTGCTGGTGCCTGGCGCCACTGCGCCAAAACTTGTCAGCCGTGACCACATTGCTCGCATGAAACCCGGTGCGGCCATCGTGGACGTGGCCATCGATCAGGGCGGCTGTGTCGAGACCTCCCATGCCACCACCCATGAAGATCCCACCTTCATCGTCGACGAAGTGGTGCACTACTGCGTGGCCAACATGCCGGGTGCCGTGGCGCGGACCTCCACCGTGGCCCTGAACAACGCCACCCTCCCCTTCATCATCAAGCTGGCCGAACAGGGCTATCGCAACGCTCTGCTCGCCGATCCCCACCTGTTGCACGGCCTGAACGTGATGGCGGGCAAAATCACCTGCAAGGAGGTTGCCGTGGCCCACAACCTGGCTTACACGGATCCCCTGACCCTGCTGAACTGATCGCGTCCCTGCAAAGGGAGGTAGATGAGTGAAAATCCGCCCGCGATGGGCGGTTTTTTTATGCCTGCCATCCCCGGCTCACCCCTCTTGTTGGCGATTGCCCCAATCGATGCGCTGGCCTTTGACCACGGATCACGAATTACCTACAATCGCGCAAACTCATCACGTCTCGGAAATCACATCATGAGCCAAGTCACTCACAGCAAACTGCTGATCCTGGGATCCGGTCCGGCAGGTTACACTGCGGCCGTCTATGCCGCTCGCGCCAACCTCAATCCCCTGCTCATCACCGGCATGCAGCAAGGTGGTCAGCTGACCACCACCACCGAAGTGGAAAACTGGCCAGGGGACGCGGAAGGGCTGACCGGCCCGGCCCTGATGGAGCGCATGAAAGAGCATGCAGAGAAGTTCGATACCCGCATCCTCTTTGATCACATCAATGAAGTGACGCTGACCGAGCGTCCCTTCCGCCTCAAGGGCGACAACGGGGAATACACCTGCGATGCGCTGATCCTCGCCACCGGCGCCTCCGCCAAATACCTGGGTCTGCCCTCCGAAGAGGCCTTCAAGGGCCGCGGCGTCTCCGCCTGCGCCACCTGTGACGGCTTCTTCTACCGCAATCAGGAAGTCGCCGTGGTCGGCGGCGGCAACACCGCCGTGGAAGAGGCACTCTATCTGGCCAACATCGCCAAGAAGGTGCACCTCATCCATCGCCGCGACGAGTTCCGCGCCGAGAAGATCCTGATCAAGCGCCTCAACGACAAGGTCGAGAGCGGCAATATCGTCCTGCACACCCATCAGACCCTGGACGAAGTACTGGGTGACGACATGGGCGTCACCGGTGTGCGCCTGCGCAGCACCCGGGATGACACCACCTCCGAGCTGCCGCTGATGGGGGTCTTCATCGCCATCGGTCACCAGCCCAACACCCAGATCTTCGAAGGGCAGCTGGCGATGGAAAACGGCTATCTGAAAGTGCGTGGCGGACTGGAAGGGTTCGCAACCCAGACCAGTATCCCGGGCGTGTTCGCCGCTGGCGACGTGGCCGACCACGTCTACCGCCAGGCGATCACCTCCGCAGGAACCGGCTGCATGGCCGCCCTCGATGCAGAGCGATATCTGGACGCACAATAATCGGAAGGATATAAAGGGCATGCCAGTTGGCATGCCCTTTTTTATTGCAAGGAGCAGGATGAAACGAAAAATAATGATAGTGGAAGACAGCCTGACGGTACGCCGCATGCTGACCCAGGCCATTGCGCAGCAGACAGGGCTGGAAATCGACGCCTTCGACACCCTTGAAGGGGCTCGCGATTGCCATGGGGAAGATTATGTGGTCGCCCTGGTGGATCTCACCCTGCCGGACGCCCCCGGCGGAGAGGCTGTCAATGTGCTGAGGGAGCGTGGGCTGCCGGTGGTGATCCTGACGGCCGACATCAGCGAAGAGAAGCGGGAAGCCTGGCTGGAGGCCGGGGTGCTGGACTACGTGATGAAGGATTCACGTCACTCCCTGCAATATGCCGTCGGTCTGGTGCACCGCCTCTACCTCAACCAGGCCATCGAAGTCTTGGTGGTCGACGATTCACGCACCTCCCGTCACCGTACCGCGGCCCAGTTGCGCAAGCAGTTGTTGCAGGTGCACGAGGCCAATTCAGCCCGCGATGCGCTGGCGCAGCTCGAGCAGCACCCCGCCATTCGCCTGATGCTGGTGGACTACTACATGCCGGAGATCGATGGCATCAGCCTGGTGCGAATGCTGCGCGAGCGCTACAGCAAGCAGCAGCTCGCCATCATCGGCATCTCGGTATCGGACAAACACGGCCTCTCGGCACGCTACCTCAAGCAAGGGGCGAATGATTTTCTCAATCAGCCCTTTGAACCCGAGGAGCTGCAGTGCCGGGTCAGCCACAACCTGGAGGCCCTTGAGCAGTTCAACAACATCCAGGAATCGGCCAACCGAGACTACCTGACCGGACTTTACAACAGACGCTACTGGTTCAACGAGGGTCAAAAGTGGTTCGAGGAGCATCAGCGCCATCAGGCGCAGCTCTCCCTGTGCGTGCTCGATGTGGATCACTTCAAGCAGGTCAATGATCACTGGGGGCATGCCATCGGCGATCAGCTGCTCTGTCATCTGGCCAGGCTGCTCACCCAGTTCTTCCCGGATGCCATGATAGCCCGATTCGGTGGTGAAGAATTTGCCCTGATGGTGCCCCACTGCCCCGTTCCCGTGCTGCTCAAGCGACTGGAAGGGCTTCGTCTGCAAATGCGCCAGCAACCGCTGTCGCGGGAGATATCGCTCTTTGTACGCGCCAGTTTCGGCGTCATCAATGTCGGGCGGCTCTCCATGGACGAGGCGCTGAGCGAAGCAGATCGCCAGTTGTATCAGGCAAAGAATACCGGGCGAGACAAGATAGTCTGTCAGGACGTCTGAGCAAGCATCAGCAGAGGCACTCCGTGTAGTACCGCCCGGCGCCCCTTATGTGGCGGCCGCCGGGTCAATCCCTTCTTCTCCGTTCAATAGGTCTTGTCGACCCGCACCCCATCACTGAAATAGAGGATGCGCACCTTGTCGCCCTGCGCAAAGACCATGGCCGGATCGTAATCCTGGATCACGTTGATGAGCCCGTTCTGCTCGTTGCGGATCAGCAGCTCCACCAGCTTGTTCTCCACCACGCTGCCCCCTGACTGAAACTGCTGCACCGCCGCCGCTCCCGCCAGCGCCCCGACCGCAGTGGCAATCTCCCGCCCGTGCCCACCGCCAAACTGGTTGCCGAGCAGCCCGCCAAGCACGGCACCTCCCAGGGTTTTCCAGCCGGAATGCTCTGATTCCACCATCTGGTGCTGGGTGATGTTGCGCACCGCATCCACCTGGCCGAAGACCACCTGCTCCACCGGACGCGCCGTGTTGCGTTCATACACCGCACTCCAGGCCGGCGCCGTGACAAAGCCAAGCAAGCTGGATACTATCAGGATAATGGCCTTCATCTATGAACCTCTGCCTTATGTCTCGCTATCTTACCGAACTGGATGATGAGCTGTGCTGGTTTCCCTCCCCCAGCCATGCGCTGGAAGAGCCCAACGGGCTGCTCGCGATTGGGGGAGATCTCTCCCCCGCTCGATTGCTGGCAGCTTACCACAGCGGGATCTTTCCGTGGAATGAACCCCATCAGCCACTGCTGTGGTGGTCACCGGATCCCAGGGGAGTCATCGTGCCCGAGGAACTCCACATCGGCCGCAGCCTGCAGAAGTGTTTGCGCCGCACCCCCTTCGAGATTTACATCAATCGCGCCTTTGATGACGTCATTGCAGCCTGCGCCGCGCCTCGTCGCACCGCCAGCGGCACCTGGATAAGTGCCCCCATGATCAATGCCTATCGGCGCCTTCATCGCCTCGGTCATGCCCACTCCATCGAGGTCTGGCAGGATGATCAGTTGCAGGCAGGTCTCTATGGTCTCTCCCTGGGCAGACTCTTTTGTGGTGAATCCATGTTCAGCCGCATCGACAATGGCGCCAAACTGGCCATGGTGGCCCTCTGTCGCCACTTTGCAGGGCACGGCGGTGCCCTCATCGACTGCCAGATGCAAAACGACTTTCTGGCCACGCTGGGCGTTCAGGAGTGGCCAAGGCAGCGCTTTCTGACCACCCTGGCCACCCTGACCCGGCAACCGTTGCAAGAGGGATGCTGGCAACCGAGGAGAATCAGCCTATGAGTGAAGAAGTGATCCTCAAGGTCGGGCTGACCCCCAGGCACCCGTGCAGCTACCTCGGTCACGAGCAGGAGCAGTTGCTGGTCCTGATGGACCATGAACTGCTCAACGCCGCCGGGTACGAACGGCTGCTGACGGCAGGATTCCGGCGCAGTGGCAACGACATCTATCGTCCTCACTGTCCCGCCTGCAGCGCCTGCCAATCCTTGCGCATACACAGTGAACGCTTCATCCCGAGCCGTGGGCAGAAGCGCATCCGCCAGTTGAACCGGGATCTCGAGCTCGTGCTGAGCTATGACGACAAGCCCGAGTATTACCAGCTCTATGAACGCTATATCCGTGAGCGTCATCGGGATGGCAGCATGTATCCACCGAGCCGGACCCAATACAAGGGGTTCCTGCACTGTGACTGGATGCCCCCCCTCTATCTGGAGATGCGCAAGGAGGGACGCCTCATCGGCGTGGCCACCACGGACCTGCTTCCCCACTCTCTGAGCGCCATGTACACCTTCTTCGACCCCGACTATGCCGACCGGTCGCTCGGCACCTTCGCCATCCTGAGCCAGTTGGAACTGGCCAGACGGACCGGTCGTCAGTGGCTCTATCTGGGGTATCTGGTGGAGGAGTGCCGCAAGATGAATTACAAGCGCCAATACCTGCCCCATGAGCTGCTGGTACAGGGCGAATGGAAAAAAATCGACACCAAGCCCGAGTAAACTTTACACATAGCCTTAAATCCGGCATGATCCAGCGGTTTTTTGTTGTGGCTTATCAAGAGGATTCAATGGCTAAAGAAGACAGTATTGAGATGCAGGGTACCATTCTCGAAACCTTGCCCAATACCATGTTCCGTGTGGAACTGGAAAATGGTCACGTGGTTATCGCTCATATTTCCGGCAAGATGCGCAAAAACTACATCCGTATCCTGACTGGGGACAAAGTAACGGTGGCTCTGACTCCGTACGATCTCTCCAAGGGACGTATTGTTTTCCGCTCTCGCTAAGCCAGGAATTCAGCAAAAAACCCCAGCCTCTCGGTTGGGGTTTTTTGTCATTTCCGGCCTTGCTCACAGTCAGTGAGAGACAGCTTCAACGTTGACCTGAAAATCAAAGCTGAGGCTGTTGTTCACCAGCTCGACCTTCACAATGCCGCCATCGACCAGGGAACCGAACAGGATCTCGTTGGCCAGGGGCTTCTTGAGGTGCTCCTGAATGACCCGGCCCATGGGTCTTGCCCCCATTGCCCTGTCATACCCTTTCTCTGCCAACCAGTGGCGCGCCTCTTCAGACACCTCCAGTGAAACGCCCTTGGCATCCAGCTGAACCTGCAGCTCGACGATGAACTTGTCAACCACCTGATGGATCACTCCCATGTCGAGATGGTTGAACCAGATGGTGTGATCGAGCCGGTTGCGGAACTCCGGACTGAACGTCTTGTTGATCACCGCCATGGCATCGTGGCTCATGTCCTGCTGCTGGAAGCCGATGGACTTGCGCTGGGTTTCCTGAACCCCTGCGTTGGTGGTCATCACCAGGATCACATTGCGAAAATCTGCCTTGCGCCCGTTGTTGTCCGTCAGGGTACCGTTGTCCATCACCTGCAGCAGCAGGTTGAAGACATCCGGGTGCGCCTTCTCGATCTCGTCAAGCAGCACGACGGAGTGCGGATGCTTGAGGACGGAGTCGGTCAACAGCCCTCCCTGCTCGAATCCCACGTAACCGGGAGGAGCCCCGATCAACCGGGACACGGTATGGCGTTCCATGTATTCCGACATGTCAAATCGCAATACCTCGACCCCGAGCGCCTTGCCCAGTTGCTGGGTCACTTCGGTCTTGCCCACCCCGGTCGGGCCGGCAAACAGGAAGCAGCCCACAGGTCGGCGTTCGTTGCCAAGCCCTGAACGTGACAACCGAATGGCATCGGTCAGCACCTCGATGGCCTTGTCCTGCCCGAACACCACCATCTTGAGATTACGCTCCAGGTTCTTCAGCACTTCCTTGTCGGAGGAGGAGACAGATTTCTCGGGAATACGGGCAATCTTGGCAACAATGGCTTCGATTTCCGGCACATTGATCACCTTCTTGCGCTTGCTGACGGGCAAGAGGCGTTGCCCTGCCCCCGCTTCGTCGATGACGTCGATGGCCTTGTCAGGCAGATGGCGATCATTGATGTACTTGGCGGAGAGCTCCACCGCCGCCCGGATCGCCTTGACGGTGTAACGCACGCCATGGTGAGACTCATAACGGCTCTTGAGTCCCATCAGAATGCGAGTGGTGTCGTCTACTGTGGGTTCGACGATGTCGATCTTCTGGAAGCGGCGAGCAAGGGCCCTGTCCTTCTCGAAGATCTGGGCATATTCCTGGTAGGTGGTGGAGCCCACGCAGCGCAGCAGACCATTGGAGAGCAGCGGCTTGATGAGGTTGGCCGCATCCAGCTGGCCACCGGAAGCCGCACCAGCGCCAATGATGGTGTGGATCTCGTCGATGAAGAGGATGGCCCCCTCCTGACGTTCGATCTGCTTGAGCAGCACCTTGAGGCGCTTCTCGAAGTCACCTCGATACTTGGTGCCCGCCAGCAGGGAGCCCATGTCCAGGGAGTAGATGGTGCTACCCGCAATCACCTCGGGCACATCCCCCTTGACGATACGGTAGGCAAGCCCTTCGGCGATGGCGGTCTTGCCCACCCCGGCTTCCCCGACCAGCAAGGGGTTGTTCTTGCGACGGCGGCACAATACCTGAATGGTGCGATTGAGCTCCTGATCACGGCCGATGAGCGGGTCGATACGCCCCTCCAGCACCAGCTGGTTGAGGTTGGTGGCAAAGCTTTCTATCTGGGCAGAGGATACCTCGTCATCAGATTCCGCATTGTTGCCACCACTCTCGGGCTTGTTGTCCTTGCGCACCCCGTGGGACAGGAAGTTCACCACATCCAGGCGGCTTATTTCGGCTTTTTTCAGGAAGTAGGCGGCCTGGGACTCTTGTTCGCTGAAGATGGCGACCAGGACATTGGCACCGCTCACCTCGGTATTACCCGACGACTGGACATGGAAGACGGCACGTTGCAGCACGCGCTGGAAGCCCAGCGTCGGCTGGGTTTCCCTGTCTTCGTCGTCACGGGGGATGAGCGGGGTCGTTTGATTGATGAAGGCGCGGATCTCTTTGCGCATCTGTTCCACATCCGCACCACATGAACTCAGCGCCTCATGGGCTGAGCTGTTATCCAGCAGGGCCAACAACAGGTGCTCGACGGTCATGAATTCGTGGCGCTCGTCACGGGCCAGTTTGAAAGCCTCGTTCAGCGTCTTTTCTAGATCTTTGTTCAACATAGGCACCTCCCCTCAGTACAGCAACAATGCGGTGTCGTTATCGCCATCAAGTCATCAGATTCAAGCCTTTTCCATGGTACATAGCAGTGGATGTTCGTTGTTACGTGAATAGGTGTTGACCTGGACCACTTTGGTCTCGGCAATCTCGGCGGTAAATGTGCCGCAGACTCCCTTACCACTATAATGCACGCTCAGCATCACCTGAGTGGCCTTCTCCAGATCCATACCAAAGAACCTTTGCAGCACCTCCACCACGAACTCCATCGGTGTGTAGTCGTCGTTGTTCAGGACGACCTTGTACATGGGTGGCGGTTGCAGCTTCGTTTTCTCTGCTTCTGCAATCTCTTCATTAGCAAAGAGTTCTTTCTGCTTGCTCATAGTTGCGCTTTGGTACCTCTAGATTACTACCGTGTCGCTCAAGATTGTCAATAGACTTGTTAACCAGATCACATCGGTTGTTAACAACTTCTTGACTCGCTTAAAAGTTGGACTAGATTGGTTACTTGCTAATCGGCGCCCGTCTGCTACGGGGTCATGCCCTAGTTATATAAGGCTGGCGCAGGTTACTCAACGACTTCAGGGTAATCAATAAAAGGATGTAGATGTATGGCAACCGGAACAGTCAAGTGGTTCAACAACGCAAAAGGATTTGGGTTTATCTGTCCGGAAGGCGGTGGTGAAGACATCTTCGCTCACTACTCCACGATTCAAATGGAAGGTTACAAGACCTTGAAAGCAGGTCAGGCAGTCAACTTTGAACTGCAGCAGGGGCCGAAAGGAAATCATGCCTCTGTCATCGTGCCAAACGAAGCACAGAACATCTAAGAGTCAAACTGGATAAATTAAAAAGCGGCATCCCAAGGGATGCCGCTTTTTTATGGACAGGCACGAAGAGGGGAACAAGAAAGGCCAGGCCTTCCTTGTTCCCTGCTGCCGCTACCTCAGCGGGCCAGCAGGATGTTGAGCATGCGGCGCAGCGGCTCGGCGGCGCCCCACAGCAGCTGGTCACCCACAGTAAAGGCGGCCAGGTACTCCGGACCCATATTGAGCTTGCGCAGACGACCCACCGGGATGCTGAGGGTGCCAGTAACGGCAGCCGGGGTCAGCTCGCGGGCGGTGATGTCGCGATCGTTGGGGATCACCTTGACCCAGTCGTTGTGGGCGGCCAGCAGGGCTTCGATCTCGGCCAAGGGAACATCTTTTTTCAGCTTGATGGTGAAGGCCTGGCTGTGGCAGCGCAGGGCACCGATACGCACGCACAGACCATCCACCGGAATGGCGGCGTTTTCGATGCCCAGGATCTTGTTGGTCTCGGCCTGACCCTTCCACTCTTCGCGGCTCTGGCCGTTGTCGAGCTTGGTGTCGATCCAGGGGATGAGGCCACCGGCCAGCGGCACGCCGAAATTGTCCACCGGCAGGGTGCCGGAGCGGGTCTTCTCGGTGATCTTGCGCTCGATGTCGAGGATGGCGGAGGCGGGATCCGCCAGCTCCACCGCCACTTCATCCCGCAGCATGCCCATCTGGGTGACCAGCTCGCGCATGTGGCGGGCACCACCACCGGAGGCCGCCTGATAGGTGGCCACGCTCACCCACTCCACCAGATCGGCCTTGAACAGGCCACCCAGGGCCAGCAGCATCAGGCTGACGGTGCAGTTGCCGCCAACGAAGGTCTTGATGCCGTCGTTCAGGGCATCTTCAATGACGTCGCCGTTGACCGGATCCAGGATGATGACAGCGTCCTTCTCCATGCGCAGGGAGGAGGCAGCATCAATCCAGTAGCCCTGCCAGCCGGCGGCTTTCAGGCGCGGATAGACATCCTTGGTGTAGTCGCCGCCCTGGGCGGTGATGATGACGTCCTGTGCGGCCAGCGCCTCGAGATCGAAAGCGTCCTGCAGGGTGCCGGCATCGACGCCAAAATTGGGGGCGGCCTCACCGGCCTGGGAGGTGGTGAAGAAGGTGGGTTGAATACGGGCAAAATCCTTCTCTTCCTGCATCCGGCTCATCAAGACCGAACCCACCATGCCACGCCAACCGACCAAACCTACTTTTTTCATAATGTCCTACCCTGGATAGCTGCTTATAGAAATCGTGTGTGGTACCCGTGACCCCCTGCCTTGGCGCCAGCCGTTTACAAGGGATTCACAATATATGAGTTGCAAAAAATGCGTCTGTTCACATTACGGATTGTGGCGGCGGGCGCAAGTCGAATTGCGCAATATTCTGTGCCATTCGCTGCAATATCCATCGGCCTGGCCGACCTGCGGGCAGCCGGTTGGCATCCTGCTTCCAGTTGGGGCATCATTGAGACCGACCGGCAGCCCCGCTGCCCCTCGGGGACGGCCCCGAGGCCTCCTGATACGCAGGGACGACCCTGCTTCCTGCGGAATCTGCCTTATGTCCTGGTTGCTCCTGCTGTTGGCCGGCCTGTTCGAGGTCGCCTGGGCCATCGGCCTCAAATACACCGACGGTTTCAGCCGTCCCCTCCCCACCCTGCTGACCCTGATCGCCATGGCCGTGAGCGTGCTGCTGCTCGCCATGGCGGTCAAACAGCTGCCCCTTGGCACCGCCTATGCGGTCTGGACCGGCATCGGCGCGGTCGGCACCGTGCTGATGGGGATCTGGCTGTTCAACGAACCGGCCACCCTGGCCCGGGTGCTCTGCCTGCTGCTCATCATCGTCGGCATTCTGGGGTTGAAGTTCATCGGTTAGGCGCGCTGAAAGGGCCGGGTACACCGGCCCCGACGTGGCAAGCTCCAGGGGGCGATGTCGGCCCGGCATGTTGCTGTGTTCCTCTGCTTGCTGATGTGTTCGCAGGCGGTGGGGAAAGGCGGGTGGCACAGACGTGGCATGGCGCGTGATGGCGAGCAAGATCCGCCCCATGACCGCCCGGGCGAGCATGGGGCGCCTCCTTTTATCTTTTCGTCTGCTCCTTCAATCACTCCACCAGCGTCTGCTCGATGCGGGCCCCAGGCATCATCTGCGTAAGACCGGCAATCAGCCTGTCGCCGGCCTCCCACAAGGCTGTGCGCGGCATCGGCGGCAGACACTCCAGAATGAACCACATCCGGGGGGAAGAGAGGCTCAGGCGAGTGCGGATCCCCTGGCGCCAGTTCCAGCGGCGACAGGTGACGCCGAGATCGTCCCGCCACACCACCTCTCCGGGAGCCGGTGCCTCCTGGGTTGGCAGCCCTTCTTTGAGGGTGTCAAAGCATTCGCTGCCATCGGCAATCACCAGGCGCGGCGTCCCCACATAGGCCGCCAGATCCTCCCCGCCCACGGGAATGGCATACTCGATGCTGATGGCGTTGTAGAGATCGACAACGGGATCGATGGCAGGCAAGACGCCATCGCGCAGCACCCGCTTGCGCAGTGCCTGGGCCGAGCAGGGCGTGCGGGCAGGCTTGGCGCCAAACCCCTTGAACACCTGATCCCAGGCGGCCAGATGTTCAAGGGCCCAGGGAGCCTCGTCGGTGCCAAGGGCCGCACATGCCCGGGCCAGGGCCCGCTCCCCCACCAGAGTGTCAATCACGGGGGCGGCTTCCACCACGATGCTGAGGGCACAAAAGCCCGGCGCCAACCTGGCTATCTCGGGGTCTATACGGGGGATCATCGGGAACATTCAGCACTCCTGGTCAAGGTTCATCAAGACGGGGCGGCGGAACGGGCACGGGCGTTCCCCTCTTTTCCTTCCCCCGCCAACGGTTGACGCCATGATGAAGGGCACAGGGTCATAATAAAATTTACTTTATCTTAATTATGTTAAGTAAAACTGATGACCCAACCCTCTTTCCCATGAAAAATCGCCGCCCCGCAGCGCACCGCCCGGCCCCACTGCCACACCCCGCCCATCCAATGCAGACCTGGGCAAGCCCACACCATTGCCCTGGCCGCTTTCCCCGTCACTCATGCTATTATCTGCGTCCAAACATGAGCCCATAAAATCAGGACATTGTGATGACCGACCACACTTTTATTCCCGGCAAGGACGCAGCGCTGGAAGACTCCATCGAACGCTTCCAGACCAAGCTGCAAGCCCTGGGGTTTGATATCGAAGAGGCCTCCTGGCTCAACCCCGTGCCCAACGTCTGGTCCGTGCACATCCGGGACAAGGAGTGCGCCCTCTGCTTCACCAACGGCAAAGGTGCCAGCAAGAAGGCGGCGCTCGCCTCCGCCCTTGGCGAGTATTTCGAGCGTCTCTCCACCAACTACTTCTTCGCCGACTTCTACCTGGGCGAGCAGGTCGCCAATGGCGACTTCGTCCACTACCCGAACGAGAAGTGGTTCCCCATCGAGGGGGATCAGCTGCCCGCCGGTCTGCTCGACTCCTTCACCCGCAAGTTCTACAACCCGGACGGTGAAGTGACCGCCGACATGCTGGTGGACCTGCAATCCGGCAACGAGGAGCGCGGCATCGTCGCCCTGCCCTTCGAGCGCCAGTCCGACCACCAGACCGTCTATATCCCGATGAACATCGTCGGCAACCTGTATGTTTCCAACGGCATGAGCGCCGGCAACACCCGCACCGAGGCCCGCGCCCAGGGGCTGTCGGAGGTGTTCGAGCGCCACGTGAAGAACAAGATCATCGCCGAGGCCATCAGCCTGCCCCAGATCCCGGGCGAGGTCATCGCCCGTTACCCCGGCATCAAGGCGTCCATCGATGCACTGGAGGCCGAAGGCTTCCCCATCTACAGCTTCGATGCCTCCCTCGGCGGCCGTTATCCGGTCATCTGCGTGGTGCTGCTCAACCCGAGCAACGGCACCTGCTTTGCCTCCTTCGGCGCCCACCCGCGCTTCGAGGTCGCCTTCGAGCGCACCGTCACCGAACTGCTGCAAGGGCGCAGCCTCAAGGATCTGGACGTCTTCGTGCCGCCGTCGTTTGACAACGAGCAGGTGGCGGATCACCACAACCTGGAGACCCACTTCATCGACTCCTCCGGCCTCATCAGCTGGGATCTGTTCAAGGAAGAGTCCGACTTCGAGTTTGCCGACTGGGACTTCCGTGGCACCTCGCAAGAGGAGTTCGACCACCTGATCGGCATCTTCCACGAGCTGGAGCAGCCGGTCTACATCGCCGACTACGAGCACCTGGGTGTCTACGCCTGCCGTATCCTGGTGCCCGGCATGTCCGACATCTATCCGGTGGAAGATCTGCTGCTGGCCAATAACACCATGGGGGCCCACCTGCGGGAGACCATCCTGGCGCTGCCGGCGCTCGAGTGGGACGCAGAGCAGTACATGGCCCTGTTCGACCAGCTGGATGAAGAGGGTCACGACGAGCGGACCCGGGTGCGCGAGCTGCTCGGCATCGCCGCCGCCAAGGGCACTGCCCTGCACACCCTGCGCGTCGGTGAGCTCAAAGCCATGCTGGCGCTGGCCGCAGGCGACCTGGAGAGCGCCCTCGACCTCATCGACTGGACCATGGAGTTCAACCAGTCGGTGTTCCCGGCGGATCGCGCCGCTTACTACCGCGCCCTGCGCGCCTGCGTCGAGCTCTTCCTGGACGAGGAACGCGACCCCGAGCAGTACCGCCCGGTGTTCGCCCGCATGTTCGGGGAAGAGACCCTGGCGCAGGCGTGGGCCAACGCCCGCGGCGAGGCGCGCTTCCACGGTCTGGAAGCCGCCGATCTCTCCCTCTCCCAGTTCCCGCTGCACCAGAAACTGCTGGCCGCTTACGAGAAATTGCAAAAAGCCAAACGAATCCATACCTGGAACTGATATGCTAGTGTGACGAAGGGGCCTTATGGCCCCTTCTGTTTTATGGTCTACGCTTTGGCTGGCCGTGCCACAAAGATGAAATAAAAGACAAAAAATACCTCTTAGGGGGTTGTTAATTTGGCACTCATGGTGCAGTGCGGCCGCACAGGTGCCTGGCCGGTACTTTTTTCAGGGTGTCCTTTATAAGTTCTTAAAAATCATAAAATTAATAACAGACTCATTTCTGTTTCACCTGAAACCTGGTGTAAAGAAACGCTTCCGGATGGCGAAAAATCCTGTAGTAAAATTACATTCACAATCTGTAATTCTTGATCGGAGTCAATTTTGGGGATCAGCCCCTTTGTTATGATTTCCACAGGCAAAATATGCAGGTACTGAGAATTGAAAGCAGAATCTCCCTTTGATTGTCTGAAGCCCGAAGCCATCGCCGCCCTGGCCGAAGACATTACCTATGCCAAGGCCACCAAGCCCGCATACAAGGTCATTCCCCTGGCCATCACCGCTGGCGCCTTCATCGCCATCGCCTTCGTCTTCTATATCACCGTCACCACGGGCTCAAGCGGCATGGCCTGGGGCATGTCCAAGCTGGTGGGCGGCATCTGCTTCTCCCTCGGTCTCATCCTCTGCGTCCTGCTCGGCGCCGAACTGTTCACCTCCACTACCCTCACCCTGGTAGCCAAGGCGGCGAATCGCATCAGCTGGGCCCAGCTGCTCAAGAACTGGGGACTGGTCTACTTCGGCAACCTCATCGGCGGTCTCATCATCGTCGGCCTCATCATCATGTCGGCACAATACACGGCAGCGGATGGCCAGTGGGGTCTGAACGCCATGAAAGTGGCCCAGCACAAGATCCATCACACCTTCTTCGAGGCCGTGGCCCTTGGCATCCTCTGCAACCTCATGGTGTGTCTCGCCGTGTGGATGGCCTTCGGCGCCCGCAGCGCCACCGACAAGGTGATGGTGATGCTGCTCCCCGTCGCCATGTTCGTGGCCTCCGGTTTTGAGCACAGCATCGCAAACATGTTTATGATCCCGGTCGGTATCGCCATCCACAGCGTCGCGAGCCCGGAATTCTGGCAGGCCATCGGCCAGGATCCGGCGACCTTTGCCGACCTGACCGTGTCCAACTTCGTCCTGCACAACCTCATCCCTGTCACCATCGGTAATATCATTGGTGGTGGCGTCATGGTTGGGCTGACTTACTGGTTTATCTTCCGTCGCCATCATTAAGGATGGCGGCAGACACATAAATACCTTGAGAGGTAATGAAAATGGCAGAACTTAACGAACAGTTCCAAAAAGCATGGGAAGGCTTCGCAGCCGGTGAATGGCAGACCTCTGTCAACACCCGTGACTTCATCCAGAAGAACTACACCCCGTATGAAGGTGACGAGTCCTTCCTGGCTGGCGCGACCGAAGCCACCACCAAGCTGTGGGACAAGGTCATGGAAGGCATCAAGATCGAGAACCGCACTCACGCGCCGGTCGATTTTGATACCGACCTGCCCTCCACCATTACCGCTCACGATGCCGGCTATATCGACCAGAGCCTGGAGCAAATCGTTGGTCTGCAGACCGACAAGCCGCTCAAGCGCGCCATCATCGCCAACGGCGGTATCAAGATGGTCAAGACCTCTTGCGAAGTGTACGGTCGCCAGCTTGACCCCATGGTCGAGAAGATCTTCACCGAGTACCGCAAGACTCACAACCAGGGCGTGTTCGACGTCTACACCAAAGACATCCTGAACTGCCGCAAGTCCGGCGTCATCACCGGTCTGCCGGATGCCTACGGCCGTGGCCGTATCATCGGTGACTACCGCCGTGTTGCCCTGTACGGTATCGACTTCCTGATGGCCGACAAACTGGCTCAGTTCAAGTCCCTGCAGGCTGACCTGGAAAACGGTGTCAACCTGGAAGCCACCATCCGTCTGCGCGAAGAGATCTCCGAGCAGCACCGTGCCCTGGCCCAGATGAAGGTGATGGCTGCCAAATATGGCTGCGACATCTCCGTACCGGCCAAGACCGCCAAAGAAGCCGTACAGTGGACCTACTTCGCCTACCTCGCGGCGGTCAAGTCCCAGAACGGCGCGGCCATGTCCTTCGGTCGTACCTCCAGCTTCCTGGACATCTACATCGAGCGTGACCTGCAAAAGGGTCTGATCACCGAGCAAGAAGCCCAGGAGCTGATGGACCACATGGTCATGAAGCTGCGTATGGTTCGCTTCCTGCGTACCCCGGAATACGATTCACTGTTCTCCGGCGACCCGATGTGGGCCACCGAGACCCTGGCTGGTATGGGCGTTGATGGCCGTACCCTGGTCACCAAGAACAGCTTCCGTATGCTGAACACCCTGTACACCATGGGCCCGTCCCCTGAGCCGAACCTGACCATCCTGTGGTCCGAGAAGCTGCCGGTCGGTTTCAAGAAGTACTGCGCCAAGGTATCCATCGAGACCTCTTCCGTTCAGTACGAGAACGACGACCTGATGCGTCCGGACTTCAACAACGATGACTACGCCATCGCTTGCTGTGTGTCCCCGATGATCGTCGGCAAACAGATGCAGTTCTTCGGTGCCCGTGCCAACCTGGCCAAGACCATGCTGTATGCAATCAACGGCGGTATGGACGAGAAGCTCAAGATCCAGGTCGGTCCTAAGACCGAAATGGTCACCTCCGAGTACCTCGACTACAACGACGTGATGGACAGACTGGATCACTTCATGGACTGGCTGGCCAAGCAGTATGTCGCCGCCCTGAACATCATCCACTACATGCACGACAAGTACAGCTACGAAGCCTCCTTGATGGCGCTGCACGACCGTGACGTCTATCGCACCATGGCCTGTGGTATCGCCGGTCTGTCCGTAGCCGCTGACTCCCTGTCTGCCATCAAGTACGCCAAGGTCAAGCCGGTACGTGATGCCGATGGCGTCTCCATCGACTTCGAAATCGAAGGCGAGTACCCGCAGTTCGGCAACAACGACGCTCGCGTCGATGACATCGCCTGCGACCTGGTCGAGCGCTTCATGAAGAAGATCCAGAAGCTCAACACCTACCGCGGTGCCGTGGCTACCCAGTCCGTGCTGACCATCACCTCCAACGTGGTGTACGGCAAGAAGACCGGTAACACCCCGGATGGTCGTCGCGCCGGTGCGCCGTTCGGCCCGGGTGCCAACCCGATGCACGGTCGTGATCAGAAGGGTGCCGTTGCTTCCCTGACGTCCGTTGCCAAGCTGCCGTTCGCCTACGCCAAAGATGGTATCTCCTATACCTTCTCCATCGTGCCGAACGCGCTGGGTAAAGACATGGAAGCCCAGAAAGCCAACCTGGCCGGCCTGATGGATGGTTACTTCCACCACGAAGCCAACCTGGAAGGTGGTCAGCACCTGAACGTCAACGTAATGAACCGTGAAATGCTGCTGGACGCCATGGAAAACCCGGAGAAATATCCGCAGTTGACCATCCGCGTATCCGGTTATGCCGTTCGCTTCAACTCCTTGACCAAGGAGCAACAGCAAGACGTCATCACCCGTACCTTCACCGCTTCTCTGTAATAGAGTCTCGGAGAACAAAAACCGGCGCCCAGGCGCCGGTTTTTTTATGGCCGTTAGCCGGTGTGCAAGCCGCTTCCTACCTCACAGGCCCTCAGACTCACAGGCTCTGAGCCGCAGGCTCGGCCAGACGTTTGAATCGCCCCGGCTTCTCTAGACACTTTCGAGCCTCTCGAAATATTGCTTCTCACACTCTACTGGCGATAGCCC